>CANGJP010000008.1 GCA_947454465.1 Pseudomonadota bacterium
CATAGGATCAATCCCACCCCACACGTCGGGTTGAATCCCGGCCTACAAATCTTGCAGCCTGTAGGTTGGAATTTATTCCAACATTAAACCGTCGGGTTAAAACCCGACCTACGCACCTTAAATTGTCGGGATAAATCCCGACCTACAGACCAACCCTTGTGGGTCGCAATTTATTGCGACATTGACCATAGGATCAATCCCACCCCACACGTCGGGTTGAATCCCGGCCTACAAATCTTGCAGCCTGTAAGTTGGAATTTATTCCAACATTAAACAGTCGGGTTAAAACCCAACCTACGCACCTTAAATTGTCGGGATAAAACCCGACCTACGGGGTGCGCCAGCGCTTCACATAACCCATCAATCCCTGCAAGCCATCGGGCGCCGTCTCGGGACGTTCAACCACCGACACCAACGCATCGGCCACCTTCTTACCTAACTCAACGCCCCACTGATCAAAGGCATTGATGTCCCAGATCACGCTTTGTACGAACACCTTGTGCTCATACAACGCAATCAATTTACCTAACGTGGTCGGATCAAGACGCGCAAACAACACCAACGAACTGGGTCGATTACCCAGATGCAATTTGTGAGGCGTGAGCCGTTCAATGGTTTCAGTGTCCATCCCCCGCGCCGTCAACTCGTGCCGCGCTTCCTGCTCGGTGTAGCCCAAGGCAAAGGCCTGTGCCTGACCGATGCAATTGGCCAGGGCGAGATTCTGTTGGCCTTGATAGTCACTGGAGGCATTCACCGGCGCGATGAAATCCAACGCAGTCCGTGCCGTGCCCTGATGCAATAACTGAAAGAAGGAGTGCTGCGCATTCGAGCCTGGTTCGCCCCATACCACCGCACCAGTGTCACACTCCACAGGCTCACCACCGTGAGTGACACGCTTGCCATTACTCTCCATATCGAGTTGCTGTAAGTACGCCGCAAAGCGATGCAGGCGCTGGTCATACGGCAACACAGCCAATGAGTCGAGCTCTAAAAAATTACGGTTCCAGATGCCAAGCAGGCCCATCAGCACCGGATAATTGTTTTCAAATGGTGTCTGCTGAAAGTGCTCATCCATGATGCGCGCACCGTGCAGCAAGGCTTCGAAATGCGCCATGCCCATGCTCAACGCAATCGACAGCCCCACCGAAGACCACAACGAGTATCGACCCCCAACCCAGTCCCACATCGTGAATCTGTTTTCAGGTGCAATCTGAAACGCATCCATGGCCTGATCATTGGTTGAGACCGCAACAAAGTGACGAGAGACGGCATCATCACCCAACTGATCAACCAGCCACTGCCGTGCAATCTTGGCATTAGATAAGGTCTCCAGCGTGGTGAATGTTTTTGAACACACCACAAACAAGGTACTGGCCGCATTCACCTTCGACAGCACATCAGCAAGCTGTGAGCCGTCAATGTTGGAGACGCAGTGCAGCGTGATACCAGGGTGACGGTAACGGGCCAATGCCTCGTTCACCATGACAACACCTAAATCGGAACCGCCAATGCCGATGTTCACCACATCGGTGAATGTCTGATCTGTCACACCCCGCACACGACCACCGTGCACGCCCTCAACAAAGGCTCGCATGTGCTCAAGATTGGCACGTACTGCAGGCATGACATCCTGACCATTCACTACAATCTTTCGACCTGCATCTGCACGCAACGCGGTGTGCAAGACGGCACGTCGCTCGGTGGTGTTAATCACCCCACCGCTAAACATGGCACGGATCTGTTCTTTCAGACCCCGCGCCTCGGCCAACTTGATCAAGGCCTGCAAGATGGGCTGAGTGACCCGCTGCCGCGAAAAATCAAACAGCATCTCCATGTCACAGCGCGAGAATTGTTCGAAACGTTGTGGATTATCTGCAAACAGATCACGCAGATGCAGCGTGCCGTCACTGAGCATTAACGCATTCAGTGCCTGCCATTCGGGCGTTTGCAGAAGTGAACTCATGACGTCACTCGCTCAAGGGTTATAAAACTGTGCGCAAACTGATTCTGGTCATCTGCAGGCACATCGTCACGGGAAGTCTCATGCCACTGCGTCGGCTCTAGCAGTGGAAAAAAAGCATCGCCACTGATAGTGGCATGCACCTGTGTAAGGTACACACGCTGCGCCTGCGGTAAGGCCTGTCGATAAATTTCAGCGCCGCCAATGATCATGTACTCATCGGCTTGCACGCTACCGAATGCCTCATCGAGCGACCCCACCACGGTGCAACCGACTATCTGCAAATCAGACTGACGCGTGATGACAATATTGGTACGGCCCGGCAACGGCTTACCGATAGAGTCGAATGTTTTACGGCCCATGATGATGGGCTTGCCCATGGTGAGCGCCTTGAAGCGCTTCAGATCCCCTGGCAATCGCCAGGGTAATGCGTTGTCCTGACCGATGACGCCGTTATCCGCGACCGCCACGATCAACGAGATGATCAATTGCGGCCTCGCTTGCCTGTTTTCTTTTTAGAGACTGTCTTCTTAGAGACTTTCTTTTTACTGGCTTTGTTTTTCGCAGTGGTTTTCTTAGCGGATTTGTTCTTTGCAGACTTCGCGCTGGCTTGACCTTGCTTGGCCTCAGCCCGTGCCTTGGCACGCTTACGCTTGGCCCGATCTTCAGCCAGGTGCTGCTCAATCGACTGCGCATCGAGCATCGTGCCACGGCACTTCTTTGACCCACACAGGCAACGGTACAACGCTAAATCCTCTGCCGTGTCGTCTTCGCTCCAGGTCAACTGATAATCATAGCCCAGCTCTTCACCGGCCTTGATGTTGCGAATGGCCTCGATGAAGATACGGTTGTCTTCGGTGACGGTCTCGCAATTGGCTTCGCAGCGATGGTTGATGTAGCGCGCATCATTGCCCTTACGCGTGCCGTCAATGACCGTCTTGCGATTGACCACAAACAAAAAGGTGTGGCCATCTTCCTGATGCTTCTTCCAGAAACGTCGATCTGCTTCCGAGTGTGAGATGCGCTCGCCGACATATTCATAGACGCGCGTGCCGCTCTTAATCGGCTTCACCGCGTACACACCCCGACCATGAATGGGTGAGTTACGCACCTCAACCAGCTCAGAGTGAATCAGATTATCAAGCTCTTTTTTCGTGTTGATCTTGGATTTGGAGGATGTATTACGCTTTTTCTTACTTGCCATGGTGACGCTTAAGTTAGATACCGAGTTTAAAAAATCAAACAGCCACGACCGCTTTGATGTGCGGGTGCGGATCGTAATCAGTGATCTCGAAGTCTTCGAACTGATATTCAAAAATGGAAGGCGGCCTGCGTTTAATCAGCAATTTCGGCAAGCTGCGCGTGTCACGTGACAATTGCAGATCGGCCTGATCCAGATGATTCAAATACAAATGGCAGTCACCACCCGTCCAGACAAAGTCACCCACTTCAAGATCGCACTGCTGCGCGAACAGGTGCGTGAGCAATGCGTACGAGGCAATGTTGAAGGGCACACCAAGAAAGATATCGGCGCTACGCTGATAGAGCTGGCAGGATAACTTGCCATCGCCCACCCAGAACTGAAACAGCGCATGACACGGCGTGAGCGCCATCTTCTCAAGCTCGCCCACGTTCCACGCATTCACAATGATGCGGCGTGAATCTGGATTGCGACGAATTAAATCCACCGTGCGACTGATTTGATCCACGTAGCCGCCATCCGGTGTTGGCCAGGTACGCCACTGCCGACCGTAGACGGGACCTAAATCACCCTGCTCATTGGCCCACTCATCCCAGATGGAGACGTTGTTCTCTTTAAGATAACGGATGTTGGTGTCACCACGCAGAAACCACAGCAATTCATAGACAATGGAACGCAGATGCAGCTTCTTGGTGGTGAGCATCGGGAAGCCATCAGCAAGATTGAACCGCATCTGATGACCGAAGATCGAACGCGTACCCGTACCGGTCCGGTCGGTCTTGACCAACCCTTCATTACGCACCAGACGCATCAGGTCAAGGTATTGCCGCATGCGTTAATTTCCGTATCCACTTACTGAGGGATGATGATGTCGGGATAAATCCCGACCTACGAATAACAACAGCACGATCACATAGGACGCGGTGATCACGACACCACTCCAACGTAATTACCACTGGGACGCTTTAAGCGATAGGCTCGTAACAGCATATACCACCCGACCACGATCATTGGCAGGCACAAGAGCTGTCCTTCGGTGACCCATCCCAACAGCAGATACCCGCGATTGGCATCCGGCACCCGCACAAACTCGACCGCAAAACGAAACACGCCATAGCACAGCAACCACAGGCTCGTCGGTGCCCACTGCGGTCGTGGCTTGCGGGTAAACAGCCACACAATAAAAAACAACACGATGCCTTCTAGACAGGCTTCATAAAGCTGAGAGGCATGACGCGGCACGCCATCCACGATGACAGCCCAGGGCACATCGGTGGGCTTGCCCCACAACTCACCATTAATGAAATTAGCGATGCGGCCGGTAAACAAACCCAGCGCCGGTAACGGTGCCGCAAAATCGAGCGCATCGGCAATCTGTCGTTGTCGACTGCGAGCAAACAGCGCCACGCCGGTCATGCCACCGATGATGCCACCGTGGAAGGACATGCCCCCTTCCCAGATTCGCAAGGCACGCACAGGCTCATGGATCACGTCTTCTATGCCGTAAAACAGCACCCAGCCCAAGCGTCCACCGATAATCAGTCCCATTGAGGCAAAGAACACCAGATCATCCACATCCAGCGGCTTCCAGGTCGAGCCCGGCATGGCGGCCCGTCGTCTTGCCAGATACCACCCACCTAGGATACCAATCACATACATCAGCCCATACCAGCGCACCGCCAGCGGCCCTACTGAGAAGATGATCGGATCAATGTCAGGATAGATAAACATGAGTGGGTAATCTTAACAGCAGCGCGTGCAGTGCGTTAGACATGAATACACCTCTCGTGACTGTCGCAGAGGATTATTCGGACACCACCCGCGCGATGAATGATTTGAGGTAGCGGGTCTCTTCAATGCCAGGATGAATCGGATGATCCGGCGCCTGTCCCCCTACCTCAATGATCTGCACATGCTTATTCAAATGCCGTGCCGCACGCTGAATCGAATCAATCAGCGCATCACCGTGCAGGTGATAAGAACACGAGCAGGACACCAGCAGACCATCACGCTCCACCAACTGCATCGCCAACTGATTCAGGCGCTTGTAAGCGGCCTCGCCCTTAGGGATATCTTTCTTACGCTTGATGAAGGCCGGTGGATCGATAATGACGATATCGAACTTACGCTTGTCCTGATGTAGTTTTTCCAGCACATCAAAAGCATCACCTTTGATCGTGTCCACCTTCAAGCCATTGGCAGTGGCATTGTGCTGCAGACACTCCAGCGCTTTTGCCGAGCCATCGACACAGGTCACCTCCGCCGCACCGGCACGTGCCGCGGTCAATCCCCACGCGCCGATATAGCTGAACACATCCAGCACCTTGGCGCCCTTCACGTACTTCAGCAAGGCCTGACGATTGAAGGCCTGATCATAGAACCAGCCGGTCTTTTGACCCTCTTGGGCGGGCACTGAAAACATCACGCTGCTTTCTTGCAACTGTAATTGCTCAGGCACCTCACCAAAGGCCGTCTCGACGTATGGCTCCAATCCTTCAAGTTCACGCGCGCCGCTGTCGTTCTTCCACACCATGGCCACAGGCTTGATCACCTGCTTAACTGCCGCAACAATCTGTTCCTTCATCGCCTCCATGCCTGCCGTATTAATCTGTCCCACGATCACATCACCAAATCGATCAAGCACCAGGCCCGGCAAAAGATCCGACTCGCCATAGACCAGTCGATAGTACGGCTGTGCATACACCCGCTCACGCAATGACAAGGCGACTTGTAATCGGTGCACGAGCAGCGACTTATCACCCGGCGGATGACGCTCATCGCGCCCTAAAATACGCGCGCAGATCAGCGCACGAGGATTGACATAAGCATAGCCCATGAACTTGTCACGCTGCGAGCGCACCTGGCACACATCACCGGGCTTGAATGCCGTCAGCGGTGTCTCGGTGGTGTTGACTTCGTTAGAGAACACCCACAGATGACCTGCAGACAGACGACGGTCTTCATCACGCTTCAGGCGCAGGATAGGTAATTCGCTGGGATTAGCCATGGTGAGCTCTCGCTATCAATCTTAATCAACAAACATAAAGACCGCCCGCAGGCGGTCTTTAAAACGGATGACGCCAGCGCACTGCTGATAACAGCGCACTGCAGGCCAGTATTTTTAAAAGGGATCAGCCCTTACCGCGAGCCAAGTATTCACCGGTACGCGTATCGACACGCACCACTTCACCTTCGCTGATGAACAAGGGCACACGCACCACCGCACCCGTTTCAAGCGTCGCAGGCTTGGAACCGCCAGTGGCCGTGTCACCACGCATGCCCGGATCGGTCTCAACAATCTTCAGCTCCACGTGTGCCGGCGGCGTCACTGTAAGAGGCTGACCGTTCCACAGCATCACGGTGCAACTCATGCCGTCTTTGAGCCATTGTGGCGTGTCACCCATCGCAGCCTTACCGGCGGTGTGCTGCTCAAAATTCTCGGGCACCATGAAGGTCCAGAATTCGCCGTCGCTATACAGAAACTGCATTTCAGTTTCAACCACATCCGCACCTTCCACGGAGTCACCCGACTTAAAGGTACGCTCCACGGTACGACCGGTCTTTAAATTACGCACCTTGACGCGGTTGAAGGCTTGCCCCTTACCGGGCTTAACCATTTCATTTTCGACGATGGTATAAGGATCATTGTCAAGAATAATCTTGAGACCGGATTTGAATTCGTTTGTGCTATAGCTAGCCATCTCGGCACCGTGGTGGTTGGATAACACTCCGGAAACGCCCGGAGATCTGGTAAAAAGGCCGCCGATGATAGCCGTAAGCACACAATCAAACCAGACCAAGCTGCAGGCGCACCGTGAATCTGCGCCCAGCGACCTACCTGTATGGCAGGCGTCACTGGCACAGGCCATCACCGATCCGGCAGAGTTACTGAACATACTCGGGCTTGATCCAGCCCTGCTTCCCGCCGCCCAAGTCGCTGCCAAATTATTTCCGCTGCGCGTGCCGCGCGGTTTTGTCGCTCGCATGGAGCACGGCAATCCGGACGATCCCTTGCTCAGGCAAGTGCTGCCGTTAGGTGCCGAGACCCTGCAAACACCGGGCTTTGTCACCGACCCTGTCGGTGACATGGCCAGTCGTATCGCACCGGGCGTCCTGCACAAGTACCGAGGACGCGCCCTGCTGATCAGCACGGGAGCCTGCGGCGTGCATTGCCGTTACTGCTTCCGCCGCCACTTTCCTTATGGCGAGGACACGGCCAGCAGCCAGCACTGGCAGAGCGCCTTGGCCGCGATACAGCAAGATACCAGCATTCGCGAGTTGATCCTCAGCGGCGGCGACCCCTTAAGCCTGAATGAACGGCGCTTGCGCGAACTCAGTCAGGGCCTGCTGCACATTCCGCACCTCAAGCGCCTTCGTATTCACACCCGCCAACCTGTCGTGCTGCCTGAACGGGTGGATACCGAATTACTCCATTGGCTGGATTCCATCAACTTGCAAAAGGTGATGGTGCTGCACATCAACCACCCCAGAGAAATCAGTGACGAAGTCATCCAAGCTTGCCAAGCCCTGGCCCGTCACGGCGTGACGCTGCTTAACCAATCGGTGCTGCTCAAGGGGGTCAACAATTCGGCAACGGTGCTGACCGAACTGAGTGAGACCCTGTTTGCAACCGGCATTCAACCTTACTACCTGCATCTGCTCGACCCGGTGCAAGGCGCCGGCCATTTCGACGTACCGGTACACGAAGCTCAAACCATCATGAACACACTGCAAGCCGAGCTGCCCGGCTTCCTGGTTCCCAAATTGGTCCGTGAACTGCCTGGACACGCTTCCAAGACCCCAGTCGCATTTTGAGCCGCAGGTTACTGATACCATGCACGTTGGGCTGATACTCAAGGATTACAGATTCTAGGGATTACGGAGATTT
The DNA here is from genome assembly GCA_947454465.1 of Pseudomonadota bacterium. GTDB lineage: Bacteria > Pseudomonadota > Gammaproteobacteria > Steroidobacterales > Steroidobacteraceae > CAILZL01. The sequence goes on from CANGJP010000008.1 coordinate 8,050, forward strand.
TAAGGATCAGCCACAGATCGCAAACCATCATCAATCACCCTTGAGGTTTACCACCGCCACCATGTCGGACACGAGTGCCATACCGATCTTGGTACTGACCCGACAACAGGATGATGTCGAGTTTATTAATCGTGTGCTGCGCAATGCGGGGCATGCGGTGCATTGCCATTGGATTGAACAGGTCAGCGAACTGCACGATGCGCTTTCGCAAATCAACATTCACTTAATCTTCGCCGTCGTCGGCACGCAACCTGAAGCCGCCTTAGCACTGCTGAACGCCACGCAACAGCTTGCACCCTCCATTCCTACGCTGCTAATCCGTGAGCAGGTGGATGAAACGATCATGACACAAGATCTTAAGCAAGGTGCACGCGACGTGGTGAGCTTGAAACATCCACAGCGACTGCAAGCCGTGGCCAGCCGTGAACTGCATCACTTCAAACTGCAACGACAACTGAGCTCGGCCCTGAACTCAACGCATCAGTATTACCAACAGATGCAACAACTGATGGCAGGCTCGGTCGATGCCATTGTGCTGGTCCAAGAAGGGATCATGCTGAATCCCAATGCCGCTTGGCTTACGTTACTTGGACAGAGTCACGCCGAGGCGATGGAAGGCAACCCAGTATTAGACTGCTTCGAAGCAGATTCGCATCATGCCCTTAAAGGTGCCTTAGCCGCCTGCATGCAAGGCAAATGGACAGGTCATCCCCTGAAGATTAACGCTCGGCTACCTGATGGCTCCAGCCTTCCTGTCGAGCTGTTATTACAGGAAGTCGATATTGACGATGAACCCGCTGTGCAGTTGAAAGTACCTGCACAACGGCAGGATCAGCGCCCCATGGAAGTTCGCATCCATGATGCACTCAGTCGCGATGCCACCACCGGTATGCTGCAATGGAAATATTTTATCGAGCAGGTCAGTGAACGATTGGCACAGCCGATCAAAGCCGGCGTCAGGGAACTGGTGTGCATCGCCCCTGAAAACTTTGCCACTATTTTGCATACCCTCGGGCCTGCTCACAGCGAAGCCTTCATGGCGCATTTCATCAAACCGATCAAGGAACAATTGCAAAGCCATGACCTGGCCGGACGCTTCGGCAGCAGCCATATTGTGGTATTACTCGAACGCGGCACACGTGATGACATCGCAGCGTGGTGCGCCAATGCCTTGCGTAGGATGCGTGAACAACCCTTCACCCCAGCCAATGGATCACTAGCCTTTAACGGCACCGCAGCCCACGCCCTCATCACCTCGCAACCCTTCGACCTGAATCAGGTACTCGCCAGCGTGCTGCCTGACCTGACGACCCCACAGACCATGCAAGCGTCTCTGCCATCCACCTCATCCACTGAAGAAAATACGTTGCAGGTGATGAACGACAAACTGTGGGTGAAACTCATTAAGTCAGCCCTCATGGACAATCGTTTCCGTCTGTTACAACAACCTATCATCACATTGAGCGGCGACCATAAAAGCATGTTCGATGTCTTGATACGCATGCTCGATGAAGCCAACGAGGAAGTACTGCCCTCAGAGTTTCTCGCCGCAGCCGAGCGCAATGACCTGATGAAAAACATTGACCGTTGGGTAATCGGTGCGGCGATGTCCTACTGCAACAGCAGCAGCACCAACGACACCTTACTGGTGCGCCTTTCTCAAGACTCTGTCGTAGACCAATCACTACTCACCTGGCTTAAAGGTCAATTACAAGTCCATCCTATCAAGCCCGCTCAACTAATCTTCCAAATCAGCGAAACGGTCACCAATCAGCAACTGCGCGCGACGGTGAATTTGGCTAGGCAACTCAAACAAGCCGGCTTCGGCTTTGCTCTGGAACACGCAGGCAGATCGCCTAATACACTGCAACTACTTAATCACTTGCCAATGGATTTCCTGAAACTGGATGGCACGCTGATCCAAACACTGGCCACTGACCCGAACACACAAGCCCTGATCGGTCGCTTGGTAAACGCCGCGACAAAACACGGCATCCGCACCATCGCTGAACGGGTTGAGGATGCCAATACCATGGCCGCACTGTGGCAACTTGGCGTGGATTACATTCAAGGCTATTTTGTGCGCGAGCCTGAACGCCTGACATTGGAATAAGCCTCAAGCACGCCGCACAACGGCATGAGTAAAGCGGTGTTAACCCAGACTTTCAGAGAGCTGCCGATCACGCTGACGCAGGCGGTCTCGCCGGAACATCAGGTAACCGGTCAATAACACACCCACGGTGACCAACCCCACCATGATAGTGGCCAGCGCATTAATATCTGGGCTCACGCCCAGTCTCACTTTTGAATAAATCACCATCGGCAAGGTACTCGACCCTGGACCAGAGACAAAGCTGGCAATGACCATGTCATCCAGCGAAATGGTGAAGGCCAGTAACCAACCGGAGGCAAGCGCCGGTGCGATAATTGGTAGGGTCACCAGCAAGAACACCTTGACGGGACGGGCACCTAAATCCATGGCCGCTTCTTCAAGCGCAATGTCCATCGAGGCTAAGCGTGATTGCACAATCACCGTGACATAGGACAGCGTCAGCGTGATGTGCGCAATAGTGATCGTGGTCATGCCCCGCCCCGCAGGCCAACCCAATGCCTGCTCCATCGCCACGAACATCAACAACAACGACAAGCCGGTGATGACATCCGGCATGACCAAGGGCGCGGTTGTCATGCCCGACAGCAGTGTTCGACCGCGGAACTGACCGAAGCGCGCCAAGGCAATCCCCGCAAAGGTACCCAAAATGGTCGCGCCGGTGGCATTGATGGCGGCAATACGCAGCGATAACCCAGCCGCATCGAGTATCTGCGTATTCTCAAATAACTTGCCATACCCCTGAGTGGAGAACCCACCCCATACCGTCACCAGTTTCGATTTGTTAAACGAATACACCACCAAGGACAGGATCGGGATATACAGAAACGCAAAGCCAAGCACCAGCGAAGACAACCTGAACCAAGCCGTGCGGGATTTCATGCCTCACCCGCTTCGGCAGTCCGTGCCTGAGCGCGCTGGAAGCACACCATCGGCACCACCAGCACTAACAGCAACGCAATCGCCACTGCACTGGCCACGGGCCAGTCGCGGTTATTAAAAAATTCCGTCCACAATACCTTACCGATCATCAGTGAATCGGATGGGCCGAGTAAGGAAGGAATCACGAATTCGCCCACGGCCGGAATGAACACCAACATACACCCCGCTACGATACCGGGCATCGACAATGGCACCGTGATTGTCAAAAACGCACGCAGAGGGCGGCAACCCAAATCCTTGGCCGCCTCCAGCAAGGTCAAATCCATTTTTTCCAGCGTGGCATACAACGGCATGATCATGAACGGCAGATACGAATACACAATACCAAGGTACACCGCAAAATTAGTTTGCAGCATCACCATAGGCTCATCAATTACCCCCAGCCACAACAAAAAATTATTCAGTAATCCGTTATTTTTTAAAATTCCAATCCAAGCATACACACGCAATAAAAAGGACGTCCAAAAGGGCAGAATCACCATCATCATCAACACCCCGCGCCATTGCACGGATGAGCGCGCGATGGCGTAGGCCATCGGATAGCCGATGAGTAATGTAATCAAGGTGGCTATGCCCGCCACCTTGATGGAATTAAGAAACGCATCAAGATATAAACTGTCCTGCCACAGATATTGAAAATTGCCTGGATTGATATTGAGGCGTAACTGATTGAGCTGCTCACCCGTCCACTGCACTAAGGGCTGATAAGGCGGCATCGACAACTGGGTTAAAGAAAAAGAAATCTTCAACACAATCAAAAATGGAATAAAGAAAAACAACAACAGCCACAGATAAGGCAGCGCAACAACAAGTCGCTGCCCTTTCACGCCCCATCGGGCCAAACGCGATGCAACCCAGTGATAAGGCACGATGTAATGAAAAACCTGCAGGATAAATTGGACTGCGGCACTGAAGCCGGCCACACGGGATGCCCTTACCTGCTGCTCAAGCTTCATCACGCACTTACCACCACAGGACTGGTGTCATGCCAATGCAGAAACACTTCTTGCTCCCAGGTCATGTGCTCATCCTCATGACGCCACCTATTCGGACGGGTCACGCGCACAGTCTTGCCTGAATTAAGACGAATCAAAAATACCGAAAGGTCACCCAAATAAGCAATTTCCTTGATCACACCGCGTGCCCAGTTTTCCTGCTGCGCGGGAGGCACTAACGATAACTCTATTTTTTCAGGTCGAATCGCCACCCACAATGTGGCCTTAGGCGCAGAACTGATGCCATGTGAAATGTACACAGGACAATCCAGCTCGGGACAGGCAACACGGACGTGGTCCGACTGATCATCGATCAACTGCCCTTCAAATACATTGACCGAACCAATGAACTCGGCCACAAATTTGCTTTGTGGAAATTCATAGATCTCTTTAGGCGTACCCACTTGCACGATCCTGCCATGATCCATCACACCAATACGCGTTGCCAGCGTCATCGCTTCTTCTTGATCGTGCGTCACCACAACAAACGTGACCCCCAACTTTTCCTGAAGGTTCACTAATTCGAACTGCGTATGCTCACGTAATTTTTTATCCAATGCCCCTAGCGGCTCATCCAACAACAACAACTTAGGCTGCTTGATTAACGCTCTGGCCAGAGCCACACGCTGACGCTGCCCTCCCGACAACTGATGTGGCTTACGTTTTCCATACTGGCTCATGCTGACTAACTTCAGCATGTCGGCAACCCGATCAGCAATTTCTGACTTCGGCTTGGCCTCCATCTTCAAACCAAAGCCAACGTTTTGCTCTACAGTCATGTGGGGAAACAGTGCATACGACTGGAACATCATGTTGACCGGTCGCTCGTAAGGCGGAATGTCACTCATGTCCACACCATCAATGAAAATTTTGCCACTGCTGGGTTGTTCAAACCCTGCCAACATGCGCAACAAGGTCGTCTTACCACAGCCCGATCCACCCAACAGGCAAAACAACTCCGAACGATAGATATTCAGAGACACTTCATTGACAGCAACAAACTCACCAAACCGCTTAGTGACCTGCTCAATACGAATATAAGGCTCAGCCTTCGGATCATGCCAAGGCTCACGAACAAAAACAGGATCAATCGGGGTGGGGGCCATAATTCACTCACAGGAGGGCGGATCAGTAGGCGCCCTGAAGGATGGGCGAGAGCACCTCAGCGGCACTCCCGCAACACATTATTTTCCTGTCTGGAAACGCGTCCAAGTACGAGTCAGTAACCGATTATAGTCATCGGCGACAGACAACTCAGGGGTTAACTTGGCTTTGATCTCTGCAGTGGGATATACCGCCGGATCATTTTTTACCGACTCATTGAGGAAGGCCTCGGATGCGGTGTTGCCATTTGCGTAGTTCACCTTGTTGGAATTGGCGGCCGCCACCTCAGGCTCCATCAGGTAATTCATAAACAAGTGCGCATTCTTCGGATGCTTAGCATCGGCTGGAATCACCATGGTATCGATGGTCACAATGCTGCCTTCCTTAGGAATCACGTACGCGATATTGATGCCATTCTTAGCTTCAAAGGCACGATCACGTGCCTGTAACACATCGCCGTTGTATCCCAGTGCGACACACAGATCGCCATTGGCCAAATCTTCAATATATTGTGACGAATTGATCTTACGCACATAAGGCCTGATCTTCATCAACTGCGCCTCAGCCAATTTCAGATCCTCAGGATTCTGACTATTGGGATCTTTACCCAAATAGATGAGGACAATGCTACGAATATCCGATGGCGCATCTAGGATGGAGATACCACAGTCTTTAAGTTTTGCTGCGTACTTGGGATCAAAGATCAATGCCCAACTGTCCAACGGAGCATCCGGGATCAGTTTTTTAACCTTATCCACATTGTAGCCAATACCATCCGTGCTCCACATATAAGGGATGGCATGTTCATTTCCAGGATCATACATAGCCACTTGTTTCAATGTTGCTGGATCTAAATTACCGATATTAGTCAGCAATGATTTATCCAGCTTAGCGAAGACACCGGCCTTAACCTGACGTTCCATGAATTGCGAAGACGGCACCACAATGTCATATCCCGAACTGCCGGCCAGCATCTTGGTTTCCACCAATTCATTGGAATCGAACACGTCATAATTCACCTTGACACCGTACTTGGCCTCAAAATTTTTCACGGTGTCATCAGCGATGTAATCCGACCAGTTATATACATTCAGAACCTTCTCGTCATCCGTAACCGCAGTCACCACCGTGGCGGATGCCGCAGATTGAGCGGGTGCGGCTTCTTTCTTGCTACAGGCCGACAGCAATACAGCAAGCGTCATCCATACCAGCTTAACCAGCAGAGAATGAGGACGAAAAAATACAGTCATGGCGCAGTGCCTCTTAAGGATTCGGATGCAAGTGGGAAATCGTAACGCAGACGCAGGGATGAGCCAAGAGATAGACCGCACTCACCCGAAAGGGTTTGAGGTGCGACAGTTTCAGCGCCGAGCAGCATGGGCGTAGGCGGCCCGACCAAACTCAGCAAACAACGCCATCGAGAATGGGTTCTGCATCACCTGCCACTCGGGATGCCATTGCACACCCACGGCAAAGCAGGCGGCATGGCGCACGCGAAACGCTTCAATCACACCATCCGGTGCTACGGCCTCGGCCACCAATGCAGGAGCCAACTGCCGCACGCCCTGCCAGTGAAGGGAATTCACCCGAATCATGGTCTCACCCGCTAACCCGTGCAGCAGACCGTCAGCAACCAGTTGTACAGCATGGACAGGACCATATTGCACCTCCAAGGAATCCGCCTCATTTTCTCGATGGTCCATGAGGTCAGGGACTTCATGCAGCTTTGGCCACAAACTACCACCATAGGCGACATTCATTTCCTGAAAGCCACGACAGATCGCCAACAACGGAATCCCTGCATCCACCAGTCGCGGGATCAAGGGCAAGGTAATGGCGTCCCGTTGTGGATCATGCAAAGTGCCAGGCTCGCTGCGCTCACCGTAATGATGAGGCTCAATGTGCGAAGGGCTGCCGGGTAACAAGACCCCATCAAGCTGACTGACGAGTGTATCCAACCGATCACCGGCCCCTAAAGCCGGCACCACTACGGGAATACAATTGGCGGCATCGATAATGGCCTTGAGGTATTTTTCGCCGACACAATGGAAATAATGATTTCCAAGCAACTTGCGATCTGCAGGCACACCAATTAGCGGTTTACGTAAGGCCATAAGCACTCGGCAACTTGTCACGGCTGTTCAATAAGCGCTCAATACAAACTGAACACCAGTTCCATCGTACGGATATAAGCAGCCTGAACTGAAGCCACCTAAGCCGGTTCATCCCCTTGGTACACACAGCCACTGGTACAGGTTTCATGCACCACCACTTTACTAAGCAAAGGCAACTGCGGCTTGACTTGAACCCACAACCAACGCGCCAGATTTTCGCTGGTGGGATTTTCTAAACCTGCAATGTCATTGAGATAGTGATGATCTAATCGCTCATAGATGGGCTGAAAAATTCGCTTAACCTCAGCAAAGTCCATGATCCAGCCCGTGTGCGGATCGACTTCACCCGAGACATGCAATTCAACACGAAAGGAATGACCATGCAATCGCGCACATTTATGGCCGACAGGCACATTGGGCAAGCGATGCGCAGCTTCAATAGTAAAAACCCGAAAGATATCCATTGAATGAGGTAACCGGTAATGGACAGATTAAATAGAGAGAGTCAGATGGCAGACCTGTAGCATCGCATTCCATTGCCAGCAACTAAAATCATGTCTACACCATCATTAAGCGGCCTTTTTTTTTCGTGCTACGCAAGCACACAAGCCGCAAGTACAACGCACGGCGGTGCAATCCATACAGATTGAAAAATCAACTGAACCAAAATGACGACGACATCCCGTGCAGTAAGGCTTGAGCTTGGCCGCACGCGCCGTTCGATAGGCATCAACAGCTTGCGCCGACTCCTCAACCACATCCGGCTCACCGGCTCCTAGATCCTTGCTGACAATATCGCGACGAAAAGTTGTCATCGACATGCTCGTGATCTTAAACAGCCGCATCTGTTCCTTGGCGATACCCATCTGGGCTAGCGGATCGTAAATGACCACGCCGAGCTTGGAATGAAAACGCACCTGAAACGGATCGCCGCTCATGGGAACCAGCCTGAATCACACTGTGTCGGTAGTTGGGGGATGAGTCATTGTGCGGGAATGTGCCTGCCAAGGCAAACATCGACAGGCCGTCCAGAGCACAGCACGAACTCATTAACGGGAAATAAGCACCTTTTTACCCTACCACCCTGCTGCTGACCACACCTCAGCGGCACAGCATTGAACCAAAATGCGCATCAATTTGGCTTTATGGCAAAACAGCAATGAATTTTGGGGTTACGCTCAAAATCCTTTGGTAGGGTTTCACGGGTCCAATCCTGAATCTGAAATGCACTCAGCGCGTACTGATCTAACTTAAAACGGGTGTAGTTATTGGAAAAGACAATCAAACCCTGAGGCGCCAGCAGCTGCTTGGCCCAGAGAATCAATTGCACGTGATCTTGCTGCACTTCAAAATCTCGCTCCATGCGCTTAGAACGTGAAAAAGTCGGTGGATCAATAAAGATCACATCGTACTGACGTTGCTTCTGTTCAGCCTCATGCTCAAGCCATTGCAAACAATCAGCCTGAATCAATTCATGCTCTGTGGCATCCAAACGATTCAGTTGTAAATTTTTTTCTGCCCATTCTAGATAGGTATACGACATGTCCACAGTGGTGGACGCCACTGCGCCACCACCAACGGCATGCACCGTGGCCGCCCCAGTGTAAGCAAACAGATTCAAGAAACGCTTACCCTGACACAACTGACCTAACCGCTGTCGAGTGATACGGTGATCCAAAAACAAACCGGTATCGAGATAGTCACTAAAATTGACATAGAAACGATAACCACCCTCAGCAACCACTTGGAATTGCCGCTGAGTATCCACCTTCTCATATTGCGAATGGTCACTCTGCTGGCGGCGTGTGCGCACATGAATTCGCTCACGCGGTAATTCCAGCACCTCAGGCAACACCGATAACACCTGCATCCTGCGCATGCGTGCCGCATCGCGATTGATAGTATCTGGCGCAGCGTATTCCTGCACATATGCCCAATTCAGCGAACCTTCTTCAGCATTACCATACAGATCTATTGCAAACGAATATTCAGGCATATCGGCATCGTAAATCCGATAACAATAAACGATGTTTTTATGCGCCCAAGTGCGTGCGGTTTTTAAATTCTTACGCAGGCGGTTGGCAAACATCTGTGCACCGGCACTTTGACGGACATCAGCTAGCTTCTCTTCCGCACTGGGCCTGCTATCTGGCGTATTGAAATGCACAGCATCAATGTCAAATCGTAACAACCTGCATTCCAGCGCGCCGTTGTATAACGTATGACTACGTTTAGCATTGATGCCTATTTCTTTAGCCAACGGCGGATTACCGGTGAACACGGCGGCTTTCCAGCCGACAAAATCCTGTCGCAATTTAACGCCCAACAAAGCATATAAACTTTTCAACCCATCCTGCTCACCCAGACGCTCGCCATAGGGTGGATTACACACTAGCAAGCCAACTGAGGGATTTGATGCCTGAATGTCTAGCAGGCGCTCCGATGCCTGCGATGCACCGAGCGGATTTTGCAGCTCACTCAAATTACGTTTCTCAAAATGCACCCAACCACGCAAACCGGCACGCTCTGTATTTTCCAGGGCGGCACGCACGGCAAAGGCATCTTGATCGTAACCACGCAGAAGGCGACCCTGCATACCCTGTTTACCGACAGCAGCACGCTCATTCACCTCATCCAGTAGACGTTGCCACAAGCGCGCATCATGACCACGCCAGTTCACCATCCCCCAATGGGCGTGCTGGCCACGTAACCAACCCGGTGCGATATCGCACGCCATAAGTGCTGCTTCAATGACCAGCGTGCCCGAACCGCACAGTGGATCTAGCAGGGTTGCGCCCGCAGCAGACAATGCCGGCCAACCGGCGCGCAGAAGTATGGCGGCGGCTAAATTTTCTTTCAGAGGGGCCGCCACGCCGCGCGCTCGATAGCCTCGACGATGCAAGGAGTCGCCGGATAAATCAATACTGACTGTAGCTTGTTCACGATGGGCATGAACATTGATACGTACATCAGGCTTTTCAGTGTCTATTGAAGGCCGTTCACCAAATTTCTCGCGCATCTGATCGACGATGGCATCCTTAGTTTTCAATGCACCGAATTGCGTGTGCTTGATCCCTAAAGAGGTGCCCTGAAAATCCACTACCAAGGTTCCCGATGGGGCAACGTGGCCAGACCAATCAATGCGCTGTAACCCTTGGTACATAGCATTGGCGTCATGTGCCGCCACTTGCGCAATCGGCATCAAGATTCGACTGGCCGTTCGCGACCAGAGACAGGCACGATAGGCCACTTCCAACGTGCCATCGAACTCCACGCCCGCCTTCATTTCACGCGCACGAGTGGCACCACAGGCCTTGAGTTCTGCAGCCAGCAGATCGACAACACCCAGCGGACAGGTGGCAAAAAAAGATTGAACTTTAGGGGCAATAGAGTCGGTCATGATGCGGGCAGTCTAAGCGATTCGTGAACAACCCGCTGTTATACAGCAGAGACAAACCTCATGCCCGCCAAAACACCACACCCCTCATTGCAAAGCGTGGGACGCCCGCAGTGCATTCACACAAACACCAACAAACCCACTCCCAAAATGACTCTGTACCAAGCAAATAGAGTGAACTGATGCGTCTGGATATATCGCAACAACCACTTCACAGCGATAAAGGCGACGACTGCCGACACCACAAATCCCACTGTTAGCGCAGACCAGTCTTCATGCACATACTCACCGCTGCCGATGACTTTGAGCACTTCGTAACCGGTTGCAGCAAACATCGTCGGAATCCCGACTAGGAATGCAAACTCGGTGGCGGCCGCACGAGAACTTAACCCCGCCAACATCGCAGCAAATATGGTCGCGGCGGAGCGTGAAGTACCCGGAAATACCGCTGCGAGAATCTGACTGAGACCCACCGCTACGGCAACCTTCCACGTTACCTGCTCACTGATTTGCTGATGACTGACATAGCGCTCGATTAGAAAAATGATCACCCCACCAACAATCAATGCCCAAGCAACAGGGGCTATGGTCTCAGGTAATTTCAAGCCAAGCTTTTTAGCGATCGCACCACCAATGGCGGTAATCAGAAAAGACACCACTAATTTAAGCAAGTAATCACGGTGTATTGGTTTTGCACAGCCTAGCAACAAACTCCATAGACGCGACCAGTAAATCAACACTACCGCTAAAATCGCGCCCGCCTGAATGGCCACATTAAATAACTCGGAGCGTTGCCCCAACCAATGCTCAGCAATCAACAAGTGACCGGTACTTGAAATGGGCAAAAACTCAGTAATCCCTTCGATGATGCCAAGCAGCATGGTGTGCAATAAAGAATCCATGATGTCCTATATAACCTGTTTAATTGATTTCAACCGTGGATGGCGCAAGAGGTACTGACTGACTTTTTGCACGGAACACCGCCCATAAAAATCCAAACAGACATAACACCAACACCGGCCAGTTTCCTGTCCGAGCATAGAGAGTCAAACCTTTGCGCGGCTGTACCTGCCCTGTCAACACGGCTTGCTTAAAACGCGGCAGGGTCGCTTTGACCGTGCCATCAGCAGTAATCAGCGCAGAAATACCATCATTGGCTGCACGCACCATGTCTCGACCCGCTTCAAGCGCGCGCATGCGGCTGATTTCCAAATGTTGCGGAGGCGCACTGGTGTCACCAAACCACGCATCATTGGTTACATTCACCAGCAAGGTTGCCTCGTTAAGAATGGACAATTGCTCCGCACCAAAGCCATCTTCATAACAAATCGTCAGACCCAGTTGCTGGCCCGCGGCATGCAGGGTGGGCTGTTGTGCGGCACCGGCGGTAAAATCACTGTAAGGAAGATTCATTAAACGCAACCAACTACGCACTGATTCCGGTACTGGAAAAAACTCAGCAAACGGCACCAAGTGCCGCTTGTGGTACCACTGAACCTCATCACTTAACGCCAGCACACCATTGTAGTAGGCGTCCTTTTGGAAATCATAATGCAGCAAGCCCATCACCAAATCACTGTGTGACGAGGACGACGCACGCCAGAGCTCACTCAAATAGTCCGTCAATTCATGGGCCAGATCCGGTAAGGCCGCCTCAGGCCAAATAATCAACTCCGTTCCTAAGTAAGGCTGCGCCAACTGACGATAGAGATTTAATGTTTTATCACGCCACGCTGGACTCCATTTGTAATCCTGTGGCACCGAGGCTTGCACAACAGCTACAGACACAGGCCGATCCACTGGTTGAGTCCATTCATGGCGCCACACTGCACCACCAACCATCCAAGGCACGATAACCACCGCCATCACCCACACGCGGTGACGCGCCTCACCAAGGCATAGCGTGACCACTGCACCTGCCGACAAGGCACACAGCATACTCAGACCATACACCCCTAACAGTGGAGCCATACCTGCTAACGGTGAGTCGATCTGCGCATATCCTAGGGATAACCAAGGGAAGCCACTTAAAAACCAGCCTCGCCACCACTCGAGCAATACCCATGATGCAGGCAACCCGATCAACCATCGTGCGGCGCCACGCTCAGGCAGCAAGCGCGCTTGCCCATAACCCAGCAACGCCAAATACGCCCCCATGATGACCACCAGCGCCAACATCAGTAGTACCGCCACCCAAATAGGCGCCCCCCCAATGGTATGCACGCTGTGATACAGCCAATAGGTGCCCGCAAGGAACGTTCCGCAATGAAACCAAAACCCTATGGCCGCCGCACGCCGCGGCGAGGCCCCTTGCCAAGCTAGAAACAACCAAGCCGGACATAACACCGCCAAGGGCCAGACACCGAATGGCGCAAACGCCAAGGACAACATCGCACCCACTGCAAAGGCCAGAGGCATCGCATAACAATCAATCCAGGGCCGCACGAAGGAATACACGAATAAACCACTCACCCATAACGTAGTAGGCGATTATCACACACCCCTGTTACCCTTTTGTGCCAGCGCGTAAAAATCAGCTAAGCTCAATCAATGACGCTTTACGACATCCACGTTCGCACCATTGATGGATTCACCCAATCCATGGACCCGTATCGCGATCACATCCTACTGATTGTTAATGTCGCCAGTCGGTGTGGCTTTACCGGACAATATGCTGGGCTGGAAACACTCTATCGCCAATACCGTGACCAAGGCGTGGTTGTCCTTGGCTTTCCCTGCAATCAATTTGCTCATCAAGAACCTGGCAATGAAGACGAAATCAAATCGTTTTGCACCCTGAACCAGGGAGTCACCTTCCCTCTTTTTGCCAAGATCGAGGTAAACGGTGTGCACACGCATCCGTTATTCCAGTACTTAAAAGCTGCTCAACCTGGGATACTGGGTACTCAGGCCATCAAATGGAATTTCACTAAATTTCTAGTTGATCGTCAGGGCAAGGTGATCAAGCGCTATGCGCCCAGCGATATTCCCGAAACGATCAGCACCGATATCGCAACACTCTTAAAGGCCAAGTAGATATGAATCCGGTCATTGATAACACCACGACTCAACGCTACGAACTGCAGGCATCAGGACGCCTAGCCTTCATCGACTACCGCCGTAACAACGGTATCGTGACACTGACTCACACATACGTGCCACCCGAACTGAATGGTCGAGGCATTGGATCAGCCCTGACTCGCGGCGCACTGGATTTGATTAGTGCCCAAGGTGAACAGATCATCCCTCTCTGTTCGTTTATTGTGGCGTTTATTGAGCGTTACCCTGAATACCGAAAACTACTCGCCACACCCACCTAACGCTGTTCAATAATGAGGAGGCCGCTCTTCTTCCTCGGTATAAGGACGCGAGGCATGCGATGATTCTTCCAGTCGATTTACCAATGCCGTGAGTCGAACACGCAAGGCATCCAATTCACTCTGCTGACGATACACCACATCACTTAATTCGTGATTAGCGCGCTCCAGATACGCAATCTTTAATTCTAATCGCTCGAAAATCTGCTCATTGATGACTGTCACTATCGACTCACTCAGCCTCTGGCTCGGCAATGTCATGGGGGGCAACTAATCGCAATAACTCAATACGGCGGCGATCGCCACGCAGCACCTTGTATTCAAACCCCTCAAGCTGGATGGCTTCGCCACGTCGCGGCAATCGACCTAGATGATTGAGCAACACGCCGCCAACGGTATCGAATTCTTCATCACTGTATTGGGTGCCGAAATACTGATTGAAATCCTCAATCCGAGTCTGTGCACGCACAGTGAAAGTTCGCGCATCCTCACGACGAATATCTTGTTCATCGTCAATGTCATACTCATCATCGATCTCACCGACGATCTGCTCCAACACATCTTCGATGGTAACCAGACCCGCAACACCGCCGTATTCATCGACCACAATCGCCATATGATTGTGATTGGCACGGAATTCTTTTAGCAACACATTCAGCCGTTTGCTTTCGGGAATAAACACAGCATTACGCAAACATTCTTTAATATCGAAGTGATCCTCATCTTCATGGATCAGACGCAGTAAGTCCTTAGCCAACAAGATACCGATCACCTTGTCACGATCATCACCCACCACAGGAAAACGTGAATGACCTGACTCAATCACCGCAGGCAGAATGTCATCCAACGCGTCGTCGCGATTGATGACCACCATCTGCGATCGCGGCACCATGATATCGCGGACCTGCTGCTCACCCACTTCCAGAACGCCCTGCAACATGGAGAAGACTTCATCATCAATGATGGAGCGATCCTTGGCATTGGCTAAAGTTTCAAGCAACTCATCCCGATCGCGCGGATCACCGCTCAGCGAATCAGCCAACTTACGGATCCAGCGCCCCGGCCTACCTTTATCGTGCTCAGTCTCTTCGTTCATTGGATTCCTGCGTCTTTAACTAAGCGCATAAGGATTAGCAAAACCAAACCGTTCCAAAATGGCAACCTCACAGGCTTCCATAACTGCTGCATCGCGTTTTACCTCATGGTCATAACCCAACAGATGCAGGACACCGTGAATCATCAAATGAGCCCAATGCGCTTCTTGCGTGATGCCCTGCTGCTTGGCTTCACGCTTGACGACCGGAACACAAATAGCAAGGTCCCCCAAACTAGGAACCGTATCGAGTTCGAACTGTTCGCCGGCAGGGAATGACAAGACATTCGTAGCATGATCTTCATCACGCCATTCACGATTCAGTCTGCGACTCTCTGCCGCACCAACCAGTTTCAGTGACACCTGTACCGGCTGCACCACACGCCGGCGACCACCACTGTGCGCCGCATGATGAACCAAATAGGCCGCTTGGGCCCACAACTGTAATTTTTTGTTTGTCGGCACACCTACGCGCTTCACCGCCGATTGCACCTCTAATTTCAATACATCCAACTGACTCACGGTGTTCGTAGCCACGCTGCGCCGAACTTGGTTTGCACGCTTACTTTTAGAAATCGGCATCAGAATTGCGCTCACTTTGAGAAGATTGAATATCTTGCTGACGTCGCTCGTAGGCACGGACAATACGCTGCACTAAAGGGTGACGTACAACATCATGCGATTGAAAATGACTAAACGCTACGCCCTCCACGCCCGGCAACAGATCCATCACCTGACGTAACCCAGAGACCTGATGTCGTGGCAAATCGGTTTGGGTAATATCACCTGTCACTACCGCTTTAGAACCAAAACCCAGTCGCGTCAGAAACATTTTCATCTGCTCACCTGTGGTGTTCTGCGCCTCATCTAAAATGATGAATGAATCATTGAGCGAGCGACCACGCATAAAGGCCAGTGGCGCCACTTCAATAATGTTGCGCTCGATTGCCCTGCCGACACGATCCGGCCCCATCATGTCATACAAAGCGTCGTACATAGGTCGCAGGTAGGGATCGACTTTCTGTGATAAATCGCCAGGCAAAAAACCCAGGCGCTCACCCGCTTCCACAGCAGGCCTGACCAACACAATACGCCGGACACGATCCGATTGGAGTGCATCCACAGCACTGGCTACCGCCAAGTAAGTCTTACCTGTTCCGGCTGGACCGATGCCAAAGGTCAGATCATGAGTACGCATGTTGGCAAGGTATTGACGCTGATTCACACCTCGGGCACGTACCCCACCACGCTGAGTGTGAATGACCGTGTCCTGTTGCACGCCACCTTCATCAACGAGCACACGCTGGGCATCACCAGCTGCATCCGTCATTTCCTGAATACACAGGTGCACTCGATCGGGTGATAACTGCTCATATGCGGCCAGTTGGTCTAATTGTTTCAACACCTGTTCAGCACGCTGGGCATTCGACTCAGCGCCAATCACTTGCATTTGAGCCCCACGCCGGCGTAACTCGACACCCAACCGGGCTTCCACCTGACGCAGATTTTCATCCAGCGGTCCAACCAAGTTGGCCAATCGGTCGGCCGTTGTGGAGTGCAGAGTCAGCTCACGAGTCGTGGCTGTAGGCTTGGATATGGGTATGTTCACAACAGGTGGTTTTCAAAACTCGTTGTCATTGAATGGATAAACAGACAAATCA
This sequence comes from Pseudomonadota bacterium, assembly GCA_947454465.1. Lineage (GTDB taxonomy): Bacteria > Pseudomonadota > Gammaproteobacteria > Steroidobacterales > Steroidobacteraceae > CAILZL01. The sequence continues at coordinate 24,783 of CANGJP010000008.1, forward strand.
GACCTAAATAGATACGCCTTGCACCACGTTAACCCAACGGCCACGTAGTGAGTTCTTAAGGACTTCCACGATCTGCACATCAGCAAACTGATTCACCAGTTGTGTTGGACCTTCAAAGTGAACCCAACGCATATTCTCTGTGCGTCCAGATAACAGTCGATCATTCGTCTTAGAAGGCCCTGTGACCAATACGCGCTGCACCGATCCCAGCATGGTTTCGCTAATGCGTGTTGCTTGCTGATTAAGACGCGCCTGCAACCGTTCCAGACGCTGCTGCTTTTCATCATGACTGACTTCATCTAGCAAAGAAGCGGCTGGGGTACCTGGACGACGACTATAGATAAAACTAAAAGACTGATCGAAGCCCACATCGGCTACCAAGTTCATTGTGTCTTCAAAATCTCGCTCGGACTCGCCGGGAAAACCGACAATAAAGTCCGAAGAAATACAGATATCCGGTCGGGCCGCGCGCAATTTGCGCATTTTCTGTTTGTATTCAAGCACGGTATGCCGCCGACCCATCAGCGACAGGATACGGTCCGAACCACTCTGCACCGGTAGGTGTAAAAAGTTGGCCAACTTCGGCACATCGCGATAAGCCGCGATCAATGCATCATTAAACTCGACCGGATGCGAGGTCGTGAAGCGAATACGCTCAATACCGTCTACTTCAGCCACAAGGCGAATCAGCGTAGCGAGATCGCATTCTTCATCATTACCCATATCACCCGCATAGGCATTCACCGTTTGCCCTAACAGATTGATCTCCTTTACGCCTTGCTGCGCCAGACTGCGCACTTCTTCCATCACCTGGGCAACGGGACGACTGACTTCTTCACCGCGGGTATAGGGCACGACGCAAAAAGTACAAAACTTGCTGCACCCCTCAATGATGGAGACAAAAGCCGTCGCGCCTTCAGCACGCGGTTCAGGCATCGTGTCGAACTTTTCAATTTCGGGGAAACTGACATCCACCTGAGAGCGACCCGTTTGCTTCAGTGCCTCAAGCATCTGCGGCAGTCGATGCAAAGTTTGCGGACCAAACACCAGATCGACATAAGGTGCACGAGCCGTAATGCCCTCACCCTCCTGACTGGCCACACAGCCACCCACACCAATAATCAGATCGGGACGCCGCTGCTTGAGCTGATTCCAGCGGCCCAGTTGGGAAAACACCTTCTCCTGCGCCTTTTCACGGATCGAGCAGGTGTTGAGTAACAACACATCGGCCTGTTCAGGATCTTCGGTCAATTCAAAACCGGACGCAGCATTAAGCACATCCAGCATTTTCGCCGAATCATACTCATTCATCTGGCAACCAAAGGTACGAATAAACAGGCGAGGCATCGGGGGCTGGGACGATCACTTGAAATCAGGGGCGCTAAGAATACGGCTCGGCAGCGTTTTTTTCCATGTGCACACCGTGCCATTACAGCAAAGACCACACTTTAGCTGCTGAAGATAGATGAAAGATTGAATGGATTTAACGGAATCTGTCGCCGCTTCCGCTATAGTCTCGAGTCATTAAGGTTATCCCGCTCATCATGTCAGACACCCCGCAAAATTTGCTGCAACACAGCACCAGCCCCTACCTGCTTCAGCATGCACACAATCCGGTGCATTGGCAGCCCTGGGGTGACGCCGCATTACAGATGGCGCGTGAGACCGGCAAACCCATTCTGCTGTCGATTGGCTACTCCGCCTGTCACTGGTGTCACGTCATGGCACACGAGTCCTTTGAGGACGAAACTACCGCCGCGCTGATGAACGAACTGTTCATCAATATCAAAGTGGATCGCGAAGAACGGCCGGATTTGGACAAAATCTACCAACTGGCACAGCAAATTCTCACCCAACATACGGGCGGCTGGCCATTGACCATGTTCTTGACTCACGACACCCAGCACCCATTTTTCGGTGGCACCTATTTTCCACCAGCACCTCGTCATGGCTTACCAGGCTTTCAAGACCTGCTGCAACGGGTCGCACAGTATTACCGCGACCATCAGTCAGGCATTCAACAGCAACAACACGCTTTGATGCAGGTCTTAAATGACTTACAACCCACCACTCCGGAATCGGGCACCTTGGATGATGCCCCCATGCACGCGGCGCGCTCGGTATTGCAAACACAATTCGACGGTGAATTTGGCGGCTTTGGTGGTGCACCCAAATTTCCGCATCCGCGCACATTAGAATTTTTATTGCGTCGCTGGCGCGCCAGCAGTGGCGCTGAACAACCCGACCTGCATGCCCTGTACATGTGTGCTTTAACCCTGACCCGCATGGCCGAAGGGGGTATTTACGATCAACTTGGCGGAGGCTTCTTCCGCTACTCGGTAGATCAGTACTGGATGATCCCGCATTTTGAAAAAATGCTCTATGACAATGCCGAATTGTTACGTCTCTACGCACAACTATCCACCGCCACCGGCGACCCGTTATTCAAACGCATTACGCATGAAACCGCACAATGGCTATTGCGAGACATGCGCTCACCCGAAGGCAGTTTTTGGTCCACCCTAGATGCCGATTCAGAAGGACATGAAGGGCGCTACTACGTCTGGGATACCGCGCAACTCATGCGCATATTGACGCCTAATGAATACGCCGTGCTTGCTCAGCGTTATGGTCTTGATGGCGCACCTAACTTTGAACAACGCTGGCACTTACACAGTTATCGCAGCTTGGAAGACACGGCGACAGCACTCAACATGACGCTGGCCGATGTTGAACATGAACTGCAACATGTACGAGATAAACTGCTGGCATTACGCAGTGAACGCATCACCCCTGGACTGGATCAAAAAATCCTCACTGCGTGGAATGCATTACTGATTGCAGGCCTTTGTCAGGCTGCACGCAGCCTGAATGACGCCAACTTGATTGATGCCGCCTGTCATGCTGTTGATCAGTTGCGCGCATGCGCATGGCGAGAAGGCCGACTGTATGCCGTGCAAGCTTGCGGTCACACTCAGTTTCCAGCGTATCTCGATGATCATGCCTTTCTACTGGCTGGCTTACTTGAACTGCTTCAAAGCCGTTGGCGGAGCAGTGATTTGTACTGGGCGATTGAACTGGCAGACACCTTACTGGATCGCTTTGCCGACTCTGAGCGCGGTGGTTTTTATTTCACCGCGAATGATCATGAAACGCTCATTCACCGCAGCAAATCTTTTGCCGATGAAGCCACGCCTTCGGGCAACGCGATAGCGGCTCAATCCTTGTTACGACTCGGTTACTTACTGGGTGAACCACGTTATCTGCAGGCAGCCGAGCGCACGCTGCGTGCCGACTGGGTTGCTTTACAAGATCATCCTTCTACCCATGCCAGCCTCTTAATTGCATTGGAAGAACACCTGCACGCACCGCAATTGATCTTCATTCGCGGCAACTCAGCAGAACTGCATCATTGGCAACAATCACTCAACCAATTGTACAAACCGAATCGGCTGGTCTTTGCTATTCCAGCTGATGCAGACTTACCGGCCAGCTTGGCGATAAAAACCAGCGCAGAGACAACGCTGGCCTATGTCTGTCAGGGGACTCAATGCAATGCACCCGTGTATTCCTTGGAAGCACTCATTGCGCTGGGCCGGTGAACATCCGCCCAAGCCACGCGCGAGGTTAGCAGTGCATCGCTAATAGGTTATTCGCATTGCAACGCAGCCTTGATGGCAAGCAACAGGCCGGTGTCGCGCGGCACATCAAACTGTGGCGCTTGTGTCCAATCATAGGCCCATGGGTGCGCAGTTTTGAGTTCAATGGCCTCATCCGTAAAACGGGGTATCACATGAGCATGCAACGCGGGTTCTACATTACCGAACATTGCATAATTGATTCGCAGCGCTCCTGTAACGGAAAACACCGCATCACCCAAAGTGGCCATGTCTTTAAGAAATTGGTCGCGATGCAGGGCCTGCATGGCATTTAAGTGAGGCACTACCGGATCAGGTAACAGCAGACTGTATCCCCTCAAAAATTGCGACTGACCCAGCACGGCCCAGCCTGAACGCAGACGAGCAATCATGGCCGGATAGCTACCCGCCTGACAGGCAGCCACCATGCGGTGAATCGCGGTATTGAGTGTCGGCTCAGAATCGAAGGGAGAATGCATGATTTTGCTCTTTAAAGACTGCAACTTAAGATTGGTAGCCTAGCCCTGAACCGAGGCTCTGACAATTGAGGTCACTGGGTCAATTTTTAGGGTAATTTTCCCAAGCGTTTTGCCCCTTTACCCCAAATTTGGTTCTGATTTTCTTCCCAATGGCGCGATCAGCGCTCGCAAACCGCTAATTTCTTTTTTCCAGACGGACAAGTTCGGATAGAATCGCGCGCCTTATGAACAGGCCGAGCGGCCGAAGGCAGTGGTTTGAGGACTCAAATCTGCCCTCACAGTTGCTGGTTAGGTTCGACTTTTATCCTTACTTTAATGCTGTGACGGAAACTTGCAATGGCTCGTACAACCCCCCTTTCTGATATCCGCAACATCGGCATCATTGCCCACGTTGACGCCGGTAAAACCACGACTACCGAGCGCATCCTGTACTACACAGGCCGCAAACACACGATCATCGACGTGCATGAAACGAAGGATTTGAAGACTTCGACCACGACCGACTATCTGGAACAGGAACAAAAGCGCGGCATTACCATTCAGTCCGCCGCCGTGTCAGCCTTCTGGAAAGGTAAAAAACTCAACGTCATCGACACTCCCGGGCACGTGGACTTCACCATCGAAGTAAACCGTTCGCTGCGCGTACTCGACGGTGCCGTAGTGGTATTCGACGGTGTAGCCGGTGTGGAACCTCAGTCCGAAACCAACTGGCGTCTGGCCGATAACTATCGCGTACCCCGTATTTGCTACGTCAACAAAATGGACCGTAGCGGCGCAGGCTTTTTGCGTTGCGTAGACATGATCAAGAAGCGCTTGGGCGCACGTCCATTGCCAATTCAATTACCGATTGGTTCTGAAGATAACTTTAAGGGCATGATCGACTTGGTTGAAATGAAGGCGCTGGTTTGGTCCTCTGATGACAAAGATGCCGAGTGGGAAGTCATTGATGTGACCGCTGGCATGGCTGACAAGCTCGGCATCACCGTGCCTTCTGATCGCGCCATTCTCGATGACATCGAAAAATTCCGCGCTGACTTGGTCGACACCTGCCTAGAAATGGACGACGCCGCGATGGAAGCTTACTTGGGCGAAGGCACCGTGCCTTCTGCTGATGTATTGCGCGATTGCTTGCGCAAGGGCACCAACACTGGCGCATTCACACCAGTACTGTGCGGCTCCTCGTACAAGAACAAAGGCGTTCAGCAAGTTCTCGATGCCGTGGTGTGGTACCTACCTGCGCCGACCGACGTGGATGCAATTGCCACCGTGGATGCAGATGGTAATGCCAATGGTGAACGTAAGTGCTCAGACGATGAACCGTTCTCCGCACTAGCATTCAAGGTGATCAACGACGCTTACGGCGCGCTGACGTTCATCCGCGTGTATTCAGGCGTGCTGACCAAGGGTATGTCTATTCAGAACAGCACCCGCGGCAAGCGCGAAAAAATTGGCCGCATGGTGGAAATGTTCGCCAAAGAAGCCAATGCCATTGAAGAAGCACGCGCCGGTGACATCGTGGCACTGGTCTCGTTGGCTGAAACTGAAACGGGCGACACGCTGTGCGATTCTTCCGCGCCCGTGGTACTGGAGCGCATGCGCTTCCCTGAACCGGTTATTAGCGTATCGGTACAACCTAAAGTGAAGGGCGAACTGGAAAAATTCAGCGCCGCACTGGGCAAGATGGTTCGCGCCGATCCATCGCTGAAACTAGAAACCGACCGCGAAACTGGCGAAACCATTTTGCGCGGCATGGGCGAATTGCACTTAGAAGTGACGCTGGATCGTATGCGTACCGAGTTCAACGTCGAAGGCATCATGGGTATGCCACAAGTGGCTTACCGCGAAACCTTCACCAAGCCCGTCTCTGAACAATACGTTCACAAGAAGCAGACGGGTGGTGCCGGTCAGTTCGCCGAAGTGTGGATTACCTTTGAACCGCGCGAACGTGGCGAAGGCTTCGAGTTCATCGACGAAACCGTGGGTGGTTCCGTACCTCGTGAATACGTGCCTGCAGTAGAAAAGGGCTTGAAGATGCAGATGGAACAAGGTGTGCTCGCACAGTACCCCACTGTGGACTTCCGCGCCCGCCTCACCGACGGTTCGTACCATGACGTGGACTCGAACGCGCTGACCTTCGAAATCGCTGCTCGTGCCTGCTTCCGCGAAGCCATTCGCAAGGCCGGCCCTGTGCTACTTGAGCCTGTGATGAAGGTAGAAACCGTCACGCCGCAAGATTATCTCGGCGATGTGATCGGCGACTTCAACCGTCGTCGCGGCATGATTCAGGAACAGCTGGAGCGCGGCACCAACATCGCTGTAATCTCCACCGTGCCCCTGTCGGAAATGTTCGGCTACATCGGTCATCTACGTGGCATGACTTCCGGTCGCGCCTCGTTCACGATGGAGTTCTCGCACTATGACCCAGTGCCGAAGAACGTCGCCGATCAGGTGATCGCCGATGTTGCCAAGGCACGCAGTGCTGGCAAGGGCTAATCACCCTCATTTCCAGTTGTTATTCAACTTGAGATAAACAAAAGGCCCGTCGCAAGATGGGCCTTTTGTTATGGCGGCCAAATGAAAACTTAAACCGGCGCCAATCTAATTAACCAACAACGCAACTCACTTAAACGATTACCGCAGTTGTGAGCACTCACGCATTGTCGAGCGCATTCTTCAACTTCTGATCAGCGAACTGCGCGAGTTCAGCAAGCGTTTCATCACCCAGCACTTTCATCAATGCACTGGGCTTTGCTAGTTCTACTGAGACTCGACCTTGACCTAAATCGCGAATCACTGCATTGCAGGGTAATAAGCTGGTGACATCTGACGCGCGTGAATAAGCCTCAAACGCCATTTGTGGATTACAGGCACCGAGAATAATGACTGGAGGAACATCCTTGCCGAGTTTTTCTTTGAACTTAGCATGCATATCAATTCGAGTCAGAACACCAAAGCCCTCTTGCTTTAACGCTTGAGTAATTCGTTCAATGACCTCATCCACAGTGGCCTGAATTTCTCGCTTGAAGTTAATTGATTCGCTCATCATCACCCCACATGTAACTACTTACGCTTTCCATCTCGCCAAATACTGCATGAACATGGCCTGTGGCATTGCACCCGATTGACGATCAAGTTCAACACCATTCTTAAACACAATCAAAGTGGGAATACTTCGAATTTGGTGCGCCTGTGATGCAGATGGAAATTGCTCAGTATTGAGCTTGGCAAAAATAAATTGACCACCCAGTGCTTTTGCGGTGGCGGTAAATGTGGGCGCAAATGCCTTACACGGCCCGCACCACTCTGCCCAGAAGTCGACCACCACAGGCTGATCCGCCGTACGAATTAGCTTTGCTAAACCCGTGTCACTGACATCCTGCACACCATCATGCAACGGCAGTTTGCTTTTACAACCCGCACAGATGGGCTGTACCGACGCCGCCTTATCGAGCGGTACTCGGTTAATTTTTTCGCAATGAGAACAAACTACCAGCGTGTTCATTGGCTACCCCCATCAAACTCAACATACCAGATTACAACTTTAATACTAGAACACATGGTTTTGGGCAGCCTAAGCAAGTCACTCGACATTGCTAATTATGGCAATCAAAAAACCAAACTCTATAAGGCAAAACCGAACATGCAGCTTAATTTCATTTTGAAATAAATGCTTCACGCCTCATTCGTCACACACTTAATCGACTACTAAACGACCTGAACTCACCCGTTACCGGATCTACAAACGATAGCGAGGCCGCTAACAGCTTCAACGGCTGTGAATAATCACCTCGCTCTCGCCTGACTATTTCTGGATAAAAATCATCATTCACTATCGGCGCACCCAGCGACGCCATGTGCACACGTAACTGATGCTTCTTACCGGTAACTGGCGCTAATTGATAGCGCCAATAACTTGAGCCTCGCTCGAGTACAGCGATGTGCGTTTCAGTATTCGCCTCACCTTCAATTTCTTGCATGCGAAAAAAAGGCTCGCCCGGCACCATGCGACTGCGATGCGTGAAAGGAAAGGTCAGTTGCGGCAAGGCTGGGGCCATCGCCTCGTAATGCTTATTGATACGCCGGTCGCTAAACAAAGCATGATATTGAGCGCGTGTCGCCGGATTGACTGAGAACATCACCAGCCCTGCTGTTCCCCGATCAATACGATGCAAGGGAGCAAGCTGTGGTGCATTCAAAGTTTGCATTAAGCGATACAGCAGTGTTTGGGTCACATACTGCCCTTTAGGCGTTACCGGCAAAAAATGCGGCTTGTCAGCGACCACAATGTGCTCATCCATATACACAATCGTTTCTTGAAACGGGATCGGTTGTTCATCAGCAATTTCACGAAAGTAACGCACCTGCATCCCGACCCGATAGGGTGTTTGTGCGTGTAACGGTTGACCGTTGATGTCTAACACGCGTCCACGCTGCATTCGACTAAGCCACTGCTCGCGAGCAATGTGCGAGAAGTGTTCGCACAAGCAATCCAGCACCGTGACCCAAGATCCCGGTGGTAATTGCAAGGTACTGGCCACTGCCTGTCCAACTGTCGCTTCCAACAACAACCTCACCAGCTAATCTGAAGCAGCAAAAGCAGGCTACAACACCAGTACAACTGACTCGCAATGGTGCGAGTCATCCCCACGCTGCTCAATGATGGGCACAACCGGCACCTTTCAACCTGTAAGCCACCCTCCGACACCTGTGGCTTTCCTGCATTCTAAGCTCGTTATTATAGGCGCATAGTATGGCTCCCATTTTGCATGTAGTCTTTTAAGCAACTCGACCCACTGTCTTTAAAGAGCACACCATCAACCATGGCAAAAGTTCCTCCAGGCGTTGGCCCGAAATATCCTCAAGTGGTGATCTTGGTCGGCGCTAATGGCGACTTGGCCCGCCGAAAACTGCTCCCCGGTTTGTTCCATTTGGCTAGATCCGGTTTTATTCCTGCGTGCCGTATCATCGGCTTGTCGTTAGACAACCTAGATGCGGAGTCGTTCCGCAGCTTCGCTCGAACTGCAATTGATGAACATGCCACCCGTAAAGTGGATGAAGCAGATTGGCAAGACTTCGCCGATAGCCTTGACTATGTTCCACTGTCCGCTGGCATCGATGCGCTGAAATCGGCCGTGGCCAAGGCCGAAGCGACATTTCAAGGCGAAAGTCGCCGACTGCATTACCTCAGCGTACCGCCTAATGCTGCGTTGTCGGTGGTGCGCATGCTTGGCGAGGCAGGCTTGGTGGAACGTTCAAGAATCATCATGGAAAAGCCGTTTGGCACTGATCTTGAGAGCGCTAAAACATTAAACAACAGATTGCACGAAGTCTTTACCGAGGAACAAATTTTCCGCATTGATCATTTTCTCGGTAAAGAACCGGCACAAAACATCCTCGCCTTCCGGTTTGCCAACGGCTTATTCGAGCCGATCTGGAATCGTAATTTCATCGACCATATCCAAATTGATGTACCAGAAACGTTAGGCCTAGGAAATCGAGCTGGTTTTTACGAGCACACCGGAGCCTTTCGCGACATGGTGGTCACCCACTTATTTCAGATTCTTGGCTTTGTGGCCATGGAACCTCCAACCGCGCTGGAGCCCAAACCCATTAGTGAAGAAAAAAATAAAGTCTTCCGCAGCATGCTGCCCATCGAACCAACGCATGTAGTACGCGGGCAATACAGCGGCTATCGAACCGAAGATGGAGTAGCGGCCGAGTCGGATACCGAAACATTCATTGCACTGAAGTGTCATATCGATAACTGGCGTTGGGCAGGCGTGCCATTCTTCCTGCGCACAGGCAAACGCATGGGTGCCGGGCAGCGCATTATTTCCATTGCTTTCCGGGAACCTCCTAAGAGCATGTTTCCAGCCGGCTCTGGCGTTGGTGGGCAAGGTCCTGATCACCTGACATTCGATTTAGCCGACGTCTCTAAAATGTCCTTATCCTTCTATGGCAAACGGCCCGGGCCAGGCATGAAATTGGATAAGTTAAGCCTGCAATTTGCCATGCACGACACCGGACTTGGAGGTGACGTACTGGAAGCCTATGAGCGACTGATTCTGGATGCCATGCGTGGCGATCACACGCTGTTTACCACTGCTGAAGGCATTGAGAGACTGTGGGAAGTCTCAGCACCGCTACTCGAGTCACCCCCGCCTGTCCGTTTCTATTCGCCTGGCTCATGGGGGCCCAATGCCATTCATCAACTGATTGCCCCGCACGCTTGGCGACTGCCTTTTGAACGCGCTTGGCGCGACCCCAACCCTGTAGGAGCCTAATTCGAGCAGGCCGTAAGAAACGGCACGGGCTACCACTATGACAACATTCATCAGGTTGTCGGCCTAAGCCCGCTATAATTTGCCGCTTTATTAGCTGCAGACTTAAAGCCTAATGGACAAATCCTACTCCCCACGCGATATCGAACAGCCCATCTACCAAAAATGGGAAGCCAATGGCTGGTTCAAACCCAGTGGCACCGGTTCGCCTTACTGCATCATGATCCCGCCACCCAATGTCACTGGTACGCTACACATGGGTCATGCCTTCCAGCACACACTGATGGACACGCTCACGCGCTTACACCGCATGCAGGGCGACAACACTCTCTGGCAACCCGGCACCGATCACGCCGGCATCGCCACGCAAATGGTGGTGGAACGTCAACTCAACGCGCAGGGCAAAAACCGTCACGATCTCGGCCGTGAAAAATTCATCGAGCGTGTCTGGGAATGGAAAGCGGAATCCGGCGGCACGATCAACAAGCAGATGCGTCGACTGGGTAATTCCGTAGACTGGGAACGTGATCGTTTCACCATGGACGAAGGCCTGTCCAAGGCCGTCACCGAAGTGTTCGTGAAACTCCATGAAGAAAAACTCATTTATCGCGGCAAGCGACTGGTCAACTGGGACCCGGTGCTGCACACCGCACTGTCTGACCTGGAAGTATTGAGCGAGCCAGAGAAAGGTTCACTGTGGCATTTCAAATATCCACTGGCTGATGGCACAGGTCATCTTGTTGTGGCCACCACCCGTCCGGAAACCATGCTCGGCGACACTGCGGTGGCCGTGCATCCAGATGACGAACGCTACCAACATCTTATCGGTAAGCAGATCAAACTACCTCTGACCGATCGTCTGATTCCTATCGTGGCGGATGATTATGTCGATCGCGAATTCGGAACGGGTTGCGTAAAGATTACACCTGCACACGACTTCAACGACTACGAACTGGGCAAGCGCCACAACTTACCGTTAATTAATATTTTTGATGCAAGCGCTCACTTGAATGATGCTGTACCTGCGGCATATCAAGGACTAGAGCGCTTTGCTGCACGTAAGAAAATTGTTGCTGATCTGGAAGCATTAAATCTAGTGGAAAAGATTGATCCACACACCTTGCCCGTACCGCGTGGTGATCGCAGTGGCGCGGTCTTAGAACCGTGGCTGACTGACCAATGGTATGTGCGCATTGCACCGCTGGCTGAACCGGCTATTAAATGCGTAGAAGATGGCCGGATCAAATTCGTGCCAGATAACTGGAGCAAAACTTATTACCAGTGGATGCACAACATTCAGGACTGGTGCATCAGCCGTCAGCTGTGGTGGGGCCATCGCGTACCGGCATGGTATGACGATGCAGGCAACATCTATGTAGCCCGCAACGAAGCGGATGCACAACAGCAGGCAACACAGAAACATGGCAAAGCCGTTGCACTGAAGCAGGATGATGACGTACTCGACACCTGGTTCTCATCTGCCCTGTGGCCGTTCTCCACACTGGGCTGGCCGGAACAAACACCGGAACTGAAAACCTTCTATCCGACGAATGTACTGGTCACCGGCTTTGACATCATTTTCTTCTGGGTTGCCAGAATGATCATGATGGGCCTGAAATTCACCGGCGAGGTGCCATTCAAAGAGGTGTACATCACCGGCCTGATTCGTGATGAAAACGGCGACAAGATGTCTAAGTCCAAAGGCAACATCATCGATCCATTGGATTTGATCGACGGCATTGATCTGGAAGCACTGGTCGCCAAACGTACCAGTGGCATGATGCAACCTCACCTTAAAGATAAAATTGAAAAAGCCACGCGCAAGCAATTCCCGCAGGGCATCCCTTCGTATGGAACAGACGCACTGCGCTTTACCTTCGCAGCACTGGCCACGCAAGGACGTGACATTCGTTTCGATCTTGGCCGTATCGAAGGCTATCGGAATTTCTGCAACAAACTGTGGAATGCCGCCCGCTATGTACTAATGAATACTGAAGGCCAGGACTGTGGCACCAGCGGCGCCTGTGACTACTCGGTCGCCGACCGGTGGATTCGTTCACGCTTGGGCCATACCATCGAACAGACTCGTAAACGTTTTGATGAATACCGTTTTGATCTAGCCTCACAAACACTCTATGAATTTGCTTGGTATGAATACTGCGATTGGTATCTCGAACTATGCAAACCCGTACTGCAATCCGACTCAGCCACTGCACAAGAAAAACGCGGCACGCGCCAAACCTTGCTACATGTATTTGAAGCCTATTTGCGTTTACTGCATCCGTTGATGCCATTTATTACTGAAGAAATTTGGCAAGCGATTGCACCGCTTGCCGGTAAGTCCGGTACGACCATCATGTTGCAGTCGTACCCAAAAACAGAAGACTTCCCGATTGACCTGGCCGCCGATAATGCCATTGCACCGATCAAAGCAGCCATTCTTGGCCCACGCCAAATTCGTGGTCAGTTAGACGTACCGCAATCACGCAAGATCACGCTCTACTTTAAAGCCTCACAAGCTGGAGATTGGCAAGCCATTACTGACAACTTAACCTTAGTACAAGGCGCAGCCAATGTTTCTGACATCATTGAAGTCAATGATGAAGGAAGCTTACCGCCCACTGCCTTGCAAGTCGTTGATGGTCGATCGCTTTATGCGCCATTAAAAGAACTGATCGATGATATTGATGCCGAATTGGCGCGCATTGAAAAACGCAAAGCCAAAACTGCACAAGAACTTGGCAAGTGCGAAAACAAACTCAGCAATGCCAACTTCGTGGCTAATGCGCCCGCAGAAGTAGTGGAACAGGAACGCGCCCGCATTGCCGCATTCAAGGCTGAGTTAGCGCAACTCGAAGAGCAGGCAAAACGCGTAGCCACCCTGCGCAGCTAAAGCCCTACCGCACCCAGTTGCTCTCTGTCCTTACGGAGAGCAACTTTGTGGTATGTTCGTTTTGAATGTTTACAGCTAAATGAAGGTGACGCCTATTCATTGCTCATTGCAACCTAATTTCAGTTTGACCGCCTATGGAGCACCTAGTCACACCACGCGACAATAACCCCATGCCGCCCTTACGCCTGCCCAGTACTGTTTTGTTAATGCATAACGAATGATGCCCAACTGGCTATCCCTCACCGCCACTGAAATACAAGCGCTACAACTTAGCGTGAGCATCGCCTTGCGTAGCGTCGTGTTTAACCTTCCTATCGGCATTGGCATTGCTTGGCTGCTTACTCGCCGACGTTTTCCCGGTCGCCTATTTTTTGATGCAATCGTGCACTTACCATTGGTCTTACCACCCGTGGTGATCGGCTATGTGTTGTTAATGCTATTGGGTATTCGCAGCCCGATTGGTGCATGGTTATTTGATCACTTCAACATACGACTGGTCTTCACTAGCACCGGCGCAGCTGTTGCCACGGCCGTGATGTCGCTTCCACTGATGGTGCGTTCAATACGCATTGCGTTGGAGGGGGTAGACCGCGGTTTGGAACAGGCAGCGCGCACCCTTGGCGCCAGCGCGATGAATTGCTTTTGTACCGTTACCCTGCCCTTAATGTTACCGGGTGTTCTAGCGGGTATCGTGACCGCATTCTCCGCAGGCTTAGGTGAGTTCGGCGCCGTGATCACTTTTGTGGGCAATGTTCCCGGTGAAACGCAAACCCTACCCCTTGCCCTGTATTCCGCCTTACAGTCACCCAGCGGTAGCAGCACGGCGGCGCATTTAGCGACTCTGTCCTGTTTACTTGGCTTAACGGGCTTAGTGCTGGCCGAAGTGCTCGCCCGCTCATTACGGCGCCATTTTGGACACACCGTATGAGTCGCCCATCATGTTAACTGTAGAGCTGACTAAACAGCAGGGAGACTTCAGCCTCTCCGTGCAATTTAAGATGACCGACTCGGGTGTCATGGCCCTGTTCGGCCGCTCCGGCTGTGGCAAAAGCACTATCGTGAATTTACTTGCAGGACTCGTATCTGCTGATTCGGGTTATATCAAGCTTGACGACAACGTACTGCTGGATACCACCCGTCGCATCAATCAACCTCCAGAGCATCGTCGCATTGGCTATGTCTTTCAGGATGCACGCTTATTTCCACATTACAACGTGGAGGGCAACCTTCGCTATGGACTGCAGCGTAACAAACAGCATTCCGTCCGTTTCCAATTCGACACGGTTGTTCAGTTACTTGGCCTAACCCCTTTGTTATTGCGACACACCCAACACTTATCCGGTGGAGAAAAGCAGCGAGTAGCTCTCGGCCGTGCGCTGCTGTCTCAGCCGCGCCTGCTGTTACTGGATGAACCTCTCGCCTCACTCGATGGAGTACATCGTGAAGAACTGCTGCCTTATCTGGCAGAAATACGGGATGAACTGAACATTCCAATGATCTACGTCAGCCATCAATTTGATGAACTACTGCATCTGGCCACGGAAGTGTTATTACTACAGCACGGTCAGGTCATCACACAAGGCGATCTCCCAGCAATCAGTAGGCGACCCGAACTGCGTTCACTCATTGGCAACGATGCACTGGGCGTGGTCATTGAAGGACAGGTGCAGACGATTGATCACCCCAGCGGACTAGCTCAACTTGCTATCGGCGATGCCATACTGAACGTGAACATCGGCACTCTACAAACGGGCCAACGCTTGCGAGTGCAATTACTGGCACGCGACTTGATCCTCGCCACCTCAATGCCCCATGGACTGAGCGTGCGCAACATCATACGAGGGAGCATCGTTAGCCTCACACCAGATGAGCCCTACGCCGTACTGGTGAATATCGACATTGGTGGTGCGACGCTCGTGGCTCGTATCACCACTGTTGCCGCAAGCGAATTACACCTGCGTAGTGGATTACCTATCTGGGTGTTAGTCAAAACCGTGACCCTACGTGGCCATGTTTACCCCAGCATAAACCGTCTCCAACAACAGCTCACCTGAAACGCGCCACTGCAACCCGTATGCGTGCTTTACCTTTAACCCTGATACTGCTGTTTGCAGCAATGATTGCACCACCCTCTTCAGCCGCGTCGGCACCTGCTCCGTTATTGATCTACGCTGCATCCTCGCTCACTGATGCACTCAATCAAATCGGCCAGGCATTTGAAATACACACCCATCAGCCCGTTAAATTTTCGTTCGCCTCGAGTGGAACTTTGGCCAAGCAAATTGAAGCGGGCGCTCAAGCTGATGTGTTTTTCTCAGCAGACACTGAATGGATGGACTATCTGCAAGCTCGCAAGCTGATCAACCTGCAAAGCCGCGATGATCTATTGACCAATCGATTAGTCCTCATTGCGCCAACTGATAGCCAACTGCATCTTAAGATTACTCAGGCATTCCCGCTCGCCGCTGCACTGGGCACAGGTCACTTATCCACCGGCGATCCTGATTCGGTACCTGTTGGCAAGTATGCCCGCACGGCATTAATCAACCTCGGTGTATGGAATGATATTGCACCCCAAGTAGTACGCAGCGATTCAGCACGCAACGCACTGGCCTTCGTCGAAAGAGGAGAAGCTCCACTCGGTATCGTCTATGCAACGGACGCCTTCACAACCAAACACGTGAAGATCATTGATTATTTTCCAGCCAGCAGCCATCCGGCCATTGTGTACCCCGTGGCACTAACCCGCACGGCCCATGGTGATGCCGGCAAATTTATGGATTTTATGCGCAGCCCAATGGGCAAATCGATTTTCATCAAGCACGGATTCAGCGTACGCTAACCGAGGCCAATCAGCGCACGCCGCAGATATCACACACGCAACGCTACTTTAGAATGGGATATCGTCGTCGAAGCCAACGTCATCCGCTTGGGAGGCTGGCGAGGCAGGAGCACCACGATCAGTCGATCCACCGCTGGCACTCATGGATGACTCGCCACCACCCGCACCCCCGCGACCACCGAGCATCTGCATTTCTCGACCTACAATTTCTGTGGTGTAACGATCCTTACCTTCTTTGTCCTGCCATTTGCGTGTGCGCAGGCTACCTTCGATATAAACCTGTGAGCCTTTACGCAGGTATTGCGAGGCAATCTCGGCCAGCTTTTCGAACAGCACCACGTTATGCCATTCGGTGCGCTCCTGCTTATCACCCGTTTGTTTATCCGTCCAACCATCGGAAGTGGCCAAACTGAAATTGGTCACAGCTTTACCGTTAGGCATGTAACGCGTTTCGGGATCTTTGCCGACATTACCCACGAGGATAACTTTATTAATACCACGTGCCATGAGAACGGTACTCCGAAGTAAATCTAATGATTGAGCGGGTGATCATTGTAGTCTCTTGTCGCGGCCCGGTCAGCATCCGTTCACTCAAGCGTCTGCGGCGGACAGAGTCACCACCGAGGCCCAGAGCAGTGCCATGCCGGCACTCAGCCAAAATACCCCACCATAGCCAAATCGAGCAGCGATCACGCCTCCGGCCACCGGACCACAGGCCGAGCCTAGCGACTGACAGGTCCCAAATACACCCAGCGCCGCGCCGCGATCTGACGTCGGAGCCGCTTTTGACAGGGCTGCAGGCAATCTAGCTTCAAGAAAATTAAACGCCGCAAAATACAAGGCAAAAACGATGAGCATCGGCCATAACTGCCCACTCACAACGGCTAACAGCGCCTGCGAACCAGCTGCAACCAGAATGGCGATGAGGGTGACACGGTTAGGTCGAGCCACCCGCTCGACACTCCGAACAAACAAGGCAGTGCCCACCAACGACACTAAAAAAACCCCCAGATAAATCTGCCAGTGATCTGCCTTTGGAATACCCAAGGCATTGACCAAAATTTGGGGGACCGACATAAACGTAACCGCCAAAATAAAATGTAGCGCAAAAACGCCTACAAAATAACTTCGCAAGCTGGCCATCCATGCCACGCGCCAGAGTGATGTTTTAGCAGCAATCTTACGATCAACCGGATCAACATCATGAGGCGCGCCCCACTGCAGCAGCGCCAAGCCCAACAGCGCCATCACCGCCATTACACCAAATACACCATGCATACCGAGCACCGTGTCGAGCACCGGAGCGACCACCAATGACAGTACAAAGGATGCCCCGATACTAATGCCAATAAAGGCCATGGCACGGGTACGAACTTCATCACGAGTATGATCGGCGAGCAATGCCGTCACGGCAGCTGACATGGAACCTGCACCCTGCAAGGCCCGGGCAATCACCACACCCGCAAAAGTATGGACAACCATGCCTAGCAACGAACCCAAGAGGAACAGTATCAAACCGAAGGCAATCATCGGACGCCGACCGAAACGATCAGAGCCACGACCAAACGGCAACTGAAACAACGTCTGTACCAATGCATAAGCACCCATCGCCCAACCGACCCTAACCGGTGTGGAATCAGGCAAGGACGAGACGTACAGCGACAACACCGTCAGTGGCAAAAACAGTCCTAACATGCGTGTGGCATAAATACCTGCTAAAGCCGCAACCGTTCGGCGCTCGCGCGCGCTTAGACTGTGCTTAATGGGCGCAGACTCGGGGGTGATTAATGAATCTTCAGTGGCCATAGCGTCATTGGGATCATGAATAGGTTTTGCCTGACATTTAAGCTGCGTATAGTACCAAGTCCGCTCAGACTCCAAGCAAGGTTTAAGCCTCTTGGCCAATCCTTGAACTTTTTACGCACAAGTCAGCAACACATCATGTCAGAGATCCGAATTCGGGGTGCACGCACCCACAACCTGCGTAATATCGATTTAGATCTTCCGCGGGATAAACTGATTGTGTTCACCGGACTGTCGGGTTCCGGAAAATCATCGCTGGCGTTCGACACCATCTATGCCGAAGGTCAACGTCGCTACGTGGAATCGCTCTCTGCCTATGCGCGGCAATTTCTATCTGTCATGGAAAAGCCGGATGTGGACACGATTGAAGGTCTCTCTCCCGCCATTGCCATCGAGCAAAAATCAACTTCACACAATCCGCGTTCGACAGTCGGCACGGTCACTGAAATCTACGATTACCTGCGTCTGCTTTTCGCCCGTGCGGGCACGCCACGCTGCCCTGATCATCACATTGATCTTACTGCACAAACCGTCAGCCAAATGGTCGATCAAGTCCTGCAACAACCCGAGGGTACGGCGCTGTTATTGCTGGCCCCTATGATTCAAGAACGAAAAGGCGAGCATCAACAAGTTCTGGATGAACTTAAGGCGCAAGGCTTTGTGCGTGTGCGAATTGATCATCATGTCCATGAACTGGATGCCCTGCCTAAAATGGATGCCAAACGTAAACACAGCATCGATGCGGTAGTGGATCGTTTCAAGGTACGTGCTGACCTGGCACAGCGACTCGCTGAATCCTTTGAAACCGCTCTGCGGCTGTCTAATGGCACCGCCAAAGTGGTCACCATGCCCTCTGAGGGCGATAAAAAGCCAGCGAAAGAATGGGTGTTTTCTAATCGTTTTGCCTGCCCTGAGTGCGGCTATTCACTCATGGAGCTCGAACCTCGGCTTTTTTCATTCAATAACCCGTCTGGTGCTTGCAGCGCTTGCGATGGCTTGGGCGTACAAGAGTTTTTTGACCCTGCACGGGTCGTGCATCATCCAGAACTGTCGCTGTCAGAGGGGGCAGTACGCGGCTGGGATCGACGCAATGCCTATTATTTCCAACTCGTCCAATCCCTAGCCAAGCATTTCAAGTTTGATGTCGATGCGGCTTACAAAAAACTACCTGCATCAGTAAAAAAACTATTACTGGATGGCACCACAGAAAAAATTGAATTTCGCTACATTGATGCAAAAGGTGGCATCACCAAACGTAGCCATACTTGGGAGGGCATCCTTCCTAACATGCAGCGTCGCTACCGCGAAACCGAATCCATGTCTGTGCGTGAAGAGCTTCGCAAATACTTGAGCAGCCGACCTTGTGCCGAATGCGGTGGCGCACGACTCAACAAAGCCGCCTCACATGTATTTATTAGCAATCATTCCGTTTCCCATATCACTGCAATGAGTGTTGGTGCCGCACTGGACTTCTTCGAAACACTGACCTTACCCGGATGGCGCGGTGAAATTGCCGACAAAATCCGTAAGGAAATTGCCGATCGGCTGCGTTTCCTGACTAATGTGGGCTTGGACTACCTCACTTTAAACCGCAGCGCTGAAACACTTTCGGGCGGTGAAGCACAACGTATTCGCCTAGCCAGTCAAATTGGCTCTGGCCTTGTGGGCGTCATGTACATCCTGGATGAACCGTCGATCGGCTTGCATCAACGTGACAATGATCGGTTGCTCGCCACTTTGCTACATCTTCGAGACTTAGGAAACACAGTCATTGTCGTTGAACATGATGAAGATGCCATACGGCATGCCGATTACGTTGTTGATCTTGGGCCTGGCGCTGGAATTCATGGTGGGCAAGTCATGTCGAAAGGCACACCGGCCGACATTATTGCCGACCCTAATTCGATCACTGGGCAGTTTTTATCTGGCCGACGCTCCATCGCGTTACCACAACAGCGTCATCCTGCGCACAAAGACTCACAGTTGCGTGTCATCAATGCCACGGGCAATAACTTGCGTGGGGTAAGCGTGGATTTCCCCATTGGCCTGATGACCTGTGTCACTGGAGTATCAGGATCCGGTAAATCGACACTTATTAACGACACGCTATTCCAACACGTAGCCCAGCACCTTAACGATAACAGCACGGATGCCGCCCCCTGCGATGGGATTGAAGGATTGCAACACATCGACCGTGTGGTTGATATTGATCAAAGCCCGATCGGTAGAACACCTCGCTCCAATCCGGCGACGTACACCGGTGTTTTCACCGCGATACGCGAAATATATGCTCAAACTTCCGAAGCCAGATCGCGCGGTTATGAGGTGGGCCGATTTAGCTTCAATGTAAAAGGAGGTCGGTGCGAAGCCTGCGAGGGCGACGGCGTCATCAAGGTAGAAATGCATTTTCTGCCGGACATGTATGTGCCCTGTGACGTTTGTAAGGGCAAACGCTATAACCGAGAAACACTCGACATTCACTACAAGGGAAAAAACATTCATGAAGTCCTAGAGATGACCGTTGAAGATGGCTTGACCTTTTTTAACGCTATCCCTCCCATTGCCAGTAAGCTACAAACACTGATGGATGTAGGGCTGTCGTATATACGATTAGGACAAAACGCCACCACACTTTCCGGGGGCGAAGCCCAACGCGTCAAGCTAGCCAAGGAACTCTCCAAACGCTCTACCGGTCGTACACTCTATATCCTCGACGAACCTACGACAGGTCTGCATTTCCACGACATCGAGCAATTGCTGAAAGTGCTCCACCGCCTGCGCGATGAAGGCAACACCATCATCGTAATCGAACACAATTTAGATGTTATTAAAACCGCCGACTGGATTATTGACCTTGGCCCTGAGGGTGGCAGCGGCGGCGGCGAGGTGATTGCCTGCGGGACTCCGGAACAAATTACCACCGTAAAGCGATCTCACACAGGGCACTATTTAGCTCCAGTGCTGAAACGCACTCAACCAAACATCCAGGAGCGCAACTCAACGGGGCGTGGGTCTCATCGGCGATGAATCAAAGTACTGCCTAACTTCACCATTCTCGATACGTTCACGGAATTGGCCTGCAGAACACGCCCTAACTACCGATCGCCAAAATGCGATGGAATTTTTGTTGGTTGCATTCTCAACAATTTCCCAGCGTCCCGCGAAGCGTTTGAATATCAGCTCTGCGGCCTCACGACCGACGCCTAAACGACGAGATGAAGCGATAATAAAAAACTCACTCATACGGTAGTCAACCTGACTACGCCATTGCCCTGCGGGCTTGGCTATCACCGCAAATCCAACCGGACGGTCTTGCTTCATCAGCACTAAAGGAATCGAACTATCGTCTTTAAACCAGCCTGATAGTAAATCCGACTGATATCCACCTTCACTGAATACGGGGTATTTACCAGTGTGAGACAACCCTGCCGTGAGGGAGTCAACGTACTCTGGAAAGACGCGCTCCATCCAGCGACGCCCCTCAACAGAACTGCGAACTTCACGCAAACTAACGGGCACAATCCAAACCCTATCCTCAAATAAAACAAAAGGCGGATGGGCTTACACCCATCCGCCTCGATTCATCAAGTAATCAAAAAAAGATTACTTAGCAGCAGGAGCTGAAGAAGCAGCAGCGGCTTCAGGAGCTGGAGCAGCGGCTTCAGGAGCTGGAGCAGCAGGAGCTTCAGCAACAGGAGCTGGAGCAGCAGGAGCTTCAGCAACAGGAGCAGCAGGAGCTTCTTCCTTCTTAGCACAAGCAGACAGGGCCAGAGCAGCAACCAAAGCGCTGATTACTAATTTTGCGTTCATGTGTGGTGTTCCAATATTAAGTTGATCGGGAGTCAGTAACTGTCAACGCACTTCGGCAATGGATGCCTCGGCTTATTGAGCATAGCCATTGTATTAAGTTTATTTATCTATTTGAATAATAAATCTATACAAATATTCAAACGTGAAATACATGTTAAAAAAACAGGCCATCTTTAACGTTTTTTTTACATTCAAGGTCAAAATAGATGATGCATCTGGCACTGAGATGCCTTTTGCACCAAGCAGATGCGCAACGGGTAGATCAAACCAACAGCATGAAGGAGCACTGTAGTCCCACCATGCAAAAAGCCGAGCATTGCTCGGCTTCATTTCATCGGAATAACGCACTAAGAATCAGCCTTCAGCCTGCTTCTTCTTTGCACGTGGCTTCTTGGCAGGAGCAGCAACCTCTTCTGATTTTGTCTCTTCGACAACAGCAGGAGCAGCCACTGGTTTATCAACCAACTGCATCAAGGCCATCGGTGCAGAATCACCAGGACGTGGGTCCATCTTCAAAATACGTGTATAGCCACCTGCACGGGCACTGAAACGAGGGCCCAAGTCTTCGAACAACTTAGTGACCACCGCCTCGTCACGCAACCTAGAAAAAGCAACACGGCGATTAGCCATGCTGTCCTTCTTACCCATAGTAATCAAGGGTTCGACCACGCGACGCAATTCCTTTGCTTTCGGCAAAGTAGTACGGATGGTCTCATGCTGTAACAAAGATACAGCCATATTTTTCAACATCGCCGCGCGATGAGAAGAGTTGCGGCTTAATTGCCGACCGGAAAGTTGGTGACGCATGGTTCTACTCTAACTACTTACGTTCGAATCGAATTACCCCAGGTAAAACGATCCGTATGCCTTTAAATAATGCTTCGCTCATCTTCGCGACGCAGACTCACTGGAGGCCAGCTGTCTAGTCGCATACCCAAACTCAGGCCGTGGCTTTCAAGCACTTCCTTAATTTCAGTCAGTGACTTCTTACCGAGATTTGGCGTACGCAACAATTCAACTTCAGTACGCTGAACCAGATCACCGATGTAATGAATATTCTCAGCCTTCAAGCAGTTTGCGCTACGAACAGTCAATTCAAGCTCGTCAACTGGACGCAACAAGATTGGATCATACAGCTCTTCAGCTGTCTTGCTGGTACCCTCTTCCTGACCTTGAAGATCAACGAAAACAGACAACTGATCTTTCAGAATCGAGCCCGCACGACGAATGGCTTCTTCAGGATCGATCGTGCCGTTGGTTTCGATATCAATCAGCAATTTATCTAGATTGGTGCGCTGCTCAACACGAGCAGCTTCAACCGTGTAGGTAACGCGACGAATAGGGCTGAAAGATGCGTCGAGTTGCAAGCGACCGATGTTGCGAGCAGAGCCTTCAGCACCAACCTGCGTCGCCGGGCGATAACCGCGACCACGCTCAATCTTAAGAGTCATGCTTAACTCACCGACTTTAGTGAGATTCGCAATCACTAATTCAGGATTGATGATTTCCACATCATGATCTAACTGAATATCACCGGCAGTGACAGGGCCTGGGCCTTTTTTATAAAGACGCAGCTCAGCTTCATCACGTGAATTCAAACGTACAGCCACCTGCTTGAGGTTCAACAGGATTTCAACCACGTCTTCTTGCACGCCTTCTACACTGGTGTATTCATGCAACACACCGTCGATTTCGACTTCGGTGATTGCCGCACCGGGCATGGATGACAACAAAACGCGACGCAGGGCATTACCGAGCGTATGCCCATAACCACGTTCAAACGGTTCAATCGTAACCTTCGCATGACGCGCGGTAGTCGGAGTTACCTTCACTACGCGTGGCTTAAGGAGTTCAGCACCAAATGCCTGCATGGAGCATCACCTATATTAAAAAGGAGCAACAGAGACTTCATGCCAATCACAGCATGAAGTTTCAAACCGCAAATTACTTAGAATACAATTCAACCACTAGGTTTTCGTTGATATCCTGGAGAATGTCACCGCGATCAGGCAACTGCTTTAGCAAGCCAGTGAGCTTCTTCTCGTCCACTTCAACCCAAGGTGGAAAACCAACCTGACCCTTAATCTGCAGCGCATTTTGAATGCGTGCCTGCTTCTGTGCGTCATCGCGAACAGCGATCACATCACCGGCTTTGCACTGATACGAAGGGATATTGACCAACTCACCATTAACCGTCACACCTTTGTGACCGACTAGCTGGCGAGCTTCGGAACGAGTTGCAGCAAAACCCATGCGATAAACTACATTATCTAAGCGACCTTCCAGCAACTTTAGGAGATTTTCGCCTGTAGCGCCTGGACGACCCGCCGCGTGCGTGTAATAGCCACGGAACTGCCGTTCCAAAATGCCATACATACGACGCAGCTTTTGCTTTTCACGCAACTGCAAACCGTAGCTGGACAGACGAGACTTACGCTCACCTTTGATGCCACCGGGAGGCACTTCAAGCTTGCACTTGGACTCCAGCGATTTAACACCACTCTTTAAGAAAAGGTCAGTGCCCTCACGACGGGACAACTTGCACTTTGGACCTATATAACGAGCCATATTCTAATTCCTCACACCTGAGTTAAGAGCGCAGTGATCAAACACGACGCTTTTTCGACGGCCGACAGCCGTTGTGCGGAATGGGCGTGACATCCGCTATGTTAGAAATCTTCAACCCACATGCATTCAAGGCACGCACTGCAGATTCACGACCAGGGCCTGGACCTTTAACACGTACTTCAACGTTCTTCAGACCGTGCTCCTGAGCAGCAGTACCGGCCTTTTCAGCAGCCACCTGCGCAGCAAATGGGGTGCTTTTACGTGAACCACGGAAGCCAGAACCACCGGAAGTCGCCCATGACAACGCATTGCCCTGACGATCAGTGATAGTGACAATCGTGTTGTTAAAAGAAGCGTGCACATGAGCAATGCCATCTGTCACATGCTTCTTTACTTTTTTGCGGGTTTTACCCGCACCGGCGCCAGACGCCTGTTGCTTGTTATCAGCCATTAGCCTTGAAACCCGCTATACGAAACCGTTAATCAATCATGTAATCCCGACCGCCTAAATAAGGAGATCGGAATCAAACCTAAAATACATTACTTACCAGGAGGCGCCTTCATCTTGACTGCTGCCTTACGCGGACCCTTGCGAGTACGTGCATTGGTACGGGTACGCTGTCCACGCAGTGGCAAACCACGACGATGGCGGATTCCCCTGTAGGTCCCCAAGTCCATCAACCGTTTGATGTTCATGGAGGTTTCTCGGCGCAGGTCACCCTCCACCAAGAGCGTAGCAATCTGTGCACGAAGCGCTGTCACATCAGCATCCGTTAGGTTCTTAACGAGTGTATCCGGCTTTACACCGGCCACCTCGCAGGCCTTACGTGACTGAGTACGACCAACACCATAAATATGGGTCAAACCAACCCATACGTGTTTGTTCATTGGAATATTGACGCCAGCTATGCGGGCCATCTCGACCTCTCCCGGCTCGAAAAGCGCGGAACTTTAACCTAAAAAAGGCGGCAACTCAATCCGCCCACCCAACCTACAATTTAATAATTATCCCTGACGCTGCTTGTGGCGCGCATCAGCACAAATCACATACACAATACGTCTACGACGCACAATCTTGCAGTTTTTGCAGATCTTCTTAACAGAAGCCCGTACTTTCATAACTCAATCTCCCAACCCGACCTGATTCAGTCGGTGCTATTGAGCCGCAGACTGTAGGCTTTAAGCTTTGACACACAAAGCTTAAAGCCTACAACCAACAGCTTTTAATAAACTAATTTCGCTTACCGTAACCGCTCAGGTTTGCCTTTTTCATCAAACCTTCATACTGACTTGACATCAAATGAGCTGCCACCTGAGCCTGGAAATCCATGATCACAACCACCATGATCAGGAGCGACGTACCACCGAAGTAGAACGGCACTTTAAATTGCGCTACTAAGAACTCCGGCAAAAGACAGACCAGAGCAACATACAACGCACCCCACACGGTCAGCCGGGTCAACACCTTATCGATGTAATCTGCAGTGAATTGCCCTGGACGAATACCAGGAATAAAGGCACCTGATTTTTTCAGATTCTCAGCCGTTTCGCGTGAATTGAACACCAGCGCGGTATAGAAAAAACAGAAGAACACAATCAGGGCTGCATACAGAACCATATGTACAGGTTGTCCGGTACTTAACGATGCAGAAAGCTCCTGCAAGAAATTCTGAATTACACCCGGCTCAGTTGCACTACCGAACCAATTGGCAATAGTCGCAGGGAAAAGTAATAAGCTCGAGGCAAAAATCGGGGGTATCACGCCTGACATGTTTAGCTTGAATGGCAAATGAGTACTTTGACCCATCATCATCCGATTTCCTTGTTGACGCTTAGCGTAATTAACTTGAATTTTACGCTGGCCACGCTCGACGAACACCACGCACCAAGTCACTGCAACCACCATACCGAAGAGAACGAACGCAACCAACGCATTCAATTCTCCATTACTGACTTGCTGCAACGTGCCGCCAATCGCCGCAGGCAGACCTGCAACAATGCCAGACAAAATAATCATTGAAATACCGTTCCCTAATCCACGTTCAGTGATCTGCTCACCCAGCCACATGAGGAACATGGTACCTGCCGTCAAAGTGGCAGTCGCTATGATAATAAACTGAGGACCGGCATTGATAACAACGCCCTGCTTTTGGAAAGCAGCCGCTGCACTAGCACCCTGTAGAACAGCAAGTGCAACCGCACCATATCGAGTGTATTGAGTCAGTTTACGACGACCTGCCTCACCGTCTTTTTTAACTGAAGCCAACTCAGGCATCACCACACCCATCATCTGCACGATAATGGAAGCTGAAATGTAAGGCATGACACCTAACGCAAAAATGGACAACCGCTGTAAGGCACCACCGGAGAACATATTGAACATGTCCAACAACGTGCCGGACTGCTCTGCGAAAAACTGAGCCAAGGCCTTGGAATCAATGCCAGGAACAGGGATGAATGTACCGACTCGATACACAATCAAACTACCAATCAAAAACCACAGCCTATGACGCAATTCAGCGGTGCGCGTGACATCGCCGAAATGTGCCATTGGATTGGAATTTTGAGGTTTAGTAGCCACTATACTGTCTCATTCGATAACGGATTACGCCGCTACCTCAGACTCAACTTTACCGCCAGCCGCCTCAACTGCAGCAAGCGCGCCTTTAGTGAGGTGAACGCCGCGAACAGTGAACGCCTTAGTTACAGCACCTGAAGAAACAATACGTGCACGCTCAACTTGCTGAGGAATCAGATTAGCCGCCTTAAGAGTTTCAACACTGACAAGCTCACCGGTAAGCTTAGCCAACTCACTCAAGCGAACCTCAGCAACCGTAGCGGCCATCTTAGAACGGAAGCCAACCTTGGGCAGACGGCGCTGCAATGGCATTTGTCCGCCTTCGAAACCGACTTTGTGATATCCACCCTTACGGGCGCGCTGACCTTTTACCCCTCGTCCACAAGTTTTACCCTGACCAGCCGATGCTCCACGCCCAACGCGGAGATGCGCCTTACGTGCGCCGGGTGCCGAGCAAATTGAATTCAGTTTCATATCAACCTCAATGCCTTATCAAAGCCCTAGATTCGTTAATCGAACGAAGGGATTAGAGCTCTTCAACCTGCAACAAGTGTCGAGCAGCAACAATCATGCCGCGCACTTCAGGGGTATAGCCCAAAACACGAGAGTCACGTATACGGCGCAACCCCAAACCACGAATAGTTTCGCGATGGGCACGTATCTGACCAAACACACTCTTGATCAGAGTGACTTTTACTTGCTTAGCAGTGTTAGGTGGAGTTTTGGCCATGATATTAGCCCACAATTTCTTCAAGACGCTTGCCACGCTTGGCAGCAATCTGATCAGGTGAACGCAACGACTCAAGAGCAGCCACTGTTGCACGAACAACGTTAATCGGATTACGAGAGCCGTAGCTCTTTGCCAGCACGTTTCTGACACCAGCCGCTTCAAACACAGCGCGCATGCTGCCACCGGCGATCAAACCAGTACCTTCTGATGCAGGCTGCATGTATACATTTGAAGTACCATGACGACCTTTAGCCGCATAGAACAGGGTTGTACCCTTCAGATTGACACTAACCATTCGCTTGCGCGCAGCTTGCATGGCCTTCTGGATTGCGACAGGCACTTCTTTAGCCTTACCGTAACCAAAGCCAACTTTGCCGTTTCCATCACCAACTACTGTTAGTGCAGAAAAGCTCATCTGACGTCCACCCTTTACGGTTTTCGAGACGCGATTAACTGCGATAAGTTTTTCAATAAACTCATCTGCAGGAGCGGCAGTTTTTTCAACTCTAGCCATTACGATTCCTCAACATCTAGCACTCTTCTCAATCAGCCCACTTACTATTAATGAAAGCAAGAGAAGAACTTATTACCTAGAACTGCAAACCATGTTCACGCGCTGCATCTGCCAGCGCTTTAACACGACCGTGATACTTGTAACCCGAACGATCAAAAGCCACTTCAGATATGCCTTTGGCTTTTGCGGCCTCAGCAATCGCCTTACCAACGGCAGCGGCGGCATCAACATTACCGGTGTATTTCACACCTTCGCGCAAAACTTTTTGCACCGTAGAAGCAGCAGCAAGCACTTTTGATTCAGGATCAAGGATCTGAGCATAGATGTGCTGCGAGGTGCGATGCACCGACAGACGCAAGGCCTTTAGCTCGCGAATCTTGGCGCGGGAGCGAGTCGCCCTACGCAAACGTTGCACTTTCTTTGTCATGATCTCTTGCCTAACTTTCTTCTGTCTTTGTGTGAACCGGAGAACCTTTGTTAACCGGCCTCACCGCCATGTAATGCAGAACCCAAACCAGACGTAGTGTCCTAATCTGGTGAGCTTGAAACATTACTTCTTCTTCGCTTCCTTCAACTCAATCTTCTCACCGCTATAACGAACACCCTTACCTTTGTAAGGCTCTGGTGGACGATACGCACGTATATCTGCTGCCACTTGCCCGACCTTTTGACGATCAATACCTTTGATCAAAATTTCAGTCTGGCTCGGCGTTTCTATGACCACACCCTCAGGCGCGGCATAAACAACCGGATGTGAAAAACCTAACGTCAAGTTCAGCGCTTTGCCCTGTGCAGCGGCACGGTACCCAACGCCAACCAACTCAAGCTTACGCTCGAAGCCCGCGCTGACACCGGTCACATAATTTGCAAGATGTGCGCGTGTCGTCCCGGCCTCAATATTGGACTGACGAGTCTCAACCTTTTGGTTAACTCTCAGTTGATCACCATCTTGAATCACTTCAATTAATTCAGTTAAGGAAAGACTCATGCTTCCCTTAGCACCTTTTACAGTCACTGAATCGGTTGTAATCGTCGCAGTCACACCCTTAGGCAGAGTGATTGCTTGTTTGGCTACTCGAGACATGTTTGCAGCTCTCTACAGTTAATGCTTGCACAGCGCCTTAAGAGACGATGCACAACACCTCACCACCATGACCACTCTGACTGGCTTGACGGCCGGTCATGAGTCCTTTGGAGGTAGAGACAATGACAACACCCAAACCACCTAGAATGGTTGGCAACTCGTCCTTGCGCTTATAAACACGCAGGCCAGGCTTACTTACACGTTCTAAGCGATCAATAACTGGGCGACCATCGTAATACTTCAACTGAACGCACAGCGTCGGCTTGCCGTCCACTGGGGTGACCGTGAAATCTTCGATATAACCTTCGTTCTTTAACACCGCCGCAAGCGCCTGTTTCAATTTAGAAGCAGGGCAGACAACCTCAGATTTACCTGAAGATTGACCGTTACGAATACGGGTTAGAAAGTCCGCAATTGGATCCGTCATACTCATTTAATTTGCTCCAGTGGTTCCAGCTGTTACCAGCTGGCCTTTCCGAGGCCCGGAATGTCACCACGCATTGTGGCTTCACGCAGCTTGGTTCGTGACAAACCAAACTTCCGGTAGTAGCCGCGCGGGCGGCCGGTAATCGCACAGCGATTACGCATTCTGCTCGCGCTGGAATCGCGGGGCAAAGCTTGCAGCTTGATTACTGCAGCCTCACGATCCGCATCATTCGATTTCGGGTTGCGGATGATCTCTTTCAACTCGGCACGTTTAGCCGCATAACGCTTGACCAGCGCTTCGCGCTTAATCTCACGGTTGATCATCGATGTTTTAGCCATTGCCTGCCAACCCCTGCCGTTTATTTACGGAACGGAAAATTAAATGCTTCGAGCAACGCACGACCTTGCTTGTCGTCAGTTGCCGTTGTCGTGATAGTGATATCCATACCGCGAATTGCGTCGATTTGATCGTAAGCAATTTCCGGGAAGATAATCTGCTCTTTCACACCGAAGTTATAGTTACCCCGACCATCGAAAGAACGCGGGCTAACACCACGAAAGTCACGGATACGCGGCATAGCTATCGAGATCAAACGATCAAGAAACTCATACATACGTGCGCCACGTAATGTGACCTTACAACCAATTTGCTGACCGTCACGAACCTTGAAGGTTGCAACCGATTTACGAGCACGCGTCACAATAGGCTTTTGCCCAGTGATCTTAGTCAGATCACCAACCGCATTGTCCATGATCTTCTTGTCGGCGACAGCTTCGCCCACACCCATATTGACCGTGATTTTAGTGATCTTCGGCACCTGCATGACATTCGCTACGCCGAGCGAATTCTTCAGCTCGGTAACGATTTTCTCACGATAAACCTGATTCAGCCTTGCCATTTATTTATACCTGTGCGACCAATTAATGAACGTTGCGCCATGCCAGCCCTCGAAGAGGAAGACATTATCGGTCAACGACCTCATCATTGGACTTAAAACAACGCACCTTACGGCCGTCTGCCAACACCTTAAAGCCAACACGATCACCCTTACCCGCAGCGGTGTTCCACAACATCACATTAGAAATGTGGATGGAAGCTTCCTTCTGCACGATTCCACCCGGAATATTCCGTTGTGGATTCGCCTTAGTGTGACGTTTCACCATATTCAAATTCTCAACGATAACGCGATCTTCTAAAACCGCGCTAACAGTACCTCGACGGCCTTTATCACGACCAACCGAGATAACGACCTCATCACCTTTGCGAATCTTGCTCATAGTCTCTTTACTCCGCGCGCTTACAGCACTTCGGGCGCCAGGGAGATAATCTTCATGAACCGGGCATTACGTAGTTCACGAGTCACTGGTCCGAAAATACGCGTCCCAATCGGTTCCAACTTTGCAGTCAACAGCACTGCAGCATTACCATCGAAGCGGATCAATGATCCATCAGCACGACGCACACCCTGCCGGGTTCGCACGACGACTGCGTCATAAACCTCACCTTTTTTTACCTTACCGCGCGGGATAGCGTCTTTGACGCTCACCTTAATGACGTCACCGACACTGGCATAACGGCGCTTGGATCCACCCAGCACCTTGATGCACATCACGCTGCGTGCTCCGCTGTTATCGGCTGCCTTGAGCAGTGTCCGCATCTGAATCATTTTAAGCTTCCACTCTATCTAGCTATATTCGTTGGCGTAACTTGTTACGATGGGTTTTACGCCTAAGCGCGCGTCACAACACGAGCCAGACGCCATGCCTTACGGCGCGACAACGGACGACATTCGACGATTTCAACCACATCGCCTTCACGCGATTCACCGGCTTCATCATGAGCCAACAACTTGGTAGTACGACGAACATACTTGCCGTACGTAGGATGCTTTACGAGACGCTCAACAGAAACTGTGATGGTCTTTTGCATCTTGTTGCTGACCACTTTACCGGTCAACAGACGAATCGTCTTTTGTTCAGCAGCGGCAGTTGTCACTTGATCGTTCATTACTTACTACCTTTGGCGGCACGAGCCTGCTCACCCATTACAGTCTTCAGACGTGCAACGTTCTTGCGAACCTTACCGAACTGATCTGGCTTTACAGCCTGTCCCGTTGCCAGGGCCATACGCAGATTGAACTGTTCACGACGCAGTTGCAGCAACTCAGTACGCAACTCATTTGTGGATTTTTGACGTAAATCTTTAGCGTCCATTACCGCACCTGACGAGTCACAAATTGGGTATCAACAGACAGCTTGGATGCAGCCAGACGAAACGCTTCACGAGCGATTTCTTCTGACACACCTTCCATCTCAAACAAAATCTTACCAGGGAGAACCTTGGCAACGTAGTACTCCACGCTACCCTTACCACTACCCATTCGAACTTCGAGTGGCTTTTTGGTAATGGGCACATCTGGGAATACACGAATCCACACTTGACCACCACGCTTAACATAGCGGGTCATCGCACGTCGCGCAGCTTCGAGCTCACGCGCAGTCATACGGGCACGACTGACAGCTTTAAGGCCATATTCACCGAAGGCAACAGTGCTACCGCGCTGAGCCAAACCAGCCAAACCGCCCTTAAACTGCTTACGGAATTTTGTACGCTTAGGTTGCATCATGATTGAATCTTCCGTTTACCTTAAGCAACCGCTTCAGCAACTGGAGCCTGCGAGTCATCAGCTGGCTTGAAATCGCGACCAGTGAACACTTCGCCTTTGAAAATCCACACCTTGACACCGATAATGCCATATGTAGTTTTGGCCTCTGCCAAACCATAATCGATCTCAGCGCGGAAGGTATGCAGAGGAATACGGCCTTCACGAACCCATTCAGTACGAGCAATTTCTGCACCGTTCAAGCGGCCACCTAAGCGAACCTTGATACCTTGTGCGCCAATACGCATGGTATTCATGACTGCGCGCTTCATGGCACGACGGAACATCACACGCTTTTCTAATTGCTGCGCGATACTTTCAGCAACCAGCTGTGCATCTAATTCCGGCTTACGGATTTCAGCAATATTGATGCGGACATCAGCAACCGGCAGTTTCATCAACTTAGCCACTTGCGCTCTCAGCTTTTCAATATCCTCACCTTTCTTACCGATAACAACACCGGGACGTGCTGTATGGATAGTGATATTGACCTTACGTGCGGCGCGCTCAATTTGAATACGACTGACAGCCGCCTCATTGAGCTTCTTCTTCAGTAACTCACGCACCAAAAAATCGGCATGAACGAACGACGGGAAATTACGCGAAGGGGCAAACCACTTCGACGTCCAGTCGCGTGTGATGCCTAGGCGAATACCAACAGGATTTACTTTTTGACCCATGTGCTGAACTCTTTAACGCTTACAAAACTAGGCCAAGCCTTAGTCCTGCTTGCCGTCCCCCACTGTGACTGAAATATGGCTATTACGCTTCCAAATACGGGCGCCGCGACCTTTCGCACGAGCGTGAAACCGCTTCAGAACAGGAGCAATATCCACCGTTATATACTGAACCTTCAATTCATCGATATCGGCACTCAAATTATTCTCAGCATTAGCAATAGCTGATTCGAGCACCTTCAAAATCAGATCCGCACCCTTTTTAGGCGTGAATCGCAACGTAGCAAGCGCTTGACCAACCGGCTTGCCACGAACCATGTCCGCAACCAAACGGCATTTTTGCGGCGATATACGCGCATTGTTCAACTTAGCAGCAACTTGCATAGTTAAGCCTTCTTGTCGCCAGAGTGGGCCTTGAACGTACGCGTAGGCGCAAATTCACCCAACTTATGACCGACCATGTTTTCAGAAACCAGAACCGGCAGGTGCTGACGTCCGTTATGCACGGCAATCGTCAAGCCCACCATATCCGGCAGGATCATGGAACGACGGGACCACGTCTTAATCGGACGACGGTCATTCTTTTCAACAGCCACACGCACCTTGTTAGCTAGGTGCTGATCCACAAATGGACCTTTTTTGATCGAACGAGGCACTTAATTATTCCTCTAAGGATCAGTTACGACGCCGCACAATCATGCTGGCGGTACGCTTGTTATGACGGGTCTTCTTACCCTTGGTCTTCCAACCCCACGGACTGACGGGATGCGGATTACCTTGTCCAGACTTACCTTCACCACCACCGTGCGGATGGTCAACAGGATTCATCACCACACCACGCACAGTCGGACGGATACCACGCCAACGCTTTGCACCGGCCTTACCGTAGCTGCGCAGGTTATGTTCACCGTTGCTCACCTCGCCTATAGTGGCACGGCAATCAACGTGAACTTTACGCATTTCACCAGAACGCAGACGAATGGTTGCATACAACCCTTCGCGCGCTACCAACTGAGCCGAACCGCCGGCACTACGAGCAAGCTGAGCCCCTTTAGCAGGCTTCAACTCAACGCAATGAACAGTTGAACCGACCGGAATGTCGCGCAGGCGCATGGCATTACCAGCCTTAATCGGCGCTTCCGAACCCGACACGATGGCATCACCAGGATTCACACCCTTAGGAGCGATAATATAACGACGCTCACCATCGACATACAGAACCAAGGCGAGATGGGCACTGCGATTTGGATCATATTCCAAACGCTCAACCTTACCCTCGATCCCATCTTTATCACGCAGAAAGTCAACCATACGGTACTTCTGCTTGTGACCACCACCTTGATGGCGAGTCGTGATTCGACCGAAATGATTGCGCGCACCGGTAGAGTTTTTTGACACCACTAGCGAGGCAACCGGCTCACCTTTATGCAAGTGTGAACGGTCAATCTTTACCTGGAAACGACGTCCAGGTGATGTTGGTTTAGCTTTAATCAGAGCCATATTCGTTAGCTTTCGCTACCCTTAATATTTAACACGACCCGAATCAGGCTTCGGTGCCGGAAAATTCAATGGTTTGACCCGGCGCCAACCGCACATAGGCCTTCTTGAAATCCGAGCGCCAACCGAGACGCTGACCGAAACGCTTTTGCTTTCCGATCGCATTCACAACATTGACACCCGAGACCTTCACTTCAAACAGCATTTCTACAGCCGCTTTAATTTCAGGCTTGCTCGCATCACGCCGAACACGAAACACAACTTGATTTCCATCCTGTGCAGCACGCGCAGTTTTTTCAGAAACATGCGGCGCAACCAAGATACTCAACATACGTTCTTTGCTAACCTGACTCATGCCAGTTTCTCCTCGAGCACCCTAACAGCACCCACGGTAGCCAACACATGCTGGAATTTAGCAAGACTGAGCGGATCGACCGACGCAGCAGACAGCACATCCACATAGGGGATATTACGTGCAGCCAACTCCAGCTTCTCATCGAACGCCTCAACCAACACCAACACACGATCAAGACCTAACTCTTTCAGTTTAGCGATCAACAACTTGGTCTTTGGAGCCTCAATCTCTAGCGACTCAACCACCGAGAAACGATCAGTACGAGCCAACTCAGACAACATCACCTGCAACGCAGCGCGATACATCTTACGATTCACTTTCTGAGAATAATCGCGAGGACGCGCAGCGAAGGCACGCCCACCACCGACCCAGATCGGACTGCGAATGGAGCCAGCACGCGCACCACCAGTTCCCTTCTGATTCCAAGGTTTGCGTCCGCCACCGCGAACTTCCGCCTTACTTAATTGACGCTTAGTCCCCGCGCGACCCGCGGCCATATAGGCCACGACCACTTGGTGAACCAATGTTTCGTTGTACTCACGAGCGAAGGTTGCATCAGATACCTGCAACTCTCCAGCCTGCGCACCTTTGTTGACCAGCTTAAGCTTCATGATGGTCTACTACTTATTTCTTAGTTGGAGCCTGCTTGACGCGAGCAGCGCGACGAGCAGCCTTCACAGAATGACGCACAAATACTTCACCGCCCGGAGCACCCGGAACAGCACCACGAATCAGCAACAGATTGCGTTCCGCATCCACGCGAACCACTTTAAGGTTCTCAATGGTGCGACGCTCAACACCCATATGACCAGACATCCGCTTACCGAGAAACACTCGACCCGGAGTCTGGCGCTGACCTATTGAGCCCGGAGCACGGTGGGTCACAGAGTGACCATGAGAAGCAGGACCACCACCGAAGTTATGGCGCTTCATCGTACCGGCAAAACCCTTACCGATGGTCGTTCCCGCAACATCGACAACCTGACCAGCCTCGAACAGGGCAACCGTGAGCTCCGCCCCTGGCTGAACATCAGTCACTTCACCATCAGCCAAACGAAATTCAGCCATGGAAGAACCGGGAGCAACTTTAACTTTCGCATAATGACCAACCTGCGATTTAGCCACACGAGAAGGCTTGCGAGTGCCATAAGCAACCTGCACGGCTCGATAGCCATCACTCTCGGTCGTTTTGACCTGAGTCACGCGATTTGGCAACGCTTCGATCACAGTCACTGGTATCGACTCACCAGCGTCCGTGAACACGCGCGTCATGCCGGCCTTGCGACCGACCAGACCTAAGGTCTTGACAGTGCTCATCTAAAATTCCTCATCTCACCACATTCGCTTCGATTGGCGAACGCTGAAATTCACATCGCCGTTACCGACGAAAAATTAAGGCGGGCAACACACCCACCCCACCAAAGTTAACCTACTGATTACCGCTGAGTAAGCGCACCTGACACGGTGCACAGCTCAAGCGGTACCCCGTTAGGGCCAGACCTCGGCGTGTAAAGAGGCGTGCATTCTAGTGATAACGATCCTGATTGCAAGCCCTGGCAGCAAAAAAACTACCGGAATATTCAAATATTTTCCAATAGACCAATGCAGCCGCCGTTACGCCCCGCACCGGAATGCAGGACGCAGCGACCTCACCTTCAATTCAACTTAATCTGAACGTCCACACCCGCAGGTAAATCCAACTTCATTAACGCATCAACAGTTTTGTCTGTCGGATTAACGATATCCATCAACCGCTTGTGAGTACGCAATTCATATTGATCACGCGCATCCTTATCGCCATGTGGCGCAGTAAGCAGCGTGAAACGTTCTTGCTTGGTTGGCAGCGGTACCGGCCCCTTCACGGTTGCTCCAGTGCGCTTTGCGGTATCTACAATTTCCTTAGCTGACGTATCGATCAAGCGATGATCGTAGGCCTTAAGGCGAATGCGGATGTTTTGATTGGTAGCCATGACTTTCTCTCTACTTTAATTCAGCAAAGATCAGGTGAAACTTCACCTGATCTCATTTACAAACGATTACTTTAGGATTTTTGCGACGACGCCGGCGCCGACCGTACGGCCACCTTCACGAATCGCAAAACGCAGCCCGTCTTCCATCGCAATCGGGCAGATCAGCTCTACCACCATCTTGATGTTGTCGCCAGGCATCACCA
>CANGJP010000009.1 GCA_947454465.1 Pseudomonadota bacterium
AAATTCGTTGATAAAGATGGCCGTGTCCAATACACAGACAAGCCACAAGGCTTAGCTGCCGAACCCATATCTAAAAAACAAACGCCACGAACCGATCAATCTGCCCTAGCAGATCAAGTGGCAGCTGAACTCAAAGCACGTGATGCGACTGCGAAGGCACAAGCCATCGCCAAACCATCGGCTTCAGAAAAACAAAAAGCCACTGAAATAACCGCCCCCGATAAAGCCAAACAATGCCTAGATGCACAGGGCAAATATGAGAACATCACGACCAGCCATCACCTCTACACCCTCGATGCCAAGGGTGAAAGAACTTACTTGGATGACAAACAAATTGCACAAGCGATCGCCGCCGCTAAAGCTCAAATTGATACCTGGTGTAACTAAAACCACCGCGTCGAAGTGACTTTAGTCGACAATCAACAACCCCCATGATTTACCAACGATGAAAACAGGCTTTATTGGACTGGGCGCCATGGGTACAGGCATGGCTAGCAACCTGCATCGACAGGGTCTACTTACGGCCGTGTGGAACCGCAACACAGCTAAAGCTTATTCATTTGCTGAACGCATTGAGTGCACGGTGGTTGAAACCTTACCGCAGATCATTAATTACTGTGATGCGCTGGTGATCTGTGTGTCTGCAGATGGAGACTTACTCGACATCGTCACACAACTGGAGCCCTATCTTCGAACCGGCCAACTAATTATTGATTGCTCAACAGTCAGTGCCGTCACGGCACGCCAATGTGCATCTCGGCTTTCCTCATTAGGCTGTGATTTTCTGGATGCACCCGTCAGCGGCGGCGTGGAAGGCGCACGACTTGGCACACTGGCCATCATGGTGGGTGGCAGCGACAATGCATTTTCCCGCGCTCAACCGGTTTTGGGTGCCATGGGTAAAACAATTACGCATTTTGGTGAGAGCGGCCTCGGCCAAGCTGCCAAAGCAACCAATCAAATTCTTTGCGCAGGAGCAATTCAAGCTGCAGCTGAAGCCATGGCCTTTGCTAAAGCCGAAGGCCTGCCACTGGATAAGCTCATTGATACTCTAAGTAACGGCGCAGGCAGCAGCTGGTATTTCACGAATCGTGCACCGAACATGATGCACAAACATTACCCAGCGGGCTTTCGGGTACGATTACATGAAAAAGATCTGATGATCTGTCGCGATATGGCCAAACAACATGGTGCGCAATTACCGTTGATTGAGATGACCCTACTCCAATATCGACGCTTAATTGATCAGGGACATGGTGATGAAGATATTTCGACGTTGTTTCGTCTGAAAACAGCACTGTTTGATCAACCATGAACACTGACCGCTCAAGACACGCGCTAGGCGACCGTTTCCATTTACCGAATTTCTGCTCAGCTGGAAATACACTGGCCGTGGTGTTGATTGTTGAACTGGTGGCGATCATCCTCACTATCGCCAGACAACCCTTACACTTCAGTTTCTGGATTGATCTTGCAGGTAATTCATTATTCATGCTCTGGGAAGGCTTAATTTGTGCCGCCGTACTGTGCCGCAGTAAAGCGTGGTTACAAAAACACCCAGCCCATCAGGCCTATTTGTTGACACTGCTATTGATGCTGTGCACATCGCTGAGTGTGGCTGAAGCCACCTATCAACTCGGCAGTCGACTCAATGCTGAGTCAATGGAATATCTATTTCCTTCCCAACACGCGCATTTCCTCTTACGTACTTTCGCGGTTGCATTTATCGTCAGCAGTTTAGCGCTCCGCTATTTTCATGTTTCAGCAGAGTGGCGCAGCAGTATTGAATTGGAAGCACAGGCGCGCATTCGTGCTCTGCAGGCCAGAATTCGACCTCATTTTCTATTTAATAGCATGAACACCATTGCATCACTTACGCGCAGCAATCCAGCCCGCGCAGAACAGGCCGTGGAAGATTTAGCAGACCTGTTCCGTGCAAACCTAAACGAATCGCGCCACTGGATCACACTGAAAGAAGAACTGGAAATTGCACGCATTTATCAACGCATTGAAGCGCTTCGACTAGGCGAACGATTAAAAGTTGAATGGCAGATTACAGACTTACCAATGAGGGTCATGGTACCCAGCTTACTCATCCAGCCCCTACTAGAGAACGCGGTATACCATGGTATCGAACCACTCAGTGAAGGTGGCATCATTAGCGTTACTGGCCGTTTCGATGGCCAAAAGATTGAATTATCAGTCAGCAATCCAATAGGTACCGCCGCTCATACAACATCGCACATTGGACATGGCATCGCACTGGATAACATTCGGCAACGACTGCAGCTTGCCTGGCCTGATCGAGCAGAAGTTGAATTACAGCAGGAATCGCACACCTATCGCGTCATCCTACGCTTCCCCTATCAGACTTCACATGAGCACACCTAAATCCTCGCTACGTATACTTATTGTGGATGATGAAGCTCTAGCCCGAGAGCGTCTTGAGCGCCTATTAAGCGACCTGAATGATTACCAACTGATCGGCCA
Source organism: Pseudomonadota bacterium (assembly GCA_947454465.1). Taxonomy (GTDB): domain Bacteria; phylum Pseudomonadota; class Gammaproteobacteria; order Steroidobacterales; family Steroidobacteraceae; genus CAILZL01. The sequence continues at coordinate 2,491 of CANGJP010000009.1, forward strand.
AGCCATCAACGCTGCAGAGGCCCTGCAACTGTGCCAGCTACTTGAGCCCGATGCCGTCCTGCTCGATGTGCGTATGCCGGGCATGTCCGGCATTGAAGTCGCCCAACATCTAAATAATCTTGATGAGCCGCCTGCAATTATTTTCACCACCGCCTATGAAGATCACGCACTGGATGCCTTTGAGGCTGAAGCAGTCGGCTATCTACTCAAACCCATTCGTCAGGAAAAATTACTGCGAGCTTTGCAGCACGCTACGCGTTTATCGAACAACAGACTGCAACATCTAAAAAATTACAGCCCCACCCGTAGCGCTCGTACGCACCTGTGTGTCAAACGCGCTGATAAACTCCATATGATTCCAATCCATGAAGTTGACTACTTTATTGCCGAACAGAAATACATCACTGTCCATCACCGCACAGGCACTGATTTAATTGATGAATCACTTAAAGATCTAAGTATTGAATTTGAAGAGCAGTTTATCCGTATCCATCGCAACAGCTTAATCGCTGAGCGCGCCATTGATAGCATTGAACGCCATAACGATGGTCAGTACAAAGTAAAAATTCGTGATCACACCGAAACACTTACTATGAGTCGTCGCCACAGTGCGGCGGTATTAAGACGGCTTCGGGGCAGTCATGATGAAAACTGAGCACTTCCCCGATCGCACCTTCAAGGACCCTATTTATAAAATTGATTATGGTGCTTAGTCAGCGTCTGAGCATGAGATACAGTCGTCTCACTCCGGCGAGCAACATCACACCTCGACTGAGTTTCGACCACCATCCCGCATGACCCATAGCTAGCGCCATGGCAGCAGCGGATGCCAACAGCGCGGGCTGCTTCATCACGCCCACTACCGTACCCAGCAATTGATCCGTACCGTGTAGCCGAGATTCAATTTCATCCACATGTGCTGCCAACGCGACACGCTGAGCCTGACAACGGGCGATCAACTGACCACGGCGATTAACATGTTGGTTCATTGCCATCAGCGTGACCTCCGCAGCTTTACTTCCAATTGCTGCCGGTCGCGCTCAAGTTCACTTAGGGTGCCATCCAACAATCGAGAACGGCCAGTTAAACGCTTACGTAAATTCCAAGCTGCGAATCCAGCCAATGCAAAAAAAACCAAGGTCACCAGTACCGATGCCAATAACCGGTGGGTATCCCAGTAAGCAAAAATAATCACCAAGGCCAGCAGGAACAATCCGACACCGGCTGTAAACAACGCGAGGAATACCCAAAGCAATAATGACGCCGCACGTTGAATTTCTTCTTGTAGCTCTGTAGTGAGCAGTTCCAAGCGGGTCTGCGCCATGGTCACTAATGTGGCCACAACCTGTGTGAGTGAATTCAGCAAATTACCGATTGGGCCATTGCTAGACTTAGCTTCATCTTGCATGACGATCCTTCAATCGCGACGCCGTAACAACAAACCAACCAACAAACCCAACCCAGCCGCCAGGCCAAGAGACTGCCATGGATTTTTTTTGATGTAATCATGGGTGGCCGCCGCCGCATCCCTGACACCTTGCACAGCTTCATCTTGAAGATCACTCAGGCTTGATTTGGCCTGCTGTAAAGACTCCTCGGCACGGCTACGAACGGCATCAATCCGCTCACCAGTCTGCGTAGACGTGGCTTGCAATAATGCCTCGGCATCCCGCACCACAGAGTGCAACGCCTCAAGCAATTTGGCAGTATTGACTGACTCAGACATGGCGCCTCGCTTCATTTTGTTTTCATTAACCCTGATGGTATGCCGCAACTGCACACCCAGCAAGGCTCCAGCTTGAAACAAAAAAAGACACTTCACAATGCGGAACTCTACGGTAGGCGCTACCATTCACACCTAGTTACCTCTCGGGAACCTATCGTCCATGGAAAACCCGTCTCCACCCGCATCACCGCCTACGGATCAATTTAGGGATCGGTTTTATGCGCGCCTTTTTGCGGTTGCCACGGTGTTACTACTAGGTCTGGCTTGCTTTCGCATTATTGAGCCTTTTTTAGGACCGTTGTTATGGGCTACGTTCTTTGCTTTTCTGCTCAGTCCGGCGCACACAACCCTGACCCGCAAACTGCGTGATCGCGCTGACTATTCCGCATTGCTACTAACCCTCGTTACACTCATTGCATTGATTGGCCCATTGGCGGCCCTCAGCGCAGCATTTATCTATCAGGCAAATAGTCTGCTGCAATATATTCAACGACTACTCACCGATCCAACGCGCAATGACCTACAGCAATTCACGCAACATCCCCAGTTACAAGCTCTTTGGCCATGGTTAGAACACACCTTAGGTATTAGCATTGAACAAGTACGCAACTGGGCCGGAGAAGCCACTCGCTCCTTACTTCAGTCCTTTGCGGCTCTAAGTGGTCGGTTGTTCCTTGGTGTGATCGGTTCAGTAGCCAACTTAGGTTTAACAGTATTCCTACTGTTCTTTTTCATCCGTGACGGTGGCCTCATGTTGACGGTGATCAGGGATCTCATTCCAATGCAGGCTGATAAGCGCCATACATTATTTAACCATCTGTCTGCCATCACACGTGCAGTAGTCTTCGGCACGGGACTCACCGCTTTGCTTCAGGGAATGCTGGTGAGCATTGCCTTCGTTATCGTTGGACTGCCTTCACCTCTGGTGTTTGGCGTATTGGCTGCGCTGCTTGCATTACTGCCCTTCGTCGGCACCGCACTGATCTGGTTACCTGCTGCCGGATTATTGATGACTCAAGACCGATGGCTTGCTGGTTTTTTCATGCTGGCATGGGGCGCGCTACTGGTCTCGATGATTGACAACTTACTCAAGCCCCTGTTGATTTCAGGCCGCGCCGAAGTAGCCACCCTCACTGTCTTCATTGGAGTACTTGGTGGTGTCAACGCCTTCGGTGCCATTGGATTATTTATGGGGCCAGTGGTACTGGCATTGGCTGTAGCATTAATCCAGTTTGCCGTAGAGGCACAACGCTCAGCCACCGCTACCGCTTCATCTTCTCATTCGAATTAATATACAGCGATACACACTAATGACCCGATTGCGCATTGCAACCCGCGAAAGCCGCCTTGCCTTATGGCAAGCCAATCATGTTGCGGATCGACTGAGACAAACCCATCACGGGCTTGAGGTTGTACTGGTCCCCATGACCACAACGGGAGATCAAGTACTAGATCGAACCCTGTCACAGGTGGGCGGCAAAGGACTGTTCGTTAAAGAATTAGAATGGGCGCTACTGAACGATCAAGCTGATATTGCCGTGCATTCCATGAAAGACGTGCCAAGCGAATGCCCACACGGTTTAACGCTCACCTGTATGCTGAATCGAGCCGATGCACGCGATGCATTTGTTGCCAATCATTTTGCCCGATTCACTGATCTCCCACAGGGTGCGAAAGTCGGTACCGCCAGTCTGCGCAGACAAAGCCAGTTACTGGCTCTGCGCCCTGATTTACAGATCCTACCTTTACGCGGCAACGTCGAAACTCGACTGCGTAAACTGGATGAAGACCATTACGATGCTATCGTGCTGGCAAGCGCCGGCCTCGACAGACTGGGCCTTAGCCATCGTATCCGTGAACGGATGGATATAGAGACTTCAATTCCAGCAGCGGGACAGGGTGTGGTTGGTATTGAATGTCGCGCTGAGGATACCCAGACTCGCGTAGTGTGTGCCGCCCTCAATGATTCGGATGCGGAACACTGTGTACGCGCAGAACGTGCCTTCACCGCACGCTTGGAGGGTAGTTGTCAGGCCCCGATTGCAGCTTATGCAACGGTGGATGGAGATCAACTGCAACTCATGGGCTTAGTAGCCGCACCGAATGGACAACAAGTCATTCGCGAACACCAATACGGCTTACGTGATGCTCCTGAAGCCCTTGGAGAACAATTGGCAAGCCGAGTACTGGCGCTGGGTGCCGCACAATTACTGGCCTTGCTGAAATGATTCCTTATCCATTACCTCCACTGACTGGCCTGAGCATCCTAGTCACCCGCCCTGCAATGCAGGCGGGGTCACTCCATGCTCAACTCGTTCGCTTAGGCGCACAGGTAACCCTGTTTCCTGCATTGGAGATCCAGCCCCATCCGTTTGACTTACCCACGCTGCGTTACGACCTGCTAATTTTTATCAGCAGTAATGCAGTGCAACATGGACTCACTCTACTTAATGATCAAAATCAAGCGCGCATCGCAGCGGTCGGCACTAGCACTGCCCAAGCATTAATCGATGCAGGTCATGCAGTGGATATCTCACCTGAAGCGGCTGCCAATAGCGAAGCATTACTGCAACACCCATTACTACGCAACCCACCTAACAAGGTACTGATCATCAAAGGTACAGGCGGTAGAGAATTACTGCGTGAAACACTGATCGCTCGAGGAAGTCAGGTAGATGTCCTAGAAGTTTATCGGCGCATACCAAGTCAACCTCATCAAGATCTGCTAGAAGAGGTACAGAGACTGCTTGAGAACAACTTAATTGACCTTATTACATTGACCAGCACTGAAATGGTCTACGCACTGGATCGTTTAATCGGTACAGTCATTGCCAAAAGAAATATCGGGCTTCTCACAGGCAGCATACGTATTGCGCAGGTCGCACGAGAAGCCGGGTGGCAAGGCGAATGCATCGTGGCCGACAGTCCTGAAGAAACACAACTCATCCGTTCACTGACTCGCTGGCACACCCGAGCTCGCACTGAACTGTTAAGATGAATCCTATTGATACGACTTACAGTCCATCTCACTGACGAGTCCCTGCTGCATGGCTAAATCTGAATATCCTTCTGGCACATCACGCGGAACCAACCGTACCGCACTAATCATAGTGGGTATCCTGGCGTTGCTAGGGTTGGCTTATGCCATCTTGCGAGTGGATATTCTGCGTGCACGTATCGCCACACTGCAAACCCAGACGCGTACGCTAGATGAAACCAACCAGGCACTTCATTCCCAGTTGGACGACGTCATTAAATCGCAGCAAAAAAACAATGCGCAACTGGACCAGTTACAAGCGCAATTAGGCATCGTGCATGAACAAGTCGGAGGCATCCGTGCAGGCGCCACTGCGGCCAAACAACAATGGGCACGCATTGAAGCCGTCTATCTTCTACGTATTGCTCAGGATCAGCTGACCCTCGGCCATGACGTCGATAACGCCACGAAGTCACTGACAGCAGCACTCACCGCATTGGGTAACGATATAACAACCCAATATGTTCAGCAGCAACTGACGCAACAGTTGCAACAACTGCACGCAGTGCCGACCAGCCTCTATTCGCGCACTGAACAACAATTACAGCAAGCAGCCCAATCGGTCATGCACCTACCCTTACGCATTCAAGCCACAGGCAATCCAGATGAAGGCGAACCCCTCCCAGAATCAGGCATCGATTTGATGTGGTTAAAATTACGTCGGGCGGTACATTCCCTCATCAGTATTCGCAAAGACACCGCCCCCATCCTCAGCGATGGTTCGCAACTGTTAGGAAAAGCCCAACTGCAAACTTTACTCACGCAGGCAGCTTGGGCAGTACGCACACATAATCAGGACAGTTATGAGGCAATGATTAAACAGGCGATATTTACCTTATCTATCGTTTTAGACACACAGCGTGCCGATGTCCTTAACCTACAACAGCAATTACACCAACTGAGCCTATTGAATATCAAACCAGAACTGCCGGATTTAGAACAAAGCATCACTGCACTGGAACACAACTTACCAAAACCAGACCGTAACCAGCCATGAAACGCGGCCTTTATCTCGCTCTCTCGCTCGTGTCTGGTGCAGCAGTCGCCAGTTTTTTGCTGGAGGACCCTGGCAAGCTGAGCATCAGCCTACACGGGTATATCATCGAAATGTCGATACCCATCGCAGTGCTGTTATTGCTGAGCCTATATGCAACTATCTACGTGTGCACACGATTACTCACAGCACGCACACGTAATGCCGAACTGCGCTTGAATAATCAACGTCAACGCAGTCAACAACATTTAGCACGCGGCCTCATCGAACTGTCTGCGGGCGAATGGAGCAAAGCCGAACAAACTCTAACTCGCTCAGCCTATGGCGCCACCTATCCAGTGGTCCACTATTTGGCCGCAGCCCGTGCCGCTGAATTACAGAACGCCTATCAACGACGTGACGAATGGTTAACCAAAGCACTGGACGTGGCGCCCTATGAGCGCGCTGCCGTACACATCACTCAGGCCGAGATGTTATTACGACACAATCAACTGAATGCTGCTTTAGCAGCCCTTGAGCAATTGGATGCCAGTGACGATCAAAACACCCGCGGTCTGAGCTTGCTTGCGCGAATTTATCGACAGCAGGGCGATTGGCAGAAACTCAAACAACTAGAGCCTAAATTACGCGACAGTATGAGCATAGAGCCGCATGCATTGGATGAGGTAATCGCCCAAATTCATATGGACAGCCTCAACGCCGCTGGCTCATTAGCAGAATTACAAAATTTAGACCACGTTTGGCGCGAGGTTCCAAAAGCCATTCACCAACGTCCTGATGTGGCTGTCACTTATGCGCATGCAGCCATGAAATGCGGGGCTTATGACCGGGCTGAAAAAACACTGCGTGAACTGCTTGATTTACATTGGAATGAAGCTGCACTACTGGCCTATGGTGAATTGACCCATGATGCCAACAGTATCACTGACCCACTGGCACTGCTGCATACCGTAGAAAAATGGCTCAACTCACACCCTCGGGATGCCACGTTACTATTGACCTGTGCACGCTGCTGTATCCGCAATGAACTGTATGGCAAGGCACGCAGTTATCTGGAAGCCAGTATCGGCATTCAGCCGAAATTAGAAACTTATCAGATGCTAGCGAATTTGCTGGAAGTGAGTGGCGAGCGAGATGGTGCGTTTAAATTATTACAGTCGGCACTCAGCCATGCTATAGGCCGTAAATCATCTCTGCCTCGTCTGCGTGCACTGCGAAATATCGAACGTCGTCAAGGCAAAGACCGCCGCAATTAATCTCTAATACCCACAATACAGATCTTTACTAACCTCATTCACACCACACAGTGAACACACCCATCACCCTGTTTATTGTTGGCTGTGGTTATGTAGGTTGCCGTCTAGGTCTACACATCTCAAGACAACCCTACCTTTCAAGCATCGTACATCGATATGGTTTAGCACGCTCCGAACAACACGTTCGATTAATGCATACCGTAGGCATACAACCCATTACGCTGAATCTAGATCAATTACGACCTCAGCATTGCTCACCCGAATGGAGCAGTAATAGCGTAATTTTCTATTTTGCGCCGCCGCCCAATCAGGGCGAAAGCGATACACGACTACACCGCTTTTTGCATGCATTACCTGCATTGCCTCAATCTTTTATTTTGATCAGCACTACTGGCGTGTATGGTGACACTCAGGGTCAACGCGTGAATGAACGCTCAGCAATTAATCCGCAAACACCGCGCGCTAAGCGGCGCGCCAGTGCAGAAGAAATATCACGCGTCTGGTGTACCGAAAACAATGTACGACGCGTAGTCCTGAGAGTACCGGCCATCTATGGCCCTGATCGCCTGCCACTGGAACGACTACGCTCAGGCGAACCGGTGATTTGTCAGGAAGAATCCCCCATTATTAATCGAATCCATGTGGATGACTTAGTCACCATTTGTCTTACCGCCGCGACGAATACTCATCTACAAGGCGTGTACAACGTGAGTGATGGTAATGCATTGTCCATGACGGAATACATGCGAATGGTAGCTCGTCTTGCCAACCTACCGATACCTAAAGAAATTTCATTCGATGAGGCACAACTGACCCTAAGCGCGGATTATCTGTCTTATATGAATGAATCAAAGCGGGTTGATAACTCGCGCCTTCTACGTGAGTTTAACTTGCGACTGCGTTATGAAAATCTGGAACAGGGACTGCTCAGTAGCCTATACGAATCCGCCATACTGAGCTAATTGAACGCACAAGATGCAAACCATTAATACACCCATAGAGTGCAAGTGGATTAAAATCTCGAGGCGATTAACGCAGGTAAGGACTTGCTTAGATTGCGTGAATTAACTATAAACAACATTCAGACAAACGCGCAGCTTGTAAATTACTAAATCAAATCACAAAGCGCAGGGTTAACCAAGATGAACCACTATGTACTTGGGATGGGTCTAATCTTAGCTCTCACCACTCCCACAACTGCTCATCATAGTTGGGCTACCAACTACCGTACTGCTGAACCCCAAATCGAAATCACTGGCATCATTACCCAGATTGAGTGGAAAAATCCTCATGTCAGAATGCAAATGACAGTCGATGCAGACAAACCGTCTGCGAAATCATGGTCTATTGAAAGCACCTCTGTGGCTCAGCTTTCCAGAATGGATGTGACGCCCAACCTGATGAAAGTAGGTCAAACCGTCAAGGTCGCAGGCTATGCTGGGATACAAAGCAGCACCAGTGTCTATATGATGCACTTACTCCTACCCGATAATCGTGAAGTTATTTTTAATTACGACGCCTCGCCACGCTGGCCCGGCGAGCATATTGGAGATACAGGAAAACTAGCTGGCTCAATCGTTGAACCGGATATCCGCAAGCGTCCTAGTTCAATCTTTGCAGTATGGAACACCATATACGGAGACCCTAAAAGCCACGCTGCCGCCGCACAAAAAATCGCTGCAGCAATTAACCCAGTAATTGCAAACAAAGCCGCCGCTAAGACCACGGTCGTAGCCGATGTTTTGCCCTCTGCAGAGACCTACTGTGCGCCCAAGGCATTGCCCCTGGCCATGGGGAATCCTTATCCCATTCAATTTGAAAAAAGCGGCAAAGACGTACTGTTAAAGTTGGAGGAAAACGATCTGGTACGCACCATTCATATCAGCGCTACTCATGACGACAGCAGTGCCAAGCTCAATATCATGGGCTACTCAACCGGGCTATGGATTGGCGAGGGTGAGAAAAAGCTAGTCGTCACGACGACTAAAATTGACAATAAAACTTTGGGTGCGCGTACCCGACTGACCGAAACCTTCGAACTTAGCGCTGATCGTAATCGCTTAGATTACACCTCAACCCTTTCTGATCCTGACAAGCCGAGCGCACCAGCAACCACCTCTAAGTACTGGCAATACAGCCCGGGCGCAACAATACAGCTCTATAACTGCAGCCTATAACCAACCCACTAAAAAACGAAGTAACACACCAAACCAAAGAAAAAAAGCGCAGCCTTTAGACTGCGCTTTTTCTTTGAACTCACGCTGGCCGGCTTTTCTTGCTATCCAGCCACTTCGTAATCGGCTCCCACTGCTGCCAGTCAGGCCAGGCAAGATATTCAGGCAACTCTAGCACGCCCATACCCCGCTGATAGGCACGTAAATAATTGGTCGATTGACGCAAGGCACTGAGGTAAGGCACCTTCAGTTTGCCGAGATATTTATCTAACGACTCAAATGCCAACGTGTTTTCGCGCACACGGTTAGCAACTACGGCCAAGCGTGCCTGATCGCGTTGTACTCTGCCTAATTCTTGAATCTCAGCCATAAAATGTGCAGCTGCTTTCATGTCGATGGGAGAAGGCACAACCGGCACAAGAATGGTTTCGGCGCGGCGCACCAGCTCATTCATTTCCGAACCATGAGTACGGGCGGGGGCATCGATAACAACTACCTCAGTGTCGCGTGAAACATTACGCAAACCATCGTCATAGGCAGGCACGCCAGTGATTTTGGGTAGATCGTCAGGGCGCATCTCTAGCCAGTCGAGGCTGCTGCGCTGTGGATCGTAATCCGCCAGCACCACCTTGTATCCCTGCTGGGCAAAATGCGCAGCCACATTTGTCGCCAGTGTGGTCTTACCACACCCCCCTTTGGCATTCATCACCATAACGTGACGCATCACTTTCTACCTCTGAGAAAATCCTATTAGAAACTTTTTTATTATCTGCCATACCGGCGCAGCTCACCAGTAGCAAACGGGATAAATTAAAAGCCAAGCACAAATTTTCTACGCATGCCTTTACAGATTTTAAGAGAGCACGCCAGATTCCGAAGACAAACTGCTATTCTTCAGAAATGCAACTTCGCTTTACCAAAATGCATGGACTCGGCAATGACTTCATCGTGTTTGAAGCCAGCGAGCAGGCCTTACCCACTGCCGCCCAACTGCGCGCATTGGCAGATCGTCGCACCGGAATTGGTTTCGATCAGGCACTCGTGATCCACCCTCCCCGCCAACCGGGTACTGATTTGTTCTATCGCATTTTTAATGCCGATGGCTCGGAAGTGGAACAATGCGGCAACGGTGCGCGATGTGTGGCCAGTCTGGTCGCGCGCCAACGCGCACAACACCATCTGAACATGGATTGCCCAGGCGGCTTGGTCAATGCCGAATTACTCGCCGATGGTCAGGTGGCCATTGACATGGCTATTCCACAATTTGATCCCACTGCGCTGCCCTTTAGTGCTGAAAGGCGTGCTGAACGTTACCTGATTGATGCAGCCGGACAGAGCGTTGAGATTGGTGCCGTATCCATGGGCAATCCGCATGCCGTCTTATTGGTGCCGGACATCAACACGGCACCCGTCACGACGCTGGGTCCTGTGCTAGAAAGCCATCCTCGCTTCCCACAACGCGTCAATGTGGGCTTTATGCAGATCGTTACCCGCAATGAAGTCAAACTACGCGTCTTTGAACGCGGCGCCGGGGAAACGCAGGCCTGCGGCACTGGTGCCTGTGCGGCGGTTGCCGTGGGCCGCACCCTTGGCTTATTGAATGAATCTGTACACGTACATCTACCCGGCGGCACACTACTGATCCGCTGGCCGGGACCTGACCATCACCTGTGGATGACCGGCCCTGCCGTGAGTGTTTACACTGGACAGATTACCCTCTAATGAGGGCACGCATATTTACAACCATTATCAAGACGGACCTCATCCTAAATGACAAAAAGCACGATTAACGAAGTGAAAAACGCAGCCGTTTCCGACGACCTATTGGTAGCCCATCTGGCAAAGCATCCTGATTTTTTTGAGCGCTATCCTGGCCTGTTAATGAAGATGCAGATTCCACATGAACGCAGCGCACAAACCGTGTCGTTAGTGGAACGTCAGGTGCAGACCCTGCGCGAAAAAAACCAGCAACTCGAGGACAAGATTCGCGAGTTCGTCAACATCGCTGAATCCAACGATGCGCTATCCGACAAGATCCACCGATTGGCCTGTCGCCTAGTGGCTGCACATGGTGCCGCACAAGTACTGGATGCGCTTGAAGTTTCATTACGCGAAGACTTTGGCGCCAGCCACTGGACCATGATCTGCTTGCGTAACGATGTTCCGGAATTGTCACGCTTGTCTACCCGCCACCTGCGTTTGATCGATCGCCATGCCAGCGAATTAAAATCTTTCGAGACCTTTTTCGAATCCAACAAACCACGTTGCGGACAAATACGAGATACCCAACGTCAATACCTATTCGGTAACGATGCTCAGGAAGTAGGATCGGCCGCATTAGTACCGCTTGGCAAGACTGCTGAATATGGTTTGCTTGCTATTGGTAGCCACGAAACGTCACGATTTCAGTCAAGCATGAGCACAGATTTCCTGAACCGTATTGGTGAATTAGTCAGTGCGGCAGTGGGCGCATTGTAAATCGCGGACTGCTTAATCAATTCTAGTCGTTGCTGAACTGACAACATGTTTCTATAACCTGGATGCTGAATGCAACCACTTTGTCCGATCAGATGACCGATTCCACAGAACTCTGGATCAAACGATTTCTCACGCATCTACACAGTGAGCGACGTTTATCTGTACATACAGGCAGCGCGTATGCGCATGACCTGGCCGAGTTCAATACATGGCGCAGCCAGCACGCGCTTGAACACTGGTATCAGATTGATAATCAGCATGTCCGTCAATTTGCTGCAGCTGAACATCGACGTGGCATCGCCCCGCGCAGCATCCAGCGGCGTCTGTCGACCTTGCGTAGTTTCTTCAACTATTTGATGCGTGAATCCCAGTTGAAATACAACCCGGCATTGGCGGTGCGCGCGCCGAAAGCAGCCAAACGATTGCCAGCCACACTGGATGCCGATCAGATGACACAACTGCTCACCTTTCGTGCTGATGCCGAACTGGACAAGCGGGACAAAGCCATCATGGAGCTGTTCTATTCCAGCGGCCTGCGTCTGTCGGAACTGGCAGGGCTGAACCTCAGTGATGTTGATCTGGCTGACCGCACGGTGCGCGTGCTGGGCAAAGGCAGTAAGACGCGCCTGCTGCCAATCGGCCGGTATGCACTCACGGCTCTGCAGGAATGGCTGCAGGAACGCAACCTGCGGATACCTGACGATGTGCAAGCCGTGTTTATCAGTCGCCACGGTAAGCGTTTAACGCCACGTGCAATACAACTGCGTGTCGCTGCCTGGGCCAAGCAACAAGGCCTAGGCCAACATGTGCATCCCCACATGTTCCGCCATTCTTTTGCCTCTCACTTGCTGGAATCCAGTCAAGATTTGCGCGGCGTGCAAGAACTTTTAGGCCATGCAAACATTTCCACTACACAGGTATACACGCATCTCGATTTTCAACACTTGGCGAAAGTTTATGATGCTGCCCACCCACGCTCGCGCAAAAAAACATAGCGACGTAATTGCTCTATTGTTTCCAGCCGCACCTAATTGACTTGATATTCCTCCATGCCGCATCCCACTGAAATAAAATTGCGCACCCAATCAAGATTGCTCGCCATCACCTTTGACGATGGCAATAGTTTTGAACTGTCCTTTGAATACCTGCGCGTCTACTCGCCCTCTGCAGAAGTGCGAGGTCACGGTCCAGGACAGGAAACCCTGCAACTGGGCAAGCACATGGTGGGCATCAAGTCACTGGAACCCACCGGGCACTATGCCCTGCGCATCGTGTTCGATGATGGCCATGATTCCGGCCTGTACACCTGGAATTATTTGCACGAACTGGGCAGTACCCATGCGCAGAAGTGGCAGCAGTATCTGGATCGCCTGAACGATCTGGGTATTGCCTATCCCACCAAGGTTTGAATTCACCAACTTGACCCGTAACCGCCTCTGACCCGCTAGAATGTACAGGCTTACCCGCACGAGCCTGATCATGGAACCGCACCAGCCCGAATCAAACCCGCAGCAGAAAACCGATTTCGGTTTCACCGATGTACCCCTGGCTGAAAAAGCCAGAAAGGTGCGCCAGGTATTTGATTCAGTTGCAGGCAAGTACGACATCATGAATGACCTGATGTCAGGCGGTACACACCGGCTGTGGAAGCGCTTCACGCTGTCACAGACTAGCTTGCGTCCGGGGCAACGTGCGCTGGATGTGGCCGGAGGTACCGGCGACCTGAGCATCGGCATGGCGGCACAGGTCGGAGCGTCAGGACTGGTGATTCATACCGACATTAACGAAGCCATGCTGTCGAATGGGCGCGACCGGCTGCTGGACAAGGGACTGGCCACCAATGTGCGCTGGTCGCTGGCTAACGCAGAATGCCTGCCGTTTGCCGATAACAGCTTTGATTGCGTCACCATCGCGTTCGGATTGCGCAACGTCACTGACAAGGCACGCGCCCTACGCTCCATGTATCGCGTGCTGAAGCCGGGCGGCCAATTGCTAATTTTGGAATTTTCACATCCCACTGCCCCGGGATTGAAGCCTGTTTATGATTGGTACTCATTCAACGTGCTACCCAAGCTCGGCAAGATGGTGGCCAATGACGAAGCCAGTTATCGCTATTTGGCTGAATCCATCCGGAAGTTTCCTGATCAGGACACCCTGCTGAACATGCTGCGCGAAGCGGGCTTTGAACAATGTTCTTACCACAACCTCAGCGGTGGCATTGTCGCACTGCATCGTGGTTACAAGCTTTAATGAACTGTCACTAAAGCAAACCCATCTCATGCTGCTCACTGCCCTCGAATCAACTCTGAATCGCAATATTGCGGCATCTTCCGCAGCACGCACACTGTGCGCCCGACTTGCCGGTAAATCACTGCGCCTGAAGATGTCGGGGCTGCCGTTTGAAATCCTGATGAGTGCTGCAGCAGATCAGATTCGCCTTAGTACAACAAGTGATAGCCAAGCTCATGCCACACTCTCTGGCAGTCCACTAGGGCTACTGACACTGGCAACACATACATCCACCTCGACATTAAGCGGCAGCTCGGTACGCATTGAAGGCGATGCCGAAGTGGCCCAAGCGTTTAGCCAATTACTCAAACAAGCCAAACCAGATATCGAAGAAGAACTCTCACGCATTGTCGGTGATGTTACCGCACATCAAATTGGTAATACCGTGCGCAGCCTGCTGGGTTTTGGCCGCCGCCTCAGTAATACCTTGCTGCAAAATACCGGCGAATACCTGAGTGAAGAAGGCCGCGATGTACCCAGTCAGACTGAAGCCGAAGAATTTATTCGTGACGTTGATAAGCTGCGCGATGATGTTGAACGATTTGAAGCTCGACTGAATGCCCTTGACCGCCAGGCAAAGAGTGATTAATTAACCCATGAACTTCCGCGTATTCACTCGTCTATTAAAGATTCATCGTGTGCTCGTTAAGCACGGTGTGGATGAATTTGTCCAAGGCACTCGCTTTGCGGGTCCCTTACAACTCGCGTATCTAGCCTCACCGACTGCTTGGTTTCAGAACAAGCATCCTGGTACACGTGGTGAACGCCTACGACTAGCATTGCAAGAACTAGGACCGATCTTCATGAAGTTCGGTCAAGCCCTGTCTACTCGGCGTGACTTACTACCAGTCGACATTGCAGATGAACTAGCCAAATTACAAGACCGTGTGCCTGCATTTAGCGGTCATCAAGCACGCGAACTCATCGAACGTGCACTCGGGCAATCGGTGACAAGTGTATTTGCTCAATTTGATAGCGAACCATTAGCAGCCGCCACCATTGCTCAGGTCCATACCGCACAACTTAAGGACGGTACCGATGTTGTTGTAAAAGTAGTGCGCCCCGGTATTCGCGGACTGATCGAGCGCGATATAGAAGTCCTTTATGCATTGGCTGAATTAGCCATTAAGTATTGGAGCCTTGGCCATAAACTCAAACCGTTAGAAATTGTTCGTGAATATCACAAAACCATCATTGACGAATTAGATCTGATGCGTGAAGCAGCAAATGCTTCACAGCTGCGCCATAACTTCCAGGACTCCAAACTGTTGTACGCACCGAAAGTTTATTTTGACTTGTGCCGAAGCAATGTCATGGTAATGGAGCGCGTACGCGGTGTCCAAATTGGTGATATGGACGAATTACGCCGACGCGGCACCAACTTCCAACGACTTGCCGAAAGTGGCGTCGAGATTTTCTTCACCCAAGTCTTTCGGCATAACTTTTTTCATGCTGACATGCACCCCGGCAACATTTTTGTGATCACTGATGACCCACAACATCCCGTCTATGCCGCGGTTGATTTTGGCATCGTCGGTACACTTGATCCACGCGATCAACATTACCTCGCAGAAAACTTTTTGGCTTTCTTTAACCATGACTTCCGGCGTGTTGCCCAACTGCACATTGATTCTGGTTGGTTACCCGCAGGTACGCGCGTGGACGAAGTGGAGTCAGCCGTACGCACCGTGTGCGAACCTATTTTCAATAAACCTCTAAAAGAAATTTCCTTTGGTCAGGTATTAATTCGACTGTTCGAAGCAGCACAACGCTTCGACATGGAAGTTCAACCCCAACTGATTTTGCTGCAAAAGACCTTGCTACAAATCGAAGGACTGGGTCGAGAACTGTATCCCGATCTGGATCTTTGGAAAACCGCCAAGCCTATCTTGCAAGAATGGATGCATACCCGTATGAGTCCACTGGGTGTGTTGCGTGAGTGGAAAAAACAATTACCTGATATCGGTGAAGCTATTCGCACCGTACCTACTTTAATTCAACAAGCGTTGATGCAATCCGCTGAAGGACGCTATCGATTACCAGTCAAATCCGAAGGCATGGATGAATACAGAAAGGAACTGCAAGCCAGTGCCAAACGACGCGATCAAACTATTCTCGCGTCAGCGTTATTGTTTAGCGGCGTAGTATGGTTTGCCTTAGTACGTGAGCCAGCATGGCCAGGCATGGCGTGCTTAGCGGCCGGCGCATGGGTGCTTTGGCGGCGCTAACGACCGAACTGCGGAAATGGAATGCCAGCACCGCAATCCATTTCAGCCAACACCACAGTCAATCTCATTGCTTACTGAGACGTCGGTAATACTCGGCAACGGCATCCTCATACTCCGCAGGCACAGGCTCGGTCACCGCACTGCGCACCGTTTGTTTGGTCTTGCGCGCACGCTCACTGGCCTGACCCAACTTGAGCTCCAACTGTTCGATCAAAGCTAACGCGGTTGACTCAGCACGATCCCGACTTGCCGCATTAGTATCGCCCGTACCAAGACGCATCGACTCGAGCTGACGCGTTAGATCTTGTAACTGTTGCGCCTCCTGTTGACCCAGCCGGCCCCGTTGATTGAGCTCATTGATTGCGGCACGTGCACTTTGCAGGGTGCTATTTAGATTTCCGCTTAAATTACGCGGGATACCGCCCGAATTCGCTACATTGCCCGAGGGCCCCACTTCATTACCCGAGGCGCCCCCAGCCTGACGCTGCTGTCCCTGTCCCTGTCCCTGTCCCTGTCCCTGTCCCTGTCCCTGTCCCTGTCCCTGTCCTTGTCCTTGCGCTGCTTGCATGCCCTGACCAGACGATGAAGTCTGTCCGCTTTGCATCCCTTGTACCGTTGACTGGCTATTAGCCTGAGCTTGTGGTGTTTGCTGCTGCACCTGACCTGGACCCGATTGCATACCCTGTCCGTTCTGACCACCAGCCTGGCTTTGTTGTGCTTGCTGCGCCGACGTCTGACCTGATTGCAGCGAACTGTTCTGCGCTGCACCTTGTGCACTCTGACTTTGTGTACCAGCACGAATTGTGGATTGCGCGTTGTTCTGCGCGGTTCGCTGTTGCTGCGTCAACTGCTCAAGTTGCTGACGCAATGCACGCACCTGTGCCACAGCATCATTGGTTACATCATTATTCATTGATGTGCCAGCACCCTGCGCAGAAGCATCCCGTAATGAATCACGCAATTCACGCAAACTATCAGTCACCATACTTTCGCTGGCCACAATATAAGGTGCCGCACCTTGATCGATATACATGGCTGCTACTGACATGCGCTGCTCTATTTTATTGTCATCAAGACTATCGCCCGCCGCTGCAATCTCTGCAGCAGTGTCCGGCGCCTGTTCTTTTAGGCTGCGTTGAGCATTGACCATGTCACGTCGTAATTGCTGCAACTGCGAGGCGATCGCACGCTTTTGTGCAGCTAATAATTTCTCTTCGCTACTCGGCTCTGGCCGTAACGCTTCGGACTCTGGCTGATCTCGCAATTTTTTCACCGCATCTTGTAGCTTGCGATCAAACTGAACCTGCTCTTCATATAAACGACCCGACTGATCCGACAATCCACTCAGCGCATTTTGCTGTGACTGCTGCTGATTGCGCGCCACGGCATCACCAGCACCACTGAGCTGACGCTGCGCTTCCATCGCCGCACGTTGAGCACGCGCACGTTCAGCACTGTCCGTGCCATTACGCATCGCATTACTCGATTCATCCATAGCACGGATGGCACTCTGTAAACGTTGTTGTAACTCCTGTGTTTGACTGCCAGCGGCCTGCGTTGCTGAACCTTGTGGGCTAGACTGCTGACCCTGTTGTCCCTGCTGACTCCGCTGGGCCTGTTGCTGTAATTGCTGAACTTGCTGCTGCAATTGCTCTACTTCACGCTTCAGCGACTCCTGCTGCCAGCGTTGTTCCTGTGTCAACGATTGCTGTTGCTTGGTGGTATTCGCTAATTGTTGTTGACGACGAGCCAACTCTTTCAGCTTTTGTTCCAACTCATCTTGAGCCTGGGCCTGCTGCTCTGGGGCTGCATTATTGCGTGACTCATACTGATTCTTAGTGATATCCATTTCCAATTCGTAGATTTGCGCCATGTCTCGGCCTTCTTGCTGTTGACCGCCCTGCCCACCTTGAGCCTGTCCCTGCTGTTGCACTTGAATCTCATTAAATACCGCTTCTGCACGCAAGATGTACTGAAGCGCCTGCTGCTCCGGCTGAATCGCTTCATCCAGTTTGACTGCATTCAGCTTCTGCGCCGCCGGGGTCATCGCAGCTATCGCCTGTTTTATGTTATCGGAAAACGCTTTAGCCCTTGGGTCTGTCGAATCTAAACCACGCGCCGACATGCGCTGCGCCAGAGAATTGGCTTGTGCGGCAAGCTTAGTTTGCAGCTCACCAAGCAGCTTAGAGTTATCGACTATTTGGCCTTGAATAGCACTTTTCTCATCCTGCTCACGTAACAAATTCCAAGTAGACACTACAATTTCACGCTGACGTTGCGAAATTTCACCCTGTTGCTCTCCCGGCTGACCCTGCCCCTGTGACGCTGATTTTTGCGACTGAGTAAATCGCATATCAAAAGGCCGGACATCGATAAAATACATATCCGTACGCACAGTGCTGCTGTGATCTTTGGCCACTGCATAATAACTAATCACATCACCGGGCTTCAGCTCTGCTTGTTTTTCATTCAACGATTCCAGCGCAAAAAGATGATCCTCTGAAACTTTTGCTTTTCCCTTATCAAGTTGTACGGTCTGCCAACTTGAACCATTGACGGCGTAATGCAGTTCGACCGCATCCAACCCAACATCATCACTGGCATCCACATGAGTCGTGACTTCTTCAATACTGCTTGCCGCATAATCTCGGCCCGGCCTGATTACTTTGATTTCAGGTTTAGCATCGTCGAGCACCCGGATAAAATAATCATCACTCAGCCGCACCTGCTCACCGGCAACCCGTGCTGCTAAGAAGTAGCGTCCGGCTTTCTGAACGGTAAACTCACTCTTGCCCGTTGCACCCTCTGTAGTAAGTGGCTTAGCCTGCTCATCCAGTACCAACTCAACAGTAGGCATCGGTGCATCGGCAGTGACATCAACATCAATTCGAGTATCTTTCAAGGCACTGACATCGCCGCCTGGATCTTGAACCAGCGGCTTACGGCCGGTCCATGCAGGATACGTGTAGGTCAGCTTCAGATTCTTGATACTGGGTAGATCAACGACATTGACGGTATAATCTGGGCTGCGCACACCCGCAGCAGCGACGTAATACTTCAATGCTTCACGCACTGAAAAGAACGTGAATGCAAATCCATCGTCACTGCGCGTCATGGCTACGTGCTGCCATTGCCCATCACTCAATTGCACGTGCACACTAGCCTCCGCCGGTGCAAACCCGTGCATCTGCGCCTGCACCGAAACATTACCGCCCCTGCGTATGGCCAAATCACCGGGCTTCACCAAAATAATTTGAGCTGGCTTGAGATTGGGTATCGCCCAACCTGCCCAAAGATATCGTGTGCCATAACCCCATAAACCAGGACCAGCCAAGGCCAACCATAACAACACCATCACCGCACACCCAGCAATCCACATAGGCAGGTGCAATTCACGCGACCTGATCGTGTGTTTTAGTGGAAAACGATCCGCGACTTTCAGCGTATCTTCAGCAAGCAAGTCGGTAAAAGGATTGCCCTGGGCGCGCGCTTTATTGAAGGCATCAAGACGACCACCAAACTGCGGTGCACGCCGCTCAATGAGTGCTGCTGGATCACGCTTTAGTTTACGTAACGGCCAGACGATGAACCAAAGCACCAACACGATAATGGCGAATATCAGCACAAGGCGCGCAACATTGACGATCCATAGCGTGAATCCTTGACGCATCGCCACATACACAGCCAGCACGGTAATCATTAGCAGCGCACCTGCAAGGGCAGCGCCTGCAATCGCATAACTCAATTGCTTGAAGCGTGTAGTTAAGGCATCAAGGTATTGTTCAAGACGTTTAACCGGAGAGTCAGGCAGGTTCATGCCGGCACCTCTACTCGTCGCGAAACATAGGTGTTACCCAGCAGGGATTCAGCCAGTACCGCCAGTCCCAGCAGCAGCAATAACACATGCCATAACTCGTAACCGCTAGGCTGGCCCGCAGTTGAACCGACCTCAGCCTCAGTCTGAGGTACTGACACACCACGTTGCCAATTGGCAAACTCCTCCTCGGACATAGGCAGGAGATTGGATTCATCCGGTACAGTATTCACTGCCACCAGTGAACTACCCGCAGTGGTGACCACCTCATACACACCTTGTAAGGTCAACTTTACGCTGCGTGCACGCTGTGAATCAGACAATGACAATAGATTCTTTCCAAGAGGGTCGATGACTTGACCGGCTGCAGCGGCTTGGTCCAATGGCAAACTGCTACCCACACGCTGCTGACGCTTGAGAGAACTTTCCCCTGATAAGTAACGGGCCATTTCAGTGAGCAGGCTAACAAATACCGGTTGTATCGGTAGATCATTCCAGGTGTTATCCAATCCAGATGTCAACACGATAATTCGTCCTTGCCCACGACGTTGTTCAAGCAATAAGGGCGCCCCATTATCCAGTTGCACCAAAATTTGCGACTCTTGATTTGGTGTCACCGGCACATAACGAACAACATTCACTGAACGCAAACCGGCAGCACGACTCAGTGCAGCATGACTCATATCCACATGACCAACACTCATTCGCTCACCTTGCTGATCGCTAGCCACGTTGCCAACTGGCCACGTAACCAATGGCAAAGTTTTCAACAGTTGACTACATTCACCGAGCGTAGCCAACACAGCACCCCCATGTTGAATATACGCATCAAGCGCAGAAGCAAGGCGATCACTAACCACGCCGAGATCATCAATAATCACGAAACGATAGCGATCCAGCATACGTACATCAAACTGTTCGATTTTTGCAGGCTGCAAGGCATAACGTGACCCTGCCGCTGTAAACGCAGCATCCAAATACGTACCCGCCACTGCCGAGGGATTGGCAGATAAAAATGCGATAGGTTGTCCGACGGTATTTTCCAGTACGGTATAGAAGACGTCATCTGCAGACAGGGTGTCTGCCGACTGAAGTTTGGCTTCAATCTTGTTACTACCCGTATTCAATAACACGTTTGCAAATTCGAACACTGCCATCCCTGAAGCTGGAATGGGCATTGACAGCACGCCCCGCGAGTTACCATTAACGGATAAAGCAACGGTCAATGTCGTTGCTGCCGTGTGATAACCCTGTACCGTGACATGAATATTCGTACCGACGCGCTCGACAAGACTCACAGCAAAGTTAGGCACCGTTCCCTTAGCAATCGCATGCAGCGCCACTTCGATGACACGACCATTAACACTCCGCGGCACCAAATCACCAAACTGCACAGGCAACCCTGTTTGCTGAAAATCACTGATGACATGTACAACAGTAGATTGGGTTTCTTCAGCCAGTAGTGGTTCCAATCCGTTCATCATCGCGCCATATTGCACCTGAGCGGAACTGGCGTGCAGCCTCTGTAATAGACTGCGAATTTTCTGCTTGCCTTCGGCCGTGGCGCTAACAGGACCGCCCATGACCTGCAAGTCATCCGCCACCGCAATGAGTTGCAGCCGATCAGCAGCACCAACCTCAGAGATAATTTTTTCCGCTTGATTAAGCGCCGCTTGCCAACGATGACTTTCCTGCATCGACATCGACGTATCCAACAGCACAACATGCATCTTCGCTGTGGCAGCATTCAATGCAACCGGTGGCTGCGTCCACAAGGGCTTTGCAAAAGCTAACGCCAGAAGACCCAACAACATGATGCGCAGCGCCAACAATAGCCAATAACGCAAACGCTTTTTAACCTGCACACGACGTTCAGCCTGCAACAACAACATGGCTGAACTGAATACCTGACGCGTTGGTGTTTCGGTTTGCAAACGATGCAACCAGATCGGCAAGGCGATCGCCGCAAAGCCAGCAAGGAATAAGGGGGCTAACCAGTTCATCGTCTTTTCTGCCTGAACAGAAAGTAATTACGCAGCGGCACGTCTAGAGATTCAGCAGTATTGAGCAAAACGTAATCCGCGCCGGATTTAGCAGCAGCTTCACGCATACTTTGAATATGGGCCTGCACCCGTTGCGGATAGAGCTCCTGCATGTCTTGCGGTGACACTTCTACGCACTGTCCGGTTTCCATGTCCTCCAACAAAGTCGACTCATCAAAAGTCGGATCGAGCTCTTGCGGGTCGAGCACATGAAACAGAATGACATCTTGACCTTGAAACGCCAGCGGTCGCACGGCGTCCATCATGGTTTGAGGGTCACAGTAAAAATCGGAAATCACCGCAACCATGCCACGCCGCCTTACGTGATCACGAAATTTTGAAAAAGGGGTCGCCAAATCTGTGCTACGTTCTGGCTTAGCTTGATCAATCAAGTGCAACACGGCATGTAACTGCCCACTGCGACCCGAGGGAGCACGAAATTCACGCACTTCATCACTGAATATCAGTGCACCCACCGCATCATGTTGATGCGCTGCCAAGTACGCCAAACTCGCCGCTAAGATTTGCCCATACCGAAATTTACTCAGTCGGCCTTTACTGGCAAACGCCATCGAAGCACTGGCATCAAGCAAAACCATCAGGTGACTGTTAGTTTCCCCTAAAAATCGTTTGATATAAGTGCGATTCGTACGGCTATAGACATTCCAATCGATAAAACGTGGATCATCGCCTTCAGTATATTGACGATACTCAGCAAACTCCTGACTGAATCCAAAGAAAGGTGAACGATGCAAGCCCATCAAGAAACCATTCACTGCCGCACGCGCAATCAGTTCCATAGTGGACAAACTTGCCAGCACCTCGGGCTGTAGCAACTTGTCAGAAGGCGATTGCGGTACAGCAGCCATGTATTATTCCGGTAGCTGGGCAATTAACTGTTGCAGCACATCATCGACCGACACGCCATCTGACTCAGCGTGATAGTTGACGAGCATACGATGACGCAACACAGCAGGGGCGATGGTTTTCACGTCGTCATGCGAAACATGATAGCGCCCTTCTAATAGCGCGCGAGCTTTAGCCGCCAGCGTAATCGACATCGTGGCACGTACACTGGCACCAAACTTAATGTACTTTCGGACTTTATCCGTAGCCAGCACATCGCTTGGCCGGGTGGCACGCACTAGATTCACAGCATAGCGATTCACGCTTTCCGACACCGGTACCTGACGGGTCAGCCATTGGAACTTCAGTATTTCTTCTGCATTCGTACATGCCGTTGCTGAGGGCGCTTCAACACTATTCGTAAACCGCTCAACCACAGCAAACTCATCATCGGCACTGAGATAATCCAAAATCACATTGAACAAAAAACGATCTAACTGTGCTTCAGGTAAGGGATAAGTACCTTCAAGTTCAATAGGATTTTGCGTCGCTAACACCAGAAATGGCTTTTCCAACACATGGCGCTGACCACGCACTGTGATACTGCGTTCCTGCATTGCCTCCAGTAGAGCGGCCTGTGTTTTTGGCGGCGTGCGATTAATTTCATCCGCTAACACCACATTGGCAAATAACGGTCCGGGAATGAAAGTCCATACCCGTTTACCTGTTGCCTGATCATCATCAATCATGTCAGTACCGGTAATGTCAGTAGGCATCAGATCCGGCGTAAATTGCACGCGCTTGAAACTTAAACCTAACGCATCGGCCAGGGTACGTACCAACAAGGTCTTAGCCGTACCAGGCATCCCTGTGATCAAGCAATGACCACCGACTAGTAGCGTAATGAGTAAATGCTCCACCACCTCATCCTGTCCGACGATCACCTTACGCACTTCACTGCGCAGGCGGGTTGTGGCATGACGAAACGTATCCATCAAGGCACGAATACTCTGATCGTCCGTCGCGTGTTCAGTTGCAGTGTTATTCATGTGCGTTTCATTCTCATGTGAAAATATCAAATCACTATTTTGATTTAGCTAATTCAAGCAGCAATTGTTGAGCAGATCGAAAATTAGGCGCAATTTCTAATGCCATCAAGACGTTCTTTTTTGCCTCCGCATTGCGCTGCAAAGCCTGCAAAGCCTGCGCCACTCGAAAGTGTGCATTGGCACGGTCTGGCGGATTAAGCCTAAGTGCGGCCTGAAATTCTGTAAGTGCCTCAGTTGGACGTTTAAGTATCAACAACGTATCACCAAGCTGACCATGAACTTCATAGTTAAATGGCGTGACATAGTTAATTGCATCTAACACCCGCGCCGCCTCAGCATATTTTTTTTGTTCAAGCAATCGGGTAGCTAACCAGCGCAATGTTTCAGCATCATGACCACCATACATAAAGTAAGTCTCCAATGTTGCTTGCGCTTGAGCCGATTGATTCATGACGTTATAAGCACGCGCCAATGCAACATAGGGACTACCTTGCTCCACGTCGTTAGGCAGAATGTTGAGCGCCGCACGCGCAGCCTCAATAACTGTCATCCAATCACTGCGGTCATAAGCACTCGCCATGGTGCTGTGAGCATTTTCCCAAGCATCAAAATTTTCGAATAGTTTATTGAACTTTTGATGCATAAACTCATTGAACCGCGCATCAAATTCTTTTGCCTCAAGCTTAAACACCGCCTGCACCGCCGTACTGGTATCTTGACCTTGCTTGAATGCTGCAAGCATTTCATTGAATCGTGCTGCACCAAATTCACGATCAATAAATTGGCAAATCAACCCCGCCTGCATATAAGAAACCATCACCTGCTGAGGTGAATCAGGGCGTATAAAGCCGCGGTCCAGTTCTATCACTGGCAATGCCTTGCCTGCCTTAAATGCTGCGTATACTTCAGCTGGAATGCTGATGCCTTTCACCGGACCAGTATTCCACTCTTCATAAACTGAAACACCTTCACTGAACCATCGCGGCACCCGATGGTCTGTGGATTCAAGAGTAAATACATGTGCCAGTTCATGCCATAGCGTTGTACCCCAATGAAACTCATCTGTTGCGCGTGATGATGGGGAGTCCATGGCAACCACATAGCCAAAGGTGACCCCTAACAATCCCAAGCCCGGTTCCCCGGCAGTTCGAACTGCAAAGTCTTCATGGTTAGGATAGAACTCGACGACCACCGGTTCCTTCAACCTGAAATTAAATTGCTTGCTATACACTGCAAGCGCCTGCTCGGTCAGTTTGCGTGCATACGGTGCCAACAGCGCACTTTCTTTCTTATGCAGTCGCAACACTATGGGCGAGGTGTCTAATAGAACGCGGTTAATGGATCCTGGTTGATCGGTAATGTCGGGATAGGCCAGCACGTCGTAATCTTTCAATGAATCAAGCAACCGCAGCGTATTAACGGTCACGACGTTGTAAGGATCACCCTTGTACGCCGCCTCCATTTGCTCACGGGCTGCTGTAATTTGATTATCACGCAACAAACTACTGCCATACTCCACACGCGCTTCCCAATTATCTGGCTGTATCTGCACGGCACGCTTGAACAGATCCACTGCTTCACGAGTACGACGCGTAATCACATAAAAATGAGCAGGTATGGCGTAAATATCACCGTAACTTGAATTATCAGCTAAGGCCTTTTTAACCCAAATACTCTGAGTGATATCGGTTCCCAGGGGTGACTGCAATAACTCTAGCGCCGCATAAAGTGCATAAATCTCTAACTGAGGCAGCTTCGCCGCACTGGCCACCAGGGTTGCTTCTTTGAGCAACTCGACTGCTCGTGAGGTATCGCTATCCTCCAGATTTACTCTGGCCGCGAGTAATAAGGCACGTAACTTCGCGCCCGCCGGAACGTCCTTGCCCTCCATCACAGGCTGCAGATAGTCATTAGCTTGTGCAGCATATTGATAGACCAACACCGAGGCCGCACCCACTTGCGCGAAGGCAAAGTGTTGATCTGCCTGTAAGGCTTCTTGATAGAGTTTTAAGGCCTCAGCATTCTGGTGCGTTTCGGCATACAGCTCACCCCACCGAGTGAGTAGCGCGGGTGTCGATCGCTGCTTGATCGCTGCAGCGAACAATTCATTCGCCGTTTTCACATCACCTAAGGCCCATGCCACTTCAGCACGCGTCGCAGTAGTGGCTGTAGCGGTAAACAAACTCCGATAACATCGCACCGCCGCATCCCGCTGTCCACGCCACTGTTGCTGATCGCAGGCTACCAGCGCCGCATCCGTAACAGCGCCATAATGAATACCACGCGCGGCGGCAGGTAGAGCCGCGAATAGCAGTAGTGGAATGATGAGCGCAGTGTACTTCACGGCGCAGCCTCCGTGGTCGCCTGACCCGACTGTGTGTCAATACGTGCATCCAGTTCGGCCAACTGTAGCAGTAAGACTTCCAATTGCTGCAAATACATGTCTTCAGCGAGGCTTTCTTTACGCAAACGCAGCTCATCAATCTGTCCCGTCAGTTGCTCTCGTTGTGCAAGTAGACTTGCATTTGCAGTGGTCACTGACGTGTGTTCGCCAGGCAACTCGGAAATATTAAAGACACCGGCATGCAGACCAGTCAATTGAGGATGCTCAGTGGCCAGACGTGACTCTGCCTCATAATAATCTTTGACTTTACGCGCAGTCATATCAAGCGCCTCTTGGACACTAATACGACCATTCTTATCAGAATCGGCGTTAGCATCCATCAGGGCATCAGCAAAATACTGGCCAAATTGAGTGATATTGCGTTCGTTACCATTGCGCGTTGCCGTGACTACAATGCGCGAATCCTTTTTCAGCAATACTTGCAATGCTCCACTGGCACTGCCCGTCACGACAATCAACTGATTATCGGCTTTCACAGCATTCAGCATGCTAACCAGTTCTGCTCCCGTAATATCTGCACCGGGAAGATTGAATTTATAAGTATATCCATCGTAGCTACCATGCCCGATCAAATAAAGCGCAAGGCGATCCTCCTTATTCAAAGAACTGGCACACTGCTTCATCACAGCCATGATGTTAGCCCGTGTTGCTGCAGCACCCGTCAGCCTGCTCACCTGCTCTGCACGGGTAATGCTGGCACTGGCTACTTGTATAGCCGTGGCTTCTTTGTCGAATTGCTTCTGGTAGGCCGGTTCACCCCCCAAGCCTTCGATAATCACCACCCTGAGTTCCGCTTCTGCCGCCATACTGAGCATCGATAAGCACAACAAGGTGAGCAGGTTTCGTTTCAAGTGGTGCAAACACAATAATGAATGCGCGAGGGAAGACAACATCAGATGATCCCCCAACGGCGACGCAACACCCATTCGCTTGATTTCAATACTAACAACAACAGAAAGTTAATCGGCATATCCCAGATCGACTTGGTTTGTTGTTCAGTAATGCCTGACGGTGAAAAACGAATCGCTTCAGGCAATCCCGCAAGCTCATCGGTAGTCCAATATTGTCCTCCCGTTACTGTCGCCAATTGGGTCAGCAAACTGCGATTCTGACGCAGTGAAAAGTACTCGGCGCCACCTTGATCATGATGCACAGCGGTACGAGCATTACTCACCACATCACCAGCACGCCGCGCCACCATGTCTATAAAAAAAGTCCCAGATTGATTAGCCTTGAGGTTTGCTGCATACGTACCCAACTGGTCGGCCAAAGGTTTAAGGCTAATATTTTCAGTGTCGCCGGTAGGCGTAGTGACCACGGCACTGACCTGCAAATCACGTTGAGGCTGAAAGCTTTTATCACGCAGCGTGGCACGGATTCGTATGCCCTCTTCCGTAGATGTGGCCGCAAACTCAACCGGCTTCGACACCTCTGTAACCAAGCCACGCATCACTTGCCTCCAGAAGAACTCATGGTGCTGATCGCTCAGCGGCATACTCATTTGCCAGCGCCAACTACCTCCAGTAGCAAACACGGCAGCATGACCTCGCCCATAAGACTGCGTGACTAATAAGGGCTGCTCCTTGTTCTGAACTTTGACATTGATCAGCGCCGAAGCAGCCGGCTTGAGCACACCGACATCTTGATAATCCGCCAGCATCGGTAAGGCTTGCCACTGCTTAATATTTTCAGCGGGCTGCTCACTGAATTTAAGCCAAGATTCACGCTGCCCACGTGGAGTTAGAATGGCCTGTGCTTGAATACGATGAAAACTATGACCTGTGCTCGGTAATTTGACCGGCAACACGTCATTTAACACCGTGTTTGCCCACCCACCTTCACCGAGGGCGCTCGAACCACCAAGAAACAGCAAACTCCCACCGCGTAAATTCACGAACTCCTGCATCAACTGCAACTGCACTTTACTGAAATAAGCCGCCTGAACATTACCCAGCACCAATGCATCGTATTTGAATAAGTCTTCACGCGTCGCTGGAAAACCATCTTGCAGCTCATCGGCATTGTCGACACCCTGACGATACAACCCATTGGTCGTGGTGCGCAGCATAGACACTAAACGCACACTTTTATCGGCATCTACTGCACGACGCATGAACTTATATTCCCAGCGTGGTTCACCTTCCACATACAAGACTGATGCCACCTCCGTGGCGACATTGACCAATTGGGTACGGGTGTTATTACGCAACTCTTGTTCTTGTTCGGAACCCAGCAACTCGAACTTAAGCTCACGATAACCACGATCATTCAAGTCAAATTCCACCCACGCCGTACTCAGCGGTGCGTCCTTTGGCAGTAGCATTTCTTTAACCGCTAATAAGGCATCACCATCAAGGACACGGATTCGAGCAACCCCCGCTCCATCATGGCGGACCGCAATACGCGCAGCGAGTTTGCTCCCGGGTAAAGTCGTGCTGGGCGCTAATACACTGTCCAGCTCCATGTCTTCCGGCATCAGTTCGCGACCAATGCCAATAACATGAACCGGAACCCCAAACCGAGTGATCTCAGCCAACTGTGCCGGATCAAGCTGACCGGAGTTCTCCGAACCATCACTGAGCACCACCACCGCACCCAGCGGGGTAGTACGGGAAGCATTGAGCACCTGTAACACGGCATCACCAATGCGAGTGACTAACTGCGGTTCAGGCAACGTAGCAAAAGTGTCTACTTTGGTGGCATCGGCAGCGAACACATACCGACGCAAGGGATAGTCTCGCCCTAACTGAGCAAACACCGGAGTATTTAGCACTGATTGCGCCTGCTGCAGTCGGGTGATCTCTGGATCTATGACCGTCATGCTGGCCGAATGATCCAACAACACCGCGATATTGTTTTCACCGGCTCGTAATGACTTGATCAGCAACGCAGGTTGCCACATGACCCAAAGCACCAAAGCCCACATTACCAATTGCAGGCACAGGATGATCAGCATACGCGACACACTTAGAATTCCAGCTCGGCGCCACGCCAGCCACGCTAGCGCTACTCCGCCGGCCACCCACAGTATGCCCATGACGCTAACCGGCCAGTCACGCGTATAAATGAGCTCGCCGAAACGAAACTCACCGATGGGGTACTTGAACAAAAATTCAAACACGAATGGCTCAACAACTGATCTGGGTCATGAGGGCTCCTATACAGCCACACCGAATACCTCAGGCAGGCTCACATCAGTTATACCAGCCCAGCCAATTCGCTCAAGCAAAGAAAGGACAATAACGGAATCTGGGATACTCTATGTAGAGCTGACTCACTAGGTTGACGATGACGCCATGTATGAAGCCAAACATCACCCACTCGCCCCGCGCCCGCTGTTTATAAAACGGCTCTTGCTACACAGTGCCGCGGCCCTGCTGCTAGTTGGACTATCACTGGCCATAGGCATGACAGGCTACGTCTGGTTTGAGGCACTCGACTGGATGGACGCGTTCCTGAATGCCGCCATGCTGTTAGGTGGCATGGGCCCAGTCAACACGCCCCACACCGAGGGTGGAAAACTGTTTGCTGGCCTGTATGCACTGTACGCCGGACTGATCTTTCTAATTACCATCGGTCTGGTGTTCGCCCCGGCGATCCACCGGCTCATGCACCGGTTTCATCTGGAAAATGAAAAATAACAGGATTTGCACTCGACCAGCCTCGACCTTGATAGGCTGACCACCTACTCTTTTTGCCTATCCTGAACTCATGTCAGATCACCCCTTGCGCATCCTGTCTCTCATCCCACCGATGACACAACTAAATACGCCCTACCCCTCCACGGCGTATCTGACAGGCTTCCTACGCTCGCGCGACATAACTGCCGCCCAAGAAGATTTGGCATTAGAGCTGGTACTGCAACTGTTCTCGGCAGAAGGGTTGCAAGCGATATATGACAGCATTTTGACTTTGCCCAAAAAAGCTCATACCGAGCCCATGAATTCATTTGCGCAGCAGTTTCATCGCTATCACGCCACCATCACACCCACCATCAGTTTTTTACAAGGACACGACGACACCCTCGCCCATCGCATCGTCAGCAGGAATTTTCTGCCCGAGGGTTCGCGCTTTGCCGCGCTCGAGGCATACGCTAATGAAGAGGGCAGTGATCCTCTAGCTTGGGCCTTCGGTGCACTGGGCAGTCAAGATCGCGCCCGACATTTAGCGACGCTCTACCTAAATGATCTGGCGGATGTGGTACGTGATACGGTGGACGATCGCTTTGAATTTG
The DNA here is from genome assembly GCA_947454465.1 of Pseudomonadota bacterium. Lineage (GTDB taxonomy): Bacteria > Pseudomonadota > Gammaproteobacteria > Steroidobacterales > Steroidobacteraceae > CAILZL01. Next base: position 33,062 of record CANGJP010000009.1, read on the forward strand.
TTCGCTACGGCGAATCGCTGGCACAAAGTCAACCCACCTTTGAACCTCTAGCAAAAGCTTTAGCGGCTCCACCCACCCTGTTGGATGACATTCTGCAACAACTCACTGCTGCCGCCATCGAGCAGCACCAACCGGACTTGGTGTTGCTATCCGTACCGTTTCCTGGCGCCGTCTATGCTGCCTTTCGTATTGCGCAACACATCAAGGCATTAAATCCAATGATCCACACGTGCTTGGGTGGCGGCTACGTGAACACCGAATTACGCGAACTGAAAGAACCGCGAGTATTTGATTACTTTAACTATGTCACGCTCGATGATGGGGAACTGCCGATTCTGGCGCTACTGGAACACTTACAAGGTCAGCGCTCTGCGCAACAACTGGTTAGAACCTATCTATACGACAAGAACTCACACCGTGTCGTGTTTGTGAATTACCCGGAAGCCGATATTCCATTTGAGCAGATCGGTACGCCGACTTGGGATGGTTTGCCGTTAGATCGATACCTGTCATTACTCGACATGCTCAACCCCATGCACAGGCTATGGTCAGATGGGCGCTGGAACAAACTAACGGTGGCGCATGGCTGCTACTGGAAAAAATGTAGCTTTTGCGATGTCAGCTTAGACTACATCTCGCGCTATGAAACCGCCTCAGCAGCGACCTTAGTGGATCGCATCGAATCAATCGTTAGCGAAACGGGTCAAACAGGATTTCACTTTGTTGATGAAGCCGCCCCACCAAAATCATTAAAAGCACTGGCATTGGAGATACAACAGCGCAACCTATCAATCAGTTGGTGGGGCAACATTCGTTTTGAAAAATCCTTCACCCCAGATCTATGCCAGTTATTGGCCGACAGCGGCTGCATTGCCATTTCGGGCGGCCTGGAAGTGGCCTCCGATCGTTTACTCAAACTGATGAAGAAAGGCGTGTCTGTTGCCCAAGTAGCACGTGTGACGCGCGCCTTCAGCGATGCAGGGATTCTCGTGCATGCTTATCTGATGTATGGCTTCCCCACACAAACCGTACAAGACACGGTAGATGCGCTCGAATATGTGCGCCAGCTGTTTGCTGAAGGCTGCATTCAATCTGGCTTTTTTCATCGTTTCACCTGCACTGTCCATTCGCCCGTCGGTCAGCATCCAGAAGAATACGGTGTGCAACTGGCACCCTTACCCGAGGTGACTTTTGCTAAGAACGACATCAGTTTTATCGATCCTAGCGGCGTGGATCACGATGCATTAGGCATCGCTCTCAACAAAGCACTGTACAACTACATGCACGGTTTGGGATTGGATCAGGATGTACGCAACTGGTTTACGCAGCGAGTACCTGAACCCACTGTACCAGAGGATTTCATCGCTAGGGCACTGATGGATGAACGTTTGAATTGATCACGCCACCGATTGATCTGGCTATTTCCATCCTGCTCACGGAATAATGCGCAGCCTTTGTTATCCGCAACGTGCCATGACTGACCAAGATCCTACCTCCACTGAAATCCCTGAACCAAAACAGCGTCGCATTCGCAGCTTTGTGCTCCGCATGGGACGCATGACCAGCGGACAACAACGCGCACTCGATGAGCTGTGGCCTCGTTGTGGTCTTGACTATACCCCCGAAGTACTAAACTTAGAGACTGTGTTTGGACGTTGCGCACCACGCATGATTGAAATTGGCTTCGGCACTGGTGAAGCCTTGTTTGCCTATGCAAGTGCGCATCCAGAAATGGATTGTTTGGGTATCGAAGTTCATCGCCCCGGTGCCGGACATTTACTCATGCAAGTCGGCGAACATCGACTCACTAATGTGCGAGCCAGCTGTCACGATGCTGTCGAAGTGCTCACCCATCAACTCGCCCCCGCCAGTATTGATGCGGTGCATATTTTTTTTCCTGATCCATGGCACAAGGCACGACATCACAAACGACGGTTGATTCAGCCTGCCTTTGCCGATCTGCTCGCTCGGGTGATTAAACCCAGCGGCATCCTGCGCCTTGCCACCGATTGGCAACATTACGCAGAACACATGCGGGCGGTACTTGATATCCATCCATCTTTTCGCAACCTCGCTGATGACAGCGGCTACATGCCTAGAGCTAATGATCGTCCATTAACACGCTTTGAAAGACGCGGTCATCGCTTAGGGCATGGTGTGTGGGACATGGCGTATGAACGCCGCTGAATATCGCTCGCCAATCATTTAATAGACCCTTAACTGCTCATTCATGTCCACAAATGCCACACCCATAGCACGCCAATCCATTGGCTTTGTTGAATTTCTAATCATGGCAGCATCCTTGATGGCCTGTCAGGCGTTGGCCATTGACGCCATGTTACCGGCGCTGCCGACAATCGCCGATGCCTTGCAGGTAGACAACGCGAATCATGTGCAGTGGGTCGTTACCGCTTATGTTGCCGGTATGGGATGCGGCCAACTATTTTGGGGCATGTTGTCAGATCGATTTGGTCGCCGCCCCGTCTTAATCACAGGATTAACGTTATATGTTATTGCCGCATTACTGGCGGGCTTCTCGAACAGCTTTGTTAGTTTGCTCAGTTGGCGTTTTGTACATGGACTGGCCGGCGCATGCGTGGTGGTATCACGCTCAGTGATTCGCGATCTGTATTCTGGCCGAGAAATGGCTCGCGTGATGTCACTAACCTTCATTATCTTCATCATGGTACCCGTGATGGCACCAACCCTTGGGCAAGTGATCCTGCAGATCTGGCCTTGGAGATCACTGTTTATGTTATTTAGCATCTACGGCGCGATCGTGGTCACTTGGGTTACACTACGATTACCTGAAACGCTTCATCCTGAATATCGACTCTCACTCACCATCGTACATGTAGCCGAATCTGCAAAAAAAGTAATCCGTGATCGTGCTTCGGTGTGTTACACACTCGCGGTCAGCGTCATCTTTGGTTCGATGATTGGTTACATCGGCATGGTACAACAAATTTTTTCAGACGTTTTCCATCGTCCTGAATTGATGCCAAGTATTTTTGCTATTTGCGCCGGCTCAATGGGTGTGACCTCATTCATTAACTCGCGCATTGTCGAACGCATGGGTATGCGTAGAATCTCGCAAACCGGATTACTGCTGTTCATTGCCCTGAGCGGCACTCACGCCGTTGTTGCTGATCTAGGATTAGAGACGATGGTTAGTTTTGTCATTTTGCAAGCCGCTACCATGAGCTGCATGGGTCTGATGGTGTCTAACTTTGGCACGATGGCCATGGAGTCCATGGCATCAGTCGCAGGGATCGCCGCTTCATTTCAAGGGTTTGTCAGCACCGCAGGTGGCGCATTAGTCGGTGCGTTGATTGGCCGACAATTCAACGGCTCCACGGCGCCATTGGCAACAGGCGCGACCCTATGTGGCTGCATCGCATTGTCATGCGTCCTGATGGCCGAACGTGGCAGACTCTTTCGTCCTCATTACATCACAAGTTGAATCCATTCATGCAATCTTGAAAACTACTTCACATGCTCGTTAGAAAATCGCTCCGGTGCGTACTTATTCAGCCAAAATAACAAGATCAATCCAGGCACACTGAGCAAAGCAGTGTAAATAAAAAAACGTGAATAGCCCAATGCCTCCACCACAAAACCAGACAAGCCCATCAGTACTTTGCCCGGTAACGCATACAAAGAGGACAACACAGCGTATTGTGTTGCGGTGTATCGGGCACTGGTCAAACTGGACATGAAAGCAATCAATGAGGTGCCATGAATACCGAGCGCAAGATTATCCAAACTGTTGACCACGGCCAACGCCGCAATTTCATGACTACCTGATGCCGCTAAAAGCGCAAACGCGCAGTTGGACACCATGACCACAAGACTGCCCACCACTAACGCGCGCCGTAATCCCAGTTTGGCAATCACAGTGCCACCAATCAATACACCCGCAAGCGCCGAAATCACACCAAAACCCTTAACCACTAAGGCAATCTGCTTCAGCGTAAAACCCTGATCTAAATAAAATGGATTGGCCATCACGCCCATGGCCATGTCGGTTAGGCGATAGGTGCTGATGAAGCCAAAAATTAAAAGCGCGAGATTGACACCAAATCGAGTAAAAAAATCGATCAGTGGACAAACCACCGCCCCTAAGATCCACGCTCCAGCGGACTGCAAGACGGTTGGCAAATGACTGTTGCGACTCATCCAATCAATCACGCGCGTTTCTTGTTGAATGGACTGCTCTTCCACACGCGGTTGCGGCTCACTGACACACAACGTAGTGATCACGCCCACACCCATCATCAACGCCATGACGCTATATGAGGCACGCCAACTGACATCAGCAGCAATCCACAACGCGCCCGCACTGGCCACCATCAACGCAATGCGATACCCCATTTGATAAGCGGCCGCCATACCACCCTGTAATGCATTAGGCGCTGCTTCAATTCGCCACGCATCCACCACGATGTCTTGAGTAGCCGCACAAAATGCGATGAATAAGGTACCCAACACCACGGCGCTGATGCTGGCGGCAGGATCTAAATCCGCGACATGCAGCAAGCCTAACGCCACACCCACCTGTGCCAGCAACATCCAACTGCGTCGCCGGCCAAGCCACGAGGTCAAAAGCGGTAATGGCAGCCGATCAACTATCGGCGCCCATAAAAACTTGATGGAATAAACCAAGCCCACCCACCCCAACATGCCGATAGTGGCGCGATCAATACCGACCTGCCGCAGCCACGCTGATAAGGTGGAAAATACCAACATAAACGGCAAGCCGGCAGAAAAGCCCAACAACAACATCGCTAGCACCCGGGGGTGACGATAAATCTGTACCGCTTGCCACCAGCCCTGTAACCAACTGGATTTCTGTTCGTTAGGATGATCGGGCACGGCGACTCCAGATAAGCGTGTCTAAATCAATAATCGTTTTAACGCTAAACGTTAAACCTTAAAGCTCGAGTATACGAATTGATCTGTCCCAGTGTCTTCCAAGTTGCGTCTTCCGTTACCATTACGTCTCACTCTTTTGGACACTGATATGACCGAATTAGCCCAATCTGCCGCTTTTGTTGAGTTTTGCTTGAAACTCGGTGTACTACGTTTTGGCAGCTTCACCCTGAAGTCGGGTCGGCATAGCCCCTATTTTTTCAATGCCGGATTGTTTAATAGCGGACAGGCCATTGCGCAACTCGGGCGTTTTTATGCTCACGCCGTGATGCAATCAGGCATTACGCACGACATGTTGTTTGGACCCGCTTATAAAGGCATTCCCTTGGTGACCACTACCGCTGTAGCACTGGCCGACCATCATCAACGTGATTTACCGTGGGCATTCAATCGCAAAGAAGCCAAGGATCACGGCGAAGGCGGCAGCATTGTCGGCGCACCACTCAAAGGACGCATATTGATCGTAGATGATGTTATTACTGCAGGCACGGCTATTCGTGAATCGGTGGAGATTATCCGAGCCGCAGGTGCGACCGTTGCGGGCATCGTGCTGGCCTTGGATCGCCAAGAAAAAGGCAAAGGTGAATTATCCGCCGTGCAAGAAATTGAACAGCACTATAGCTTGCCGGTTACCAGCATCATCAAGCTGGCAGATTTAATTGAACACCTAAAATCCAGCGCGGATTCATCAGCGACACTCGATGCGGTACAGCGGTATCGTGACCAATACGGTATTTGAATACAGTCGCCGTGCGTGCAAACTTAAGCACGACCGGAACTACCAAAACCACCTTCACCGCGCTGGGTGGCGACAAATTCATTCACCACCTCAAACTGCACTTGCGCAACCGGCACCACCACCAACTGCGCAATCCGTTCGCCAGGATTAATCGTGAACGCGGCCTGGCCACGATTCCAGCACGAAACAAACAACTGACCTTGATAATCTGAATCAATCAAGCCGACGAGATTACCCAACACAATACCATGCTTATGTCCCAAACCTGAACGCGGCAAGATAATCGCTGCATAACTGGGATCAGCCAAATACACAGCAATACCTGTAGGGATTAACTGCGTATCGCCGGGTTTAAGTTCAATGGCGGTCTCGAGCATAGCCCGCAGATCGACACCAGCCGAACCTTCAGTAGCATATTGTGGTAAGGGATATTCGGTACCGATGCGCGGATCGAGAATGCGTACCTGCACGCGTTGTTGATGACTCATAGTGATTATTTTGATTGAGATGAATTAATTAGAAGCAGGATGCTTTTCACGATACCGCTCAGCAATCAATTGCACTAACTGCTTGGCCAAGTCGCGCTTGTTACACAAACACATTTCCCGCTGACCGCCATGCCAATAGACCGTCAGTGCATTATCGTCTTTATCAAAGCCTAAACCATCACCCACTTTATTGGCTGCAATCATATCCAGACGCTTACTGTTCAGCTTGATCAGTGCATTGCATTCTACGTTATCGGTCTCGGCGGCAAAACCGACCAAAAAGGGCGGATTCACACTGGCGCCAACTGTGGCAAGAATATCTGGTGTACGCGCTAAGTCGAGCGATAATGCATCGGCAGTTTTTTTAATTTTACTAGTGGCCACCGTCGCGGCGCGGTAATCCGAAACCGCTGCTGTAGCGACAAACAATTGCGCATTCACAAGTTGTGACTGCACGGCAGCCAACATCTCATCGGCGGTTTCTACATTGATGCGCTCAATACCTGCAAGCGCATTAAGATGCACCGGGCCGCTCACCAATACCACCTCAGCACCCGCTGCATATAAAGCTTCGGCCACCGCAAAGCCCATCTTGCCGGAACTACGATTAGTGATGAACCGCACCGGATCAATACGCTCGCGAGTAGGGCCTGCGGTCACCACGGCCTTGATGCCCGACAATAATTTTTCACGTTGCGTGGGCATTAGCCACGCCGCTAACTCGGCAGGTTCAAGCATGCGCCCTAAACCGACATCGCCACAGGCTTGCTCACCTTCAGCAGGTCCCAACACCCGCACGCCACGTTGTTTGAGTAACACCACATTGGCCTGCGTGGCTGGATGCGCCCACATAGCCTGATTCATCGCCGGCGCAATGGAAATGGGCGCGCGAGTGGCCAAACACAGCGTGCTGAGCAAATCATTGGCGAAGCCATTGGCTAAACGTGCAATAAAATCAGCGGTGGCGGGTGCAATTAAAATTTCATCAGCCCAGCGCGCCAATTCAATGTGACCCATCGCCGCTTCGGCAGCGTGATCCCACAACTCACTGCGCACAGGCAGACCTGACACGGCCTGAAGGGTCTGCTCGGTAATGAACTCCTGTGCCCCGCGCGTCATGACCACCTGCACCTGCGCACCTTGCTCGCGCAGGCGACGAACGAGATCTGGACTTTTATAGGCGGCAATGCCGCCAGTGATGCCCAGTAAAATCTTGCGAGTGGATGCTAAGGAAGTCATACGCCCAGATTATTGCCACGCCCAGTCACAGGCAGCAAACAGCCAATTGGCATGTGCTGATGGCATATCTGGCATTTAGCGCCAGTTATGGACGGTACCCTAGATGACTTTGACGACACACTGGGCGACATTCATGGAGGGTTCCGCAATGTCGATCCGAGATTGGCCTAAAAGCGAGCAGCCTCGCGAAAAGTTACTTAAGTTTGGCGCACCTGCACTCAGTGAAGCCGAACTGATCGCGATTTTTTTACGGAACGGTACGCACGGGCGTACCGCAATGGATGTGGCGCGCGATCTACTGCAACAATTTGGTTCAGTACGCGGCCTCCTCACCGCATCACCAGCCAAATTCTGTAATGCTCCCGGTTTAGGACTGACGCGCTATGCCACCCTGCACGCGATGCTGGAATTAGTCCGACGGCATTTCTTGGAAGTCATGCAAAGCGGTCCGGCCTTACTGAATCCTCAAGCTACGCGCGACTACCTGCGCGCGCGGCTGCGCGACCTGCCTCATGAGGTGTTTGGCTGTGTCTATCTGGATAACCGTCATCGTGTCATTGCCTTCGAAGAGTTGTTTCGCGGCACATTGGATGGAGCCAGCGTCTACCCACGGGAGGTAGTCAAACAGGCATTGGCACACAATGCCGCCGCACTGATTCTGGTTCACAATCACCCCTCGGGTGTTGCTGAACCCAGTCAGGCGGATGAACTGATTACCCGCCGCCTGAAAAATGCGCTGAATCTGGTTGAAATCCGTGTTCTGGACCACTTGATCGTCGGGGACAGTCGCTGCGAGTCCTTCGCAGAACGGGGCCTGCTGTAAATTCAGCCCCAATTTAAGACCCAAGCCACGGAAAATAAGCCAAGCGGCTTGCCCAAGACCGTCGTCACTGGTATAAAGCGCGACTCATTTTTGGCTTGGCACGATGTGTTGCCCAGCATCCGAGGAATTCGCTATGTCGAGAATCTGCCAAGTCACCGGCAAAGGCCCCATGACCGGAAACACGGTTTCGCATGCCAACAACCGCAAGCGCCGTCGCTTCCTACCTAATCTGCATACCCTGCGCTTCTGGATGGAAAGTGAACGTCGCTTTGTCAGCCTGCGCGTCTCCAACCACGGCCTGCGTACCATTGAGAAGAAGGGTATTGAAGTCGTTGTTGCCGATCTGCGCGCCAGTGGCGTTCGCGTTTAAGGAATTATCACTATGCGTGACAAAATCAAACTCGTTTCTTCTGCCGGTACCGGTCATTTCTACACCACCACCAAGAACAAGCGTTTGCACCCAGACAAAATGGAAGTAAAGAAATACGACCCTAAGATCAAAAAGCACGTGGCTTATAAAGAAGCCAAGATCAAGTAATTGGTCTGGGTATGTTCATTGAAAAAGCCCGCAGCAGCGGGCTTTTTCATTTCAGAGCTTAATCAAGACGCACTCGCAACCTGAATACATACGCTACACAAAAAATAAAGGCCAGTCATAACTGGCCTTGGTAATGAAGTCTAAAGTGATGTATCTCACGCGCTCTGCGGTTCGAGCATCATGCCACGTAGCTTCTTAATAGCATTGGCCTCAATCTGGCGAATTCGTTCGGTCGACACACCGTATTCTTCCGCTAAATCATGCAATGTCGCCTTAGCATCGGTCATCCAACGTGTGCGCAAAATACGCTGACTACGTTCATCCAACTGCAACAAGGCACTAGCGAGACGCTCGGTGGAATCATCATCGAATTGCTCCCGTTCCAACTGGATAGCTGGATCTGCATCCGGATGGGGAAGATAGGCAGCAGGTGAGTAGCCCCCCTCTTCATCATCGGTATCGGGTACAGGATCAAACGACATGTCGCGTGAACTTAGCCGTTTTTCCATCTCAGTCACGTCTTGAACACTAACACCCAGATCTTGCGCCACGGCCGTGGTTTCTGCAGCTGACAACCAACCCAGATTTTTCTTATAACGACGTAAATTGAAGAACAACTTGCGTTGCGTCTTAGTGGTCGCCACTTTGACAAGACGCCAGTTACGTAGCACATATTCGTGGATTTCTGCGCGGATCCAATGCACCGCGAAAGACACCAAGCGGACACCCAAAGTAGGGTCAAACCGTTTCACGGCCTTCATGAGACCAACGTTACCTTCTTGCACCAAATCACCCAGGGGTAGGCCATAACCACTGTAGCTACGGGCAATATGCACCACGAACCGCAGATGCGAGAGCACCAACTGACGTGCAGCAACCAAATCTTCAGAGGAACGATACTTCTGCGCCAACGCAACTTCCTCTTCACGGGTTAATACCGGGATGAGAGAAACGCGCTCGAAATAGGCATCCAAGCTGCCTATCGGCCCAGCCAATGCCAAATCGTGAGAAGAATTAACCAGTGCAGTACTCATTAGTGTTCCGCCCCTCCATAAGGGAGTTTCAACGCCAACAACCACTTGAACATACTGACAGTCTAGCACTCCCGAAGTCAGAGTGCTAAATCAGTCAGGGATTCCGACTAAATACAGGGAAATAGGTCACAAAGTAATACGGAAATTCACCGAGTCGACGCACGACTTGCTTACTTAGGCTCAATTGCTCGCAAATGTCGGGTGGCCGCCACAAACGAACCCAACCAACCCAATGCCGCGCCTGTCAATAACAAAGAGAGCCCGCCAAGTAACCCCAAACCAACCAATTTGAACGAACTGCCGTACAGACCGGCGATCTTCTGAACGGGCCCCGCCAACAACATCACGGTGACCCAAACCACCAACCAAGCCAACAACCCGCCGCCTAGCCCATACCAAAATCCACAATACAAAAACGGGCGCCGCACGAATGCATCACTTCCACCAACCAATTTGGTCACTTCAATTTCGTCTCGCCGGTTCTGAATATCCAGACGAATCGTATTGCCGACAATCACCACCACACCCAGCGCCAGCAGCATACCTAGCAGCATGACAATACGACGCACGGTATCGAGCATGGCCAAATACCTCTCCACCCAGCCCGTATCAAGCTGCACCACATCCACTTCGTTCATCTTACGCAATTCTTCACTCAAGGCCTTCAAGCCAGCAGGCGAAGCGGTCTTTTCCGAAGGGGTAATGACTAACGTATTGGGCAGTGGATTTTCAGAGAGTGCCGACAGCGCCTCACCAAATCCTGAATATTCACGAAACTCTTTGAGGGCTTCATCAGCCTTGATCAGTTGAACAGACTTAATATCAGTACGCTGTTTTATCCGAGCCAATAACCGCTCTGCGCCGTCGGTATCCACGGCTGTTTTAAGGTAAACAGAAACATCCAGCGCACGCTCCCAGGAGCCACTCACTGCTTGCGCATTTTTGACCAATACATTCAGGCACGCCGGCAAGGCAAGCGCAACGCCCATCACTAGGACGGTTAAAAGACTGGCAAGAGGTTGCTGTGATAAGCGCCCTAGTGTGCCTACCAATGTCTGTAAATGACGTGAAACCCAAGCGGTCATAACGACTCCGTTGGTGTCAGCGGTTCGGCGTCTAGAAATCGAGCGGGGTCAAACAATACCGGTTCAGTTTCAGTCGATGAATCCAGCAATCGCCCACCCTCTAGATGAATACGCCGCACTTTGAAACGTTCGATCAAGGCTACATTGTGACTGGCAATCAGCACGGTGACGCCCACGCCTTGAAAGCGGCGGAATATATCCATCACCTCAAGCGACAAGTCTGGATCAAGGTTTCCAGTCGGTTCATCGGCAATCAGTAACGCGGGCTTAGTGACCACAGCACGCGCCAAACCAACTCGCTGCTGCTCTCCAGTAGATAACTCAATAGGTCGAGCCTGTTCGTATTGCAGTAAGCCTACCTGATCCAAGGCCGCACGCACCCGTTTAGCAATTTCCTTCGGTGAGGTATTAGCTACAACCAATGGCAAGGCCACATTGTCAAAAATAGAACGATCGGCCAGCAATTTGTGATCTTGAAACACGATACCCAACTGACGCCGATAAGCAGGAATCTTGGCACGAGTAATGCCGGCTAGATTTTCACCATTCACCAATAGACTGCCGCGGGTTGGTCGTTCGATTAATGCCAATAATTTAAGTAACGTGGACTTCCCAGCACCAGAATGCCCAGTAAGAAACACCATCTCACCACTGGCGACATCAAGCGTAAGATTAATCAGTGCCTCGCGCCCGTTAGCATAACGCTTAAACACATTTTGAAAGCGGATCATCGGCTGTGCGGTGGTGATCATGACAAACAGCTCCTCACAGTTGTGGATCAACAGGTTTTAACAACGCATCCACAAAATTCTCGGCATCAAAGACATCGAAGTCTTCAACGCTCTCACCGATACCAATAAAACGAATCGGTAATTTCAGCTGATCAGCAAGTGAAAAGACAATACCGCCTTTCGCAGTGCCATCCAACTTCGTAATAACCACTCCCGTTACACCAATAGCCTGATGAAATAATTTGGCCTGCTGCAAGGCGTTCTGTCCCTGACTGGCATCTAGCACCAATAAAACCTCATGCGGTGAGCTGGGATCAACACGCCCCATGACACGCTTGATCTTTTTCAGTTCATCCATCAAATTGGATTGTGTATGTAATCGCCCCGCAGTATCGGCAATCATGACCTGCGCTCCGCGCGCCTGCGCTGATTGATAGGCATCGAACACCACCGCTGCAGGATCGGCACCTGTAGCCTGTGCAATCACTGGCACGCCATTACGCTCACCCCAAACTTGCAACTGCTCTACCGCAGCAGCACGGAAAGTATCCCCAGCGGCCAAGACCACTTTGTAATTGTGATCGAGCAGGCGACGGGCCAACTTACCGATGGTGGTAGTTTTACCTGCACCATTCACACCGATCACCAACACCACAAACGGCTGCTTGGCGGTATCAACATGCAAAGGTCGTGCATAGGGATTGAGAATATCAGTCAGGGATACGCGTAACGCAGCCAGTAGCGCTTCGAGATTCGCCAGTTCACTGCGAGCTACTTTTTTGCGTAAACCACTGAGAATTCGCTCGGTAGTTTCAACACCCACGTCGGCGCTGATTAAACGCAGCTCTAGCTCATCCAGAACTTCATCGCCAATCTTGCCACCTGGCAGCAGATTGATCAGATCCTTGGTGAGCCATGAGGTACCACGATTTAACTGGGTACGCAGCCGCGCCAGAAAACCCGGTCTGGCGTGCTCACTGGTATTGCTCTGATCCGCAGTTGATTTTTTAAATCCGAACATCAGTCTGTGGCTTCCTCTTGAATGGGGCGAATTCTAACAGGCATGCCGAGTATGATTGCGATCAATGAAATCCAAACAGCGCTCTTCCTCCACGCATTCCACTCCTCGCTCAACAAGCGCGAATCGGCTACGCATCATCGGCGGGCAATGGCGCGGTACCAAACTCCTGTTTCCTGATCACGCAGCGATCCGACCCACCCCAGATCGTGTTCGTGAAACCGTATTCAACTGGTTGCAGCAGGAAATCGTCGGCACACACTGCCTGGATCTCTTTGCCGGCAGCGGGGCTTTGGGTCTTGAGGCGCTATCACGCGGTGCGGCGTGCGTCGTCTTTGTTGATCGTGAACCGGTCGTGGGGCGCTATCTACGTGACACACTTACCCGTCTGAAATGCACGCAAGCTGAAGTGCTGAGTCAGGATGCCTTAACCTACCTGCCACGCATCACCCAGCCCTTTAATGGGGCGTTCCTCGACCCGCCCTTCGCCACTGCAGCGTCCAGTGATCTGTTTTCTCAGTTGCTACAAAAACTAGATGCGCCGGGTCGAATGACGCCTACGGCATGGATGTATCTGGAATGCCCGAGCTCGCTAGGTTCACCGTCCACGTGGCCGCATTGGCTCTCACACTGGCGTGTGCATCGCAGTGAACAAGCCGGGCAAGTGGGCTATCATCTGGTGCGGCGAGCTTCCCCGCCGCATTCGAGCTATTGATGAGCACTAAAGCACTGTATCCAGGCACATTCGATCCCATCACCAATGGCCATTACGACCTAGTGCGCCGGGCGGCGGCTATTTTTAGTTCGGTCACGGTAGCCATTGCCGCCAACCCAGGTAAAGCACCCCTGTTCACATTAGAGCAGCGCGTAGCTATGGCCAAACAAGTCCTCGCAGACATCCCCGGCGTAGAAGTCACCGGTTACACAGGATTAACTGTAGATTTTGCCGTACACAGGGAAACACGCGTGGTCATTCGTGGCTTGCGCGCCGTGGCTGATTTCGAATTTGAATTTCAACTGGCCACCATGAGCAGACACCTCAGCGATCAGGTGGACTACGTGTTCCTGACACCCACCGAACAATACAACTTCATTTCATCAACTTTGATACGTGAAATTGCCAGCTTTGGCGGTGACGTCTCGCAATTCGTTCACCCACTGGTGGCCAAGGCACTGAAAACTCGCTGGGAAGAACGCAAACAATTGGGCTGATGACCCCCACACTACAGGCGTATTTATTGCTGGCATTGTGGACAGTAATACGTGGAGCGATTGCCCTGAGTAACCTGCTGAATGGGTGTTTTGCATGAACGACACGGCTCACCGGCACGCTCATACACAAATAATTTTTGGCGAAAATACCCCGGTGTTCCATTGGCATTCACATAATCCCGTAGCGTGGTGCCCCCCACTTTGATGGCATCAGCAAGCACCACCTTGATCGCCCTGACGAGCCTTTGAAATTCATCACGCTTAATTTGCCCTGCCATTCGCTTGGGACGAATGCCCGCACGAAACAGGGCTTCACTTGCATAAATATTACCCACGCCCACGACTACGCTGGCATTCATGATGAACTGCTTGATCGCAACTTTTCTGCCCTTAGCCTGGTCGGCCAGATAGACCGGATCAAAGACCTCACTGAGCGGCTCAGGGCCTAAATGAGCGATCAAATCGTGCTGCATAGGATCGTCACCCGTCCACAGCGCGCAACCAAAACGACGAGGGTCATTGAAACGTAACAGGCGACCTGAACTCAATACAACGTCAATATGATCGTGTACTTGCGGCGGGGTACCGACAGCCAAAATCCGCAGGCTCCCCGACATGCCGAGATGCCAAATCACCGTGCCACGTGCCAGCGTGATCAATAAATATTTAGCGCGGCGTTCAACATCCAGAACCCGTTGCCCGGTCAACCGCTGAGCAAAGTCAGGTGACACCGGCCAACGCAATCGGGCATCACGCACCACCACCTGGGTAATGGTCTGATTTTTAAGAACAGACAGAATTCCACGTCGGGTCGTTTCAACTTCGGGAAGTTCAGGCATGAGCAGGTAGGACCTCATCGAATCAGTCACTTAAGTACGCCATTCTGCCACCCACAGCCACCTTAAACTGCGAAAAATGGGGGCGTTCGATTTGTCTGGCTTCCTCACCTCCTATATAGTCGCGGCGCCCGACTGAACGGGTGCTGCCAGCCGGAGACGTTGTGAATACAGACTATCTGTACGGTTACCTTAACTTAAGCTTCTGGGGATATGTTGTTGCGACCCTCATCATGATGCAGGTCAGTATCTTTGGAGTGACCGTGTATCTGCACCGCGATGCGGCCCATCGCAGCTTGGATTTACACCCCGCCATTCGCCACTTCTTCCGCCTCTGGATCTGGATGAGCTCGAGCATGCTCACCAAAGAATGGGTGGCCGTACACCGCAAACATCACGCCAAGTGCGAAACTGCCGAAGATCCACACAGTCCCGTCATCTTCGGTTTGAAGAAAGTCCTCCTTGAAGGGGCCGAGTTGTATGCCGTGCAAGCGCGCAACCCTGACACGATTGAAAAATACGGGCGCGGCTGCCCCGATGACTGGATCGAACGCAATGTGTATTCGCGCTATCGCAATGCCGGAATTATTAGCATGGCAGTGATCGATATTTTCCTATTCGGCGTGCCGTCTATCCTCATCTTCTCCATCCAAATGTTGACCTTCCCGGTACTGGCCGCTGGTGTTATCAATGGTTTAGGTCATGCCGTGGGCTATCGTAATTTCGAATGCCCCGATGCCTCAACCAACGTGATGCCCTTTGGTCTGCTGATTGGTGGCGAAGAACTACATAACAATCATCATGCTTTTCCAAGCTCTGCCAAGTTCTCGATTCAGCGCTGGGAATTCGATCCAGGCTGGGGATTGATTTCGATATTCAAAGCCCTCGGTCTGGCCAAAGTGCATCGTATCGCTCCAACCCCAACCAAAGTGGCTACCACGCATGTTGATTTAGAAACAGTGCGCGCCGTGATCGTCAACCGCATGCATGTGATCCGCGAATACACACACCATGTCATGTTGCCGGTGTTTCGTGCCGAGCTAACCATCGCTGGCAATAAACTCAGCAACGGTATACGCAATTTATTGGTACGGGAAAGCTCGCTGCTTGACGATCAGGCTAGATCACAATTGCATCAGGCCTTGTCTGATCATCAAGCCCTGCACATCGTGCATGAGTTTCGCGCCCAACTACAGCAACTTTGGAACACCAACATGAGCAATGAATCGTTGCTTCAGCATCTCAAGGAATGGATTGCACAGGCTGAAGCCAGCGGTATTAAATCGCTACAGGAGTTTGCCGCCAGTCTACGCAGCTACAGCATGCCAACCCTAGCCACCGCCTAAATTTGTAAGCTCAGTGTCGCAACTAAAAAAGCCCGCTCATGCGGGCTTTTTTTATGCTGGACCTTATTCATTACCTAAAGGCGCTTCAACTTCTCCAATAGCTTAGTGTGAATTCCACCAAAACCACCATTAGACATTATCAGAATCTGATCACCAGATTTAACCTCTGCGGCCAAATCACTGACTAGTTGATCGATATCGGCATGCACCCGAGCATGCATCCCCAGTTCACCAGCCAACCCTGCCACGTCCCACTTCACATCGGGTCCTTGATATAACCAAATCTGCTCTGCACCTTGTAAGGACTGCTTAAGCGGTTCACGATGCGTACCCAATTTCATAGTGTTCGAGCGCGGCTCAAGTACTGCAATGATGCGGGCATTACCCACCTTACGCCGCAAGCCCTGCATCGTAGTGGTAATGGCCGTGGGATGATGAGCAAAATCATCGTAAACAGTAATGCCATTAACCACGCCACGCACTTCCATACGCCGCTTTACACCACCAAAGGTATTCAACGCATCAATCGATTGTTGAACACTGACCCCCGCATGTTGAGCGGCAATTATCGCGGCCAAGGCATTTTCAACGTTGTGACGTCCCATCATGTTCCAATGCACCTCGCCCCATGCTTTGTCACTTTGCTTGACTACAAAGTGCGAGCCATCCTGCGTACCTAATAAATCGGCATACCACTCACCATGCTGCGCATTCGCAGAGAACTTCACAACCGGCGTCCAACAACCCATCTCGATCACCTGCTGCAGATGTGCCTCGCCGCCATTCACAACTAAACGACCCATATTGGGCACCATACGCAGCAACAAATGAAACTGTTTCTGAATGGCCGCCACATCTGGATATATGTCGGCATGATCGTGTTCAAGATTATTCAGAATGACCGTGCGTGGTCGATAGTGAACAAACTTAGCGCGCTTATCAAAGAACGCCGTGTCGTATTCATCGGCCTCGACGACAAAGTGCGTACCCTCACCCAAGCGCGCAGTAACGTTGAAGTTAGCAGGAACACCACCAACTAAAAATCCGGGCTTTCGCCCACTGTGCTCTAAAATCCAGGTGAGCATACTGGTCGTGGTGGTCTTACCATGCGTGCCCGCTACAGCGAGCACATGCCGACCTTGCAACACATAACGTGATAGCCACTCAGGGCCTGAAGTGTATGGAATATCGCTATTGAGTAATGCCTCAACCAACGGGTTGCCACGACTCATCACATTACCGACCACTACCATGTCGGGCTTGAGCTTCAGTTGCGATGGATCATAGCCTTGAATGAGCTCGATCCCTAATGCAGCCAGTTGATCGCTCATTGGCGGATACACATTTTGATCCGAACCGGTGACACGATGACCGGCCGCGCGAGCTAACGCCGCAATACCACCCATGAAGGTACCGCAAATACCAAGAATGTGAATATGCACTACCGATTCACCCCTTATTTGTTATACGACCGATACTTAATCTACAAACCAGGCACGATCACTTGCGCGGCAAAGGCAATCGTCACCATGATAACCAAGGTCAAAGCCATACACAGAAAGGAACCGCGCTCCAGAGCCTGTTGCAATATCCGCCCTAACGTAAGCAGCATGATACACAGACTGACCATATGCCACGGATTAGCCACATAAGTTGTCGCCATTCCGAGCAGCGCCTGCACAGCAGTGACGGCGATATCCATAACTGTCAACAATGCATTCACACCCATGAATGCAGAAAAAGTTTGTAAAAACCGTGAGCGCTTAGCAAAAAAGACCAGCAGTGCCCATAACCACACTGCCTGCATGCCTATATCCAGCACCAACAGCACTAAGGTAGTCGATGCATCCCAACCCCGCATCATCGACTGCACAGCGCTGACCATCAAGTAAGCCGCACTAACCAACCAGACCAACGTATGCGAAGCAGGTAGATCTTGCGGGCCACGTCGCAAAATCGCTATATCAAAAAATATCCGCAACAACTGCTTCATGGAAATGACCAATCTACCCGTAAACGATTAAGCTTTAATTGCAGTATGCATTAGCGTCTATCTCTATAATCAGCTGATGGATACCTTAGCCACCTCTGTTATGCCCACTGCAAGCGGCATTGTACACGTCACCAGCGATACACAATTGCCTGCAGCGCTAGAATTACTGGCGAAGACCAACTATCTGGCCATTGATACCGAATTCCTGCGAGAAAGCACCTACTACGCCAAACTTTGTTTGATTCAGCTAGGTAATGAACATGCGTGCGTGGTCGTTGACGTGTTGGCCTTGAGCAACTTAAACACCGTACTCGAGTTTATCCTCGACCCGCGTCGCCTGAAAATTTTTCATGCAGCACGACAAGACTTAGAAGTGCTTACCCAAGCGCAAACGGTAAACCCCCAGGTCCCCTCACCCTTATTTGATACGCAAATCGCCGCAGGATTGTTGGGATTACCCGCACAAATCGGTTATAGCGATTTACTAGCCCGGACTATGGATATTCATCTGACGAAAGGACAAGCGCGTACCGACTGGTCTAAACGTCCTTTAACACCTGAACAATTACACTATGCTGCAGATGACGTGCGCTACCTAGGACCGCTGTATCAGCACCTACAACGCGAACTCCACTCGCGCGCTCGTTATCACTGGCTGGAAGAAGAAACGACTGAACTGGAAAATCCTTCTCTATATCAAACGCAACCTGACCATGCCTGGCAACGTTTGAAAGGCACGGCACAACTGCAACCCATACAACGAGCCGTATTAAAACAACTGGCCCTCTGGCGTGAAGTTCGCGCAATTGAAGTCGATAAACCGCGTGGCTGGATACTGAGCGATGAAGCACTACGTAGTATCAGCGAACAGTTACCAGAGACCGTTAATGAACTCAGCCATGTACGCGACCTACCTACAGGAGTCATCCGCAAACACGGTGAAACACTTTTGGAATTGATCCAACGCGGCAAGTCACTCGCGCATGAAGAACCTGCCGTCGTCGACTTCCGACCCAGCAGCCAACAGCAATCTCAGGTTTCAAAGTTAATGCAGCAGGTACGCAGCAGCGCAGAACGTCTTGCGCTCAGTCCTGAAGTATTGGCCACGCGCCGGGATGTAGAACAACTGGTCTATTTCAATAAAACAGAAAGACTGTTGAAGGGGTGGCGAAAAGAATCAATCGGTGATGAACTTGTACTCAGTCATTCATCTTGGGGCGCCAAACGTTAACCAATGAAGAGAGATGCCAAGCTCAGCGGTTTAGTTAGGCTGTGACGCGATTTCGTCCAGCTTTTTTCGACTGATACAATTTGTGGTCGGCGTCATCGAGCAAATCAATATAGGACTTGAATCGCTCTTGATCTTCAGACACGCCTAAAGAAACAGATACGTTTACCCTAGCTCTTTCAAACTCAAAATCGTGATCTTGAATAGTTTTTCTGATCCGTTCTGCAATTTCCACAGCCGCTGCTTTAGTCATATCGGGCATGACGGCCACAAATTCTTCACCACCAAATCGAGCCAGCACGTCCTGCTTACGCATGCAAGTTTTGGCTAATTGTGCGCACTTTCGCAACACGAAGTCACCACAACGATGACCGTGCACATCGTTTATTTTTTTGAATAGATCAAGGTCGTAATAAATCACTGACAACGGTCGACAAAAATCCCGCGAAAATCGGTACTCCGACTCCAGCGTCTCAAATAGATATTGCTTGTTAAACAAGCCCGTACCGACATCAATCGTTGCCATCCGATAAATATTGTCATGGAAGACATTTTCAATATTGTCGGAGGAAAAATACTTCAGGAGGATATCCCCAATACGAATCACGTCACCATCATTTAATACAGTTCTTGACAGCACGGGTTCATTATTGATGAACGTACCATTACTGCTACCCAAATCCTCAATAGCAAGATCATCACCCAAAGAGATTATTCTTGCATGCTGCCGTGAGACGCTATCGTCGTATAGCATGACTGAGCTAGAGGTCAGTCGTCCTATCCGCACTTCCGTCTCATACAAGAAATAACGACGACCCAAAGTATCGCCGCTATATTGAATCAAGCAGGCGCACTGAGCTGGTGCTGTAGATGAGGAAATCTGCAGCTTAGTCAGACGGGTTGTATCAAAATTCGGGGGCATCTGGAGATGTCGTCCGTATTCTCGCTATGGGTCTGGTTAGAAAACCAGTGGTGGCGGAACTCTAATCCACCCTAGCCAGATTGGCTATTCGTAGGTATAAATTTTGAGAAGCAGTTCGTGTTTACCCAAGAACTTATGACCAACAACCCAGTCAACTGTATTAAGTTCAGTAGGTAAACACGCGCGCCCTGCTTAGGAAGAGTTACTTCTTTAATTCGGCCTTTGGTTTCCATGCAGCAGCCAATTTCTTGGCCTCGGCAATCTGTGATTCGGTCATTCTGCGGGCGACAGCATCCTGATTGCCCTTAGCGCCTTCATAACCAAGCTTGAGAGCAATCTCCCACCACTTGTAGGCTTCCACATCGTTGCGAGGTACACCCCGACCCATTGCATACATCACAGCAAGGTTAGATTGAGAATTGGCATGCCCCTGTTCGGCCGCCTGCTGAAACCATTTTGAAGTTTCATCATCACTCTGAGCGACGCCCTGACCAGTCAGATACTTATTACCTAAAGTAAACTGAGCTTCGACCTGCCCCTGTGTACCGGCGAGTTTCATCCATTTAACGGCATCCTCAGCACTTTTGGCGACGCCTTCACCACTGTCGTATAGTTTTCCGAGAGTGAACTGCGCATCCATATTGCCTTGGTCAGCAGACAGGCGGAACCACTTCGCCGCTTCTGTTGCGTCCTTAGCCACACCCGTGCCGTCGATATACAACTTACCCAGATTATACTGAGCCTTGGCGTTACCATCTTTGGCCAAAGGCTGAATGATTGCCAACGCACCGGCGTAGTCTTTCTTAGCCAGTGCGGCAAGCGCACCATCCAGCTTTTTATCCGAGTTTCGTGAACACGCGGACAGTGCCAGCGTGAGTACCGCCACCAGTAAAATTAGTTTACGCATCTTATTCACTACCTAGCTTGATTGAACTTAAGTTTTGCCACTTTGATTTTGATAATGACCAGAAAATCGGCCCCGCAGCTTAACAAGTATACCCCTAGCAACTCCACCCAAACATCACCCTATCACAGTCTTATATCCATGCCGTATCAAATTGGCAGTTTCGTCAATTCAGTCAAATGAATATGGTTAATGCCTTCGGGGCCCACTCCAAGCCCAGCATATGCCGCATGGCCTGACAGTAAGCGAGTTTTTTGTGCGCTAGGAATGTTGTGCCGTCGATCACCGACTCGATGCGAAGTAATCAGTTCAACTGAGTGGGCTTACTCACCAGCAGCCAATCCGGAAACATATCCGTCGGCCAACCCGCTGCCATGTGAATCCTGCGGACGATCTCAAGCCACTGACGCAGAGCCAGTTCGGAAAAGTTGATCATGGCTAAGGGGTAGGTATTGCGATCCTTAAAGGCAAGACGGAGAAAAACATCAAGCTCAGTGAAATCCACGGAAACCACAAGGATTCCAGTCTCTGAAGGGATCACCGGAAGCTCATCGGCATTGTGCGACAAGATAGCCGCCGCTTGGTGGAACTCCTGCACCTCAGGAAGGGCACCACCCTGTTCGATTCCGATACGGGATGCCACCCACTTCGACAAGGAAGGCAGCAATAGCCTCACCAGTCGCTGATTGAGCCAGAGCGTCACCTGCTCGGTACCGGCACCAATCCCAACAACACGGATACGATCTTCGACCGGATCGTATTCAGTGGTGAACCGTTCAAGTGCCAACATGAGACTTGTGTCCCCCCAGCACGGCCAACTGAGTGCCCGCTCCAGCGGCGCAGACGCCAGTTCGAGACCCGAACCGGTCCCAATACCGAGTAACACCATACTTCAAACCCCCTCCGCTCCCGGCTACGGAGGGAGGGCTCTTGTGCATACCGCAAAACTTCAACCGATAATCTGCTGACCGAAGGTCGGGTTCATAAGGTCATGGAGATCACTCATGGTGACACTGTCCAACACACCGATCTTAGTGAGTTCAAGGGTATCAACCTTATGGTTGCTATAGTTGCCAGAAAGGCTGTCTTGCCACAACCACACGTTGGCATGACCTAGGCCATCATCGGCAAGGATAACTTCCTTACTGGCACCGGATGCAGCCAGACGCGCGTTGAACTGGGTAAATGAGGCATTGAACAAGTTGCGAATGGCCGTTGCATCGGCCGCCGGGAAGTTCGTGATTGCCAGCACCTTGGCGTCAATCGAACTAGGTACTACACCCAGCTCCAGCTCCTGGTAGGTGTTTTGGCCAGACAACTGACCAATGGCGCTGAAGTCCAGTTTGTCACCGCCGGCCACCGAGAAGCCAAGAACATGAGCGAAGTCATTGGTAAGACCGGAGAAGGCCAACGTATCGACACCACCGCCATTCAACAAGTCAACCGTGTCCCCAGTACCGGCACCGTGGAAGATGTCGGCATTGGCCGTTCCATAAAGGTTCGCCGCAAGCTGGTCGTTAGAGTCGTGTGACACATCAATGCCACCCAAGCCCGCCCAGGTCTGCAGGTTGTTGGCTTGCGTTGCCAGCATCCCAGTTAAGCCAGAGTGCAAGTTGATGTAGTCGAAACCGTTGAGGTTCGTAGAGGTATCGAGCGACCCGGCTTCCTGGAAGGTAATCGTCAGCGACTCACCGTTCGTGAAGCTGTTACCAGAGGCCCCGGCGAGATGACTGAAGTCATAGGAAGACCCAACATGAGCGATAACATTAGCGGAACCGCCAGTGCTCGTGATGCTGTTCGATGACAACTGGTCACCCGTCAGGACAAGCAACTGCCCTGAGCCAACGTTCGCTGTGTAGTAACCTTGCTGCGAATTGTCGAAGAACAGACTGCCATACAAACCGTTAGTTTGCAGACCGGCCTGGACCTGAGTGACATCAAGATTGGCCACTACACCAAGGTGACTGAAGTCGAGATTATCTGCATTACCGGTGAGTGCCAGCGTACCAGCACCAGTCACAGTCTGACCCGTCACGATATCCGCCGCAGCGGTCAGTGTCTTGCCCGCATCAATGATGACACTGCGACCGCTGGCGCCGAGTACGGTGCTATCCAGATTGCTACCAACCGCCACCAGTGTGGTATCGACTTTAACGCACAACGTCGCAGCAGCCGCAACATTAGACAGGTCTGCGGCAGTCATGCCTGCCGTGGCCGCATAGATATCCACGGTGCCGCCATTGATCGTGATCCTATTCCCGCTAGCCTGACTCAGACTCAGCGCGAGTGCACCCGCAACCTCAATCGTGGCACCATTGCTGTCGCCAACGTCATCAAACGAGATCGACACGTCACTGTTAACCAATCGCAGATCAACCGATGTACTGCCTGACAGATCACCCTGGATGTTCAGCGTGCTGTTCAAT
>CANGJP010000010.1 GCA_947454465.1 Pseudomonadota bacterium
GTAGCATTAAAGGCATTAATCCATTCGCGATGTTCCACGAACTGCATGACGGCGGTGGAGACATCAAAGTTTGTCCACAGCGGCAGTGACAACATGAATGTCGTCAGAGAGCCCAACAGCGCAAGCCAGCGACCCGCTACCACAGCACGTTCGCCCAGTGCCAACAACACCGCACCAACGGCAATGGGCAACCAGATGAGTACGCTTAAAATTGGCCAATCAGTCATTCGGTTTGCTCGAAAAAAGACTCAATAAAATTCAGTTGCACTGACGATCAATGCTTCAACACAAAGAAGTACAACATCGCCGCCAAACCAATGATCATGGTGAAGGCATAGCTGTAAAGACGTCCGGTCTGAATAACGCGTATTACGCTAGCGAACCATCCCACCGCCCGTGCCGAGCCATTCACCAGAAAACCATCGATAAACACGCTGTCACCAACTTTCCACAAGGCCTGCCCAAGATTGCGACTGCCCTTGGCGAAGACCGCAAAATACACATCATCGAAGTAGTATTTATTTTCGAACAGCTTATACAAGGGGGCGAAGAAACGGGCGATCTTACTGGGCACATCTGTCAGCTTGACGTAGAACAACCAGGCAAAGAACACACCGCCCATAGCGAGGAAGAATGGCCACTGAGTGACGCCATGTTCGACAAATGCAGCGGAGCCATGGAACTCATGCGCCAACTCGCCCAGCACATTATGAACTTCTTCAACAACGATGGCTGAACCAAAGTAGTCACCGAACAGCATTGGTTCGATGGTAAACCATCCAATAAATAACGAAGGAATGGCCAACAGCACTAGCGGTAATGTCACCACCCAAGGACTTTCGTGTGGAATACCACCAACATGGCCGTGATCGTCATGCACATGGTCTTGGTTAACATGGGAATGATCATCGTGCCCGTACGTATGATCGTCATGTATTGCAGCAACAGCATGGCTGTCTTGTTGATGAGCGGTTTCACTGGTATCAAAGCGTTCTTTGCCATGAAAAGTCATGAACACCAATCTGAAACTGTAGAACGCAGTAATGAACACACCCGACAGCACACAAAAATAAGCAAAGCTGGCTGCAGGCAAATGCGATTCGTGCACCGCTTCGATCAAGGCATCCTTAGAGAAGAAACCTGAAGTACCCGGGAAACCTATCAATGCCAGTGACCCAATAAGACAAGTTAAATAAGTAATGGGCATATACTTCTTGAGGTTTCCCATCTTGCGCATGTCCTGCTCGTGGTGCATACCCATGATCACCGAACCAGCGGCAAGGAATAGCAGCGCCTTAAAGAAGGCATGGGTCATTAAATGGAACACTGCACCGGCATAAGCTGACACGCCGAGCGCTACGGTCATGTAACCCAGCTGAGACAGGGTTGAATACGCCACCACACGCTTGATGTCATTGTTCACCAGACCCAGCAGACCCATGAAGAACGCCGTGCAGGAGCCGATGATCAAAACAGTATTGAGCGCCGTCTCGGACATCTCAAACAAGGGTGACATACGTGCGACCATGAAAATACCGGCCGTGACCATGGTCGCGGCATGGATCAATGCCGAAATAGGTGTCGGACCTTCCATGGAATCGGGCAACCACACGTGCAGAGGCATTTGTGCTGATTTACCCATGGCGCCCACAAACAGCAACAGACAGGTCACTGTAATGGCGTCCCACGCATAACCTGGAATAACTTCCATGGACTTACCAGCAAAAGCATGATGAGCTGCCGCAAATACTTCGCGATAGTCCAGCGAACCGGTGTAGTACAGCACCGCAGCAATGCCCAGCACGAAACCGAAGTCACCGACACGGTTAACCAGAAACGCCTTTAGATTGGCAAAAATAGCTGTAGGTCGCGTGTACCAGAAGCCAATAAGCAGATAAGACACCACGCCCACCGCTTCCCAACCAAAGAAAAGCTGCATGAAATTATTCGACATCACCAGCATTAACATGGAGAAGGTAAATAGCGAGATGTAAGAAAAGAAACGCTGATAGCCGGGATCATCAGCCATATAGCCGATGGTATAAACGTGCACACACAACGACACAAAAGTCACCACCACCATCATCATCGCGGTGAGACGATCGACCATGAAGCCGACATTCATCTGCACTCCATCACTGACCAACCAAGTGTACACATTGCCGTAATAGTTCTGTGCTTCGCCCGTGACCAACTGCTTGAGCGTTAGGATGGACAGCACACACGCAGTGGCCACACCGAGAATGGTCACGGTGTGCGCACCCGCACGGCCAATAAAGCGCCCAAAAATGCCAGCTAGAATCGCTGCAACCAGCGGAGCCAATACAATGACTAAAAGAGTATTCTCCACAATTAACCCTTCATCGTATCGAGCTGTTCAACGTTAATGCTCTTACGTTGACGGAACAGCACCACCAGAATTGCCAGACCAATTGCAGACTCGGCAGCCGCGACGGTCAGGATGAAAAACACGAAGATCTGTCCATGCAGATCCCCAAGTTGACGAGAGAACGCAACAAAATTGAAATTGACCGCAAGCAGCATCAATTCAATGCACATCAACAATAGAATGACGTTCTTTCGATTTCGAAAAATACCAGCCACTGACAGACTAAACAGCACACCAGAGAGCAGTAATACATTTTGTAAAGTAATCATGACTGGCCCTCCACACCATGATCCACGTCCGGCTGCACCGCCGCGACCTTAACGATACGAACACGATCACTGGCTTTCACTGCAACCTGTGCACTGATGTCCTGCATTTTCTGTCCGGGACGTTTACGCATGGTCAGCACAATCGCAGCAACAATTGCAATCAATAGAATCGAAGCAGCTAACTGCAATGGATAGAGGTATTCGGTATAAAGCAACTGCCCCAATGCCTTGGTATTGCTGTAATCCAAGGCATAAGCCGCTGGTGCCGCCACACTACTGAGCCCTAGATGTACGCCATCAGAAGACTTCAACCAGACCACACTGGCAATTTCACCGATCACGACTAAGGCAATAGGCAAGCCGAGCCAATCGAATTTGGTGAAGCCTGCGCGTAACTCTTCAACTTTGATATCCAGCATCATCACCACAAACAAGAACAGCACCATCACGGCACCGACATATACCAATATCAGCACAATCGCCAGAAACTCTGCCTCGAGCAACATCCATATAATGGCGCTATTAAAGAAAGCCAATACCAACCAGAGCGCTGAATACACTGGATTACGCGCTGTGATCACGCCGGTAGCAGAGATGACTAGGACAGCCGAGAAGAAGTAAAAAAGAATTTCAGTGAAGCTCATTTATCGGTACCGTGCGTCAGCAGCCTTATCGGCGGCAATCATGGCTTCAAATTTATCACCCACGGCAAGTAACTTGTCCTTGGTCATGATGTTTTCACCACGGTTTTCCATGTGATATTCATGTATACGCGTTTCCACAATCGCGTCCACTGGACAAGCCTCTTCGCAGAAGCCACAGAAAATACATTTGAAAAGATCAATGTCGTAACGCGTAGTACGACGAGTGCCATCATCACTGACACCCGATTCGATCGTAATGGCTAACGCAGGACACACCGCCTCACACAATTTGCAGGCAATACAACGCTCCTGACCATTGGCGTAACGGCGCTGTGCATGCAGACCACGAAACCGTGGCGATTGCGGGGTTTTTTCTTCCGGGTACTGCACCACAACATGTGGACGAGCAAAGAACTGCCGAGCGGTGATATACAGCCCCTGGCACAACTCTGAGAGAAATAATGTTTTGAAAATACTTTTCATGATCTGACTCAGCTAGCCATCAAGCGGGCAAACGGTCCGACACGCAGAATGGCCAATAGTGCTTCCACGGTAATCCATACTAAAGTCAAGGGAATGAAGACCTTCCAACCTAGACGCATGATCTGATCATAGCGATAACGCGGGAAGGTGGCACGGAACCACAGAAAACAGAACAGAAAGAAACAAATTTTGAAGACCAACCAATGCAGACCCGAAGTAGTCAGCACAGCAGGCAATGATTCCATGTCTGCAAACGGCGACAACCAGCCACCCAAGAAGAAAATAGAGGTGAGCGCCGAGATCAGAATCATGTTGATATATTCGGCGACAAAGAACAGCGCAAAGGCCATGCCTGAATAATCCACATGGAACCCGGCAACAATCTCTGATTCACCCTCGACAACGTCAAAAGGGGCACGGTTTGTTTCGGCAATACCAGAGATAAAGTACACAATAAACAACGGAAACAACCAGACGAACAGCCAGTTCTGAATGCCGCCCCGCTGTGCATCGATGATGTCGCCTAAGTTCAACGAACCCGCTGCCATCACCACACCCACTAGCGCAAACCCCATGGCAATTTCGTACGCGACAACTTGTGCTGCAGCACGCATCGCGCCTAGAAACGCATATTTAGAATTAGACGCCCATCCGGCAAGTATCACACCGTATACACCTGTAGAGGTGAGTGCCAGAATATAAAGCAGTCCAGCATCCACATCGGCAACGGTAAAACCAGGCCAGAACGGCATAACGGCCCATGTCGCTAACGCTGGAATAGCAGTCAGCAACGGGGCCAAAATGAACAAAAACTTATTTGCACCGGTAGGTAAGATGATTTCCTTAAACATCAATTTAATGACATCGGCGAACGGTTGAGCAAGACCTCGGAAGAAAGGCAAGCCGAACACCTTAATTCGATTTGGCCCAATCCGTGCTTGCATGCTACCGATCACGCGCCGCTCTGCTAGGGTCAGAAATGCCATGAAGATAATGATGGTCAGGAACATCACTACAGCCGTGATGACGATCCAAGTCACAAAGCGTAACCACTCCGGAAGATTCAGAATGTCAAACAAAGGTTGAATAAACGCAGGGATGGCGTTCATGCCTGCACCCCCACCTTGGCTTGTAGGGCTTCAGACGTGAGCTGCAACGCGGTTGCACGCCGCACCACGGCATCAACGTTATATAACTGAACCTCATCGGCCGACACAGTCGAGTACCGAGTCACTGCCGAGGTATTTTGATAACGGTTATCGGCAATCACACTGCCAGTTTGCTGCTGCAGTTCATCACGCACCTGCTCTGAACTTTCATAATCGAAATTACTTAGATTCAGTAAATTACCTAACACTCGGAGCACTTTCCAAGCCGGACGCGACTCTCCCAATGGTTTTGCAGCGCCTGGCACGCTTTGCCAACGTCCTTCTAGATTCACATAGGTACCCGATGTTTCAGCAAAGGTCGCAGTCGGTAAGATGATGTCAGCATACGCTTTGGCGCTGGCATACGAAGACAAGGAAATCACATGGCCATGAGTGCGCATACTGGCGACCGCTCCGGCGGGCAAATCCTCAGCTTCTATCGATCCCACCACCAGATAGGATTTCAACTTTGCTTCAAGCATCTCAACCACATTTAGACCACTCACCGGCAAGGATTCGCCAGCCACACCACGATGCGGCAACACCCCAGCTAGATGTGCCGCCACGCTGTTGCCACCATCGGCGATATACCCCAGTTGTGCTCCCGTGATCTGCGACAATGCAGCCGCCAATGCACGCAGCTGAGCAAAAGCGCCATCACGCTGCGCCAACACACCCATAAGAATGAGTTGTCGTTCGCCACTACTTAACTGTGCAGCGATTGCGCGGTGCGTGTCGTTGAGTTGCACGTGTTGCAGCAAGGCATGAACGCTAGGTGGCGCTGCAATGCCTTTCGCTTGAACTGCCGCGGCTACCACTGCCGCCAAGTGATCGACCATACCCATACCATTACTGGCTAGATAACCCGCAACGGGGAACAAATACTTATAGATGTGGGTATTGATAAAAGAAACCTGAGCCCCTTTTTTCACTGCCGCTTTGCGAATGCGATGCGCCAACAAAGGCGCTTCCTTACGCAAATTGGAGCCAATCAACAACACACTGTTTGCCTGCTCAAGCTCAGTGATCGAACAACCCAACCATGGAAAGACGGGATCGTAGTGCTGATCGCTGAAGTCAACACGCTTTAAACGATGATCAAGATTGTTGCTACCTACACCCCGAGCAATACGCTGGGTCAGGTAAGCTTCTTCTAACGTTAAGGTGGGCGCTGCAATCACCCCGATCTGACGAGCATCTTGTGATATCACCGCATTGAGTTTTTCAGCGACGCTGTTCAGTGCAGTCTGCCAATCCACTTCCAACCAGCGGTCGCCATCACGCATCAGTGGTTTATGCAAACGATCGTCGCTATATAACCCTTCATAGCTATAACGATCACGATCCGCAATCCAATTTTCATTCACGTCTTCGTTGACGCGCGGCACAACGCGCATCACGCGACCGCGCAACACGTGCGCAAACAGATTAGTGCCGACACTGTCATGTGGCGATATCAAAGGCTGCTGGGTCATTTCCCAAGCACGCGCACTGTAACGATAAGGCTTGTTGTTCAAAGCTCCTACTGGGCACAGGTCGATAATATTGCCTGACAACTCATGCTCAACACTCTTCTCAATGAATGTGCCGATTTCAACATGCTCACCACGACCACAGGTACCTAATTCCTGAAAGCCTTGTATTTCCGAGGTAAATCGAACACACCGGGTGCAATGAATGCAACGGGTCATATCAGTAGATACTAATGGGCCAATATCCTTATCCTTCACCACGCGCTTACGTTCGGCATAGCGCGATACATCACGACCAAAACCCACGGCAAGATCTTGCAACTCACATTCACCGCCTTGGTCGCAGATAGGACAATCCAGCGGATGATTAATCAGCAAAAACTCCATCACTGCTTTTTGTGCGGCAATAGCTTTTGGTGATTTTGTAAATATCTTCATCCCTTCGGCAACGGGCGTCGCACACGCAGGTAAGGGCTTAGGTGCCTTCTCAACTTCCACCAAACACATGCGGCAGTTAGCGGCAATCGGCAACTTGTCGTGATAGCAAAAACGTGGCACGTAATCGCCACTGGCATCCGTTGCCTGAATCAGCATCTGACCTTTACGAGCCTGCACCGGCCGGCCATTGATTTCAATATTGACGAGATCGTCGCTCATGTTTTCAGGTTCAATTCCAGGCTATAAGTCAGAACACATCAGGCCGCATCTCGCTGCCCGGCTTGCACCATGCTATGTCCGTGCTCGACGTAGTACTCAAACTCGTGACGGAAATGCTTGATAAAACTCTGCACCGGCCATGCAGCCGCATCACCAAACGCACAAATCGTATGGCCTTCAATTTTGCCGACCACTTCTAGCAACAAATCAAGATCTTGTGGCGTGCCTTGGCCTGCAACAATGCGTTTAAGTACGCGGTTCACCCAGCCCGTGCCTTCACGACATGGCGTACACTGACCACAAGACTCAGCGTAGAAGAACCGTGAAATCCGCTCCAAAGTTTTAACCATGCAAGTATGATCATCCATCACAATCATCGAACCGGTACCAAGCGATGAGCCCACCTTACGCAGACCGTCATAATCCATGGTGACATCAGTCAATAATGCAGCAGGAATCACTGGCGTGGAAATACCACCAGGGATCACAGCCTTCAATTGACGGCCTTTCCATACCCCGCCAGCTTCATTGAGCAAGTCATTAAAGGTAATACCTAACGGCAACTCGATATTTAAAGGCTTGGCCACGTGTCCTGACACAGAGAACACCATAGTACCGCCCGCAGTCGGTACACCTAGGTCTGCAAACCACTTTGCACCATTGCGTAAAATAGTAGGAACTGACGCATAACTTTGCGTGTTATTGATGGTGGTCGGCTTACCATATAACCCGAAATTAGCTGGGAAGGGGGGCTTAAAGCGCGGACGACCTTGTTTACCTTCTAGGGATTCAAGCAATGCGGTTTCTTCACCACAAATATACGCACCCGCACCGATGTAAGTATGCAGATCGAAATCAATGCCTGAGCCTTTGATGTTTTTACCGAGCAAACCCGCGTCGTAGGCCTCTTTCAATGCCGCTTCAAAACGTGGAATCGGCTCACCCAAGAATTCACCACGAATGTAGTTGTAACCTACGCTGGCACCCATGGCATAGCCACCAATGGCCATGCCTTCGATCAAGGCATGCGGGTTATAACGCAGGATGTCGCGGTCATGACAGGTCCCCGGTTCGCTTTCGTCGGAGTTACACACAACATACTTTTGACCAGGCGCATTGCGCGGCATAAAGCCCCACTTCACGCCTGTCGGGAAGCCCGCACCACCTCGCCCACGCAAACCGGAAGCTTTGACTTCTTCAATCACCTGCTCCTTGGTCATCTCACCACGCAGGATTTTTTCCCATGCCTGATAGCCGCCAATCTTGCGATAGGTTTCAAGCTCCCAAGACCGTTCATATTTCAACGGTTCGAAGCACACCAGATTTTTCTGTTCGAGCTTATTCATGCTTGCTTGTGTTTATTTAAGACCGTCGAGTATCTCATCCGCCTTAGCAGGCGTGAGGTTTTCATAAAACACATGGTCGACCATCATCATCGGAGCACCCGTGCATGCAGCCAGACATTCTTCTTCACGCTTGAGGAAGATGCGACCGTCAGCCGTACTCTCACCCACTTTAATACCCAAATGCTTTTCAACATGTTCGAGCAATTCTTCGCCACCACACAGCATGCAAGAAATATTTGTACACACCGAAACGTGGTAACGACCCACCGGTTTGGTCTCAAACATGGAATAAAAGCTTGCCACTTCATAGACCTGAATCGGCGGCAATTGCAGATACTCAGCAATGGCATCCATTTGCTGAGATGTTAGAAAACCATGATTTTCATGCTGCGCGGCCCGCAGTGCTGCCAATACCGCAGAACGCTTACGTTCCGGCGGAAACTTGGTCAACCAGTGATCAATCTCTTCTTTAAGATGGGCAGATAATCCCATCTGCCCTGCATTGTGATCAGTACTCACCGGTCAACCTCTCCGAATACGATGTCTTGAGTGCCGATCACCGCCACCACGTCGGCGAGCATATGTCCTTTAACCATTTCCTCGAGTGCAGCCAAATGCACGAAGCCTGGCGCACGGCACTTCAGCCGGAAAGGTTTGTTAGCACCATCCGACACCAGGTAAATACCAAACTCACCCTTAGGAGCCTCTACGGCGGCATAAGTTTCACCAGCAGGTACGCAATACCCTTCAGTAAATAACTTGAAGTGATGGATCAATGACTCCATGTCTCCCTTCATCTGCTCACGAGATGGCGCAGAGATCTTGTGATCTTCCAACATCACAGAACCAGGATGCTTACGTAACCAATCTACACACTGTTTGATGATACGGTTGGATTGACGCATTTCTTCGACACGAACAAGATAGCGATCGTAGCAATCACCATTGACTCCCACGGGGATATCGAAATCCATTTGACCATAGACTTCATACGGCTGCTGCTTACGCAAGTCCCAGGCCAACCCTGAACCACGCAGCATCGGCCCAGTAAAGCCAAGCTGCAAGGCGCGCTCTGGTGTAACAACACCGATATTAACCGTACGCTGTTTCCAGATGCGGTTATCAGTCAACAACGTTTCATATTCATCAACACAGGCGGGAAAACGCGACACAAAGTCATCAATAAAGTCGAGCATGCTGCCGGTACGACGCTCATTCAGCTTGTCGACTTGCTTTTGTGAACGCCATCTCGACGCCTGATATTTAGGCATCGAATCTGGTAAATCACGATAGACACCACCAGGACGATAATACGTGGCATGCATACGTGCACCAGAGACTGCTTCGTAGCAATCCATTAGATCTTCACGTTCACGGAAACAATAGAGGAACATGGTCATCGCACCGATATCAAGACCATGAGCACCAAGCCACATCAAGTGATTCAAGATACGGGTGATTTCATCAAACATCACACGAATGTATTGCGCACGAATAGGGGCTTTAATACCTAATAAATTTTCAATCGCCATCACATAGGCGTGTTCGTTACACATCATCGACACATAGTCGAGACGATCCATATAGCCGATGGATTGATTAAATGGCTTAGATTCAGCAAGCTTTTCCGTACCACGATGCAACAAGCCAATATGTGGATCTGCCTTCTGGATGACTTCGCCATCCATCTCTAACACGAGACGTAGAACGCCGTGTGCCGCCGGATGCTGCGGCCCGAAGTTCAAAGTGAAATTATGAATTTCAGCCATGCTTGCTGCACTTACCTTAAGAATTCGCGGGACGCTGCGTTAACGACGCGTCATAACGGTTGTCATCACGGATTACACGTGGCACAAGCACGCGCGGCTCAATGGAAACAGGCTGATACACTACCCTGCCCTTGGCTTCGTCATAACGCACCTCAACATTACCAATGAGCGGAAAATCTTTACGGAAGGGATGACCGATAAATCCGTAGTCAGTCAAAATACGGCGCAAGTCCGGATGCTGCTTGAACAGAATACCGAACATGTCAAAGGCTTCACGCTCAAACCAGTTGGCTGATGCCCAGATACCGACCACTGATTCAATCATTGGTACGTCGTTGTTAGCAATACGCACCCGTAAGCGTAAGCGCACATTATTGACCACCGACAAAAGATGATAAACCACCGCAAAGCGGCCATCGCTGGAATCATTCTTTGCGTGTTCACTACGTACTGCACCACGGCTAAAACCAGTACCAGTGGACTGCTGAGTCAACCACTCCACTTGCCCGTAATTCAAGTAATCCATTCCGGTCAGATCAATTAATTGTTCAAATTTAAACGCAGCACCATCACGCAGGGCGGCGCCAATCTGCAGCAGATCATCCGCAGCTAATTCATAAGTTAATTCACCACAGCTGGATTCAATACGATTAAGCCGTCCAGCAAAAGTGGCCTCAATACTTTCAGCTAGCAAATCAATGCGAGTGGCCATGATTATTTCCTAGCAATGGTACTGGTACGACGAATCTTGTTTTGCAGTTGCAAGATACCGTACAACAGGGCTTCAGCAGTGGGTGGGCAACCCGGCACGTAAACATCGACGGGGACGATACGATCGCAGCCGCGCACTACCGCGTAGGAGTAATGGTAGTACCCACCACCATTAGCGCAGGAGCCCATCGAGATCACCCAACGTGGCTCAGGCATCTGGTCATAGACCTTACGCAAGGCTGGAGCCATTTTATTTACCAGCGTACCGGCCACCACCATCACATCTGACTGCCTTGGACTAGGGCGAAACACGATACCAAATCGATCCAAATCATAACGAGAAGCACCCGCATGCATCATTTCAACCGCACAACAGGCAAGACCAAACGTCATCGGCCACATGGATCCTGTCCGCGCCCAGTTAACAAGATTGTCCACACTGGTGGTCAGAAAACCTCGCTGTTCAAGCGTGGCATTTAAATCAGGATCATTGAGTTCGTTGATGGGTCCGACGGGCTGATCAAGGCTTGAATCAGGCGAAAACACTGCAGTTAATCCCATTCCAGCGCCCCTTTCTTCCACTCATAAATGAAGCCGACCACTAGAATCAACAGGAAAATCCCTACTGCAGCAATACCTACCATACCAATTTTGCCGAGTGATACCGCCCAAGGGAACAGAAAAGCAATCTCAAGATCAAATACGATGAACAAGATCGCAACCAAGTAATAACGGACATCAAACTTGATGCGTGAATCCTCAAAGGGTTCAAAGCCGCATTCGTAGGTGGACTGCTTCTCTGAATAGGGCTTTCGAATCCGGAACAATGCACCAAAGCCGAAACCAAGCCCTAACAGCAGCAGGGACAGACCGGCGGCGACACCAAGGAAAATCAAAATTGGTAAATAGTTTTGCAGCATGAACCCAGAATACAACCGACAAAAACCTATGGAATTGTACAGGACGCGTCGTGCAAGTCATACACCCTTAGAACTTAAAAGCAGCCATGACCTGCATGTTTGGAGAACTTTCATCCGATCCAATCATCTGAAACAAAGAAAAAAGCCGGGTCAAAACCCGGCTCTGATCTTTGCCTTCAATTGCGAACTGAACAACTGAAGGCTTGGTGCGGATGAGAGGACTCGAACCTCCACGACTTGCGCCACTACCACCTCAAGGTAGCGTGTCTACCAGTTCCACCACATCCGCATTACTTTAAAAAACCTTACGCTTACTTGGCAGCAGGGTCGGTCACCGGAACCGATGGCGCCTGTTCCGGCGACGGGGTTGCAGGAATCTGCACACCCTGAGCAGCGGGCACCACTGCTGGATCAACCACCTGATCGAGCACACTGATTGTTTTAACCTGACTGTTACCCAAATACGCCAACGTCAAACAAGTTATGAAAAATAGCGTGGCCAGAATAGCAGTGGTGCGCGATAAAAATGAAGATGAACCGCGAGCGCCGAATACGGTTCCCGAAGCTCCAGCACCAAAACCCGCACCAGCGTCCGCGCCTTTACCACGCTGCAGCAAGACCAGACCCACGATACCCACACAAAGAAACAAGTGGACGATCATTGTGGCAGTTTGTACCCAGTTCATATCTACATCACTCACATTGAATTCAATACATTATGATCGGTTGGCTGCTGCACAAATCTGCAGAAACTCATCGGCTTTTAGAGCCGCTCCCCCAACCAACCCACCGTCTACATCCGGCATGGCAAACAACTCTGCTGCATTATTGCCCTTGACGCTGCCGCCATACAATATCCGCAGTGCAGAAGCCACATTGGCGTCTTGATGACTCAAATGCCCGCGAATAAAAGCATGCACGGCTTGAGCCTGCTCCGGCGTGGCCGTGAGACCCGTACCAATTGCCCACACCGGCTCATACGCAACTACCGCATTAGCAAAGGCAGAGATTCCGGCCAACTGGATCACCGCATCCAGTTGCTCACGAATGATGGCAAACGTGTGTTCACCCTGTCGCTCTACCAAAGATTCACCCACGCACAATATCGGCACCAGACCCTCAGCCTGTGCCGCTGCAAACTTCCGCGCCACTACTCCATTGTCTTCATGAAACAAACTGCGTCGCTCAGAATGTCCGACCAACACGTAACCGCAGCCCACGTCTTTCAACATAGATGCTGAGACTTCGCCAGTAAATGCACCGACCGGTTCCACACAGAGCGATTGCGCCCCTAAGGCAATGGTGGTGCCTGCTAAACGCTGAGCGATCTCAGCCAAGTAAACAAATGGCGGGCATACCAACACATCAATGTCCAATTTACCAAGTCGAGCGACCACGGCATCCAACAACGCAGTGTTTGCTGCGCGTGAACCGTGCATCTTCCAATTACCTGCGACCAATGGCCGACGCTCGTTACTCATGCCCACCCTTGACGTATCACGCTAGCCACATCCGGCTCGCGAAAGGCGCGGAAGCTTACTGGCGCCGCCCCTCAAAATCAAACCCAAGATCACCGTAGGGTCAAACGGAGCGTGAGACAACTTGAACCAAGTCAGCCACCAACTGCCTAACGAGCTTTTCGTCACGCCCTTCAACCATCACCCGAATCACCGGCTCGGTACCTGAAGCACGCAATACCACCCGCCCCGAGCCCGCAAGCTTTGCCTCAGCATCCCGCACCGCTGCCTGAATGGGCTCGCTGTGATCCGTGTTGATCTTCTGTGCAACACGCACATTTTGCATAATCTGTGGATACTTATTCATGGGCGCTGCCAATTCCGCTAGGGACTTACCAGTCTGCTGCATCACCGCCAGCACTTGCAGCGCACTGATAATGGCGTCCCCAGTCGTCGTCCGGTCAAGGCATAGCAGGTGCCCCGAGGTTTCCCCTCCCAAAACCCCACCGGTTTGACGCAGCAATTCCAACACGTAGCGATCACCCACCTTGGCGCGCTTGAAAACTATACCTTGAGACGATAACGCATGCTCTAAACCTAAATTACTCATGACCGTTCCGATTACCGGTCCACGCAATTCACCTGCAGCATGACGCGCAGTGGCCAACACATATAACAGTTGATCCCCATCCACAACCCGACCCAGATGATCCACCATGACCAAACGATCCGCATCACCATCCAACGCCACCCCCACATGAGCACGCACACCGGGCACCGTATGCTGCAACAATTCAGGCGCGGTAGAGCCGCAATTCAAATTGATATTGCGGCCATTGGGTGAACAACCCAAGGGAATAATTTCCGCACCCATATCAGCCAGAATCCTTGGCGCTACTTTGTAACCCGCACCATGCGCACAATCGATCACGATTTTAAGCCCAGATAAAGAAACCCCAGCAGGAATGCTCGCGGCACAAAAATCCTGATAATGGGTACGTGATTTATCCACCCGCTTAGCAAAACCGAGTTGGTGAGACTCTCGCGTAATAGGCGCAGTGTCGATCAACGCTTCAATTTGTGACTCCACCTCATCCGTCAGTTTGCCACCCTTACTGTCGAAAAATTTAATACCGTTATCCTCATAAGGGTTATGAGAGGCACTGATCACCACACCAAAATGACATGCAAACTTTTTGGTCATGTATGCAATACCAGGCGTAGGCAAGGGACCAATCAACATGACGTTAACACCGGCTGCAACAAAACCCGCTTCCAAAGCGGCCTCGAACATATAACCCGACACGCGAGTATCTTTACCAATCAAAACAGTACCCCCCTCTGGGGCGAGTACACGGGCAGCAGCACTGGCCAAACGCAAGGCAAAATCTACGGTCATGGGAGATTGACCAACCCGACCACGGACCCCATCTGTACCAAAGTATTTTCTTGCCATGCCCACTCCACTCAAATGTAAGTCATTGCGATTTGTTGCTGCCATACCCAGCTTGCAGTAAAGCATGCGCAATACTAATTGCGTCATGCGTTTCAGCAACATCATGAGCGCGAATAATACGTGCACCGGCCAACACACTGGCCGTTGCCAATGCCACGCCACCCGCCATACGCTGCTCAATTGGCCTATTCAGCAGTTGGCCAATCAACGATTTGCGTGAAACACCAATCAATATCGGTAAGTTATGCTTCAGTAACTCAGGCAAAGCTGCCAGCAATGCAAGATTGTGCTCTAGTTTCTTACCAAACCCTATACCGGGATCAATCACAATACGATTAATAGCAATTCCCGCCTCTAGGGATACCTGCACTCTTTCCGCCATAAAACCGCCCACATCTGCCAGCACGTCAGCATAATGCGGCGCCACTTGCATCGAATCGGGCTGCCCTTGCATGTGCATCAAACACACCGCTGCCTGTGTTTGCGCTGCAGCCTCTAATGCACCCGGTAGTGCAAGTGCTCGCACATCATTGATTAAACCCGCACCCGCCGCTACCGCCGCCTTCATCACTTCAGGCTTACTGGTATCCACAGAAATAATGACTTGCGGATGCTCACGATGAATGGCTTCAATCACTGGCACCACTCGCCGCAACTCTTCTTCAACACCGACCTGCGCCGCACCCGGACGAGTCGATTCACCGCCGACATCAATGATGCCAGCGCCTAGAGCAATCATTTCAGTCGCGCGAGTTAACGCCGCATGAATATTTTGAAAACAACCACCATCTGAAAATGAATCTGGCGTGACATTCAGTACCGCCATGACTCGGGGCAAACTTAGATCGAGAATCTGTGATCCACAATGCAAGCGCATAGGCAGAAGATGCGAATAGTAAGATGGGAAGGTAGCGACTGCAGAGGACATTCAACGTCCTAATTACTGCAGCCGCGATTGAATTTTATTTAGTTAATTCTTAATGCTGACTGGCTGGATTACCAATCGTGCCGTCAGCGGCATCCCGTTCAGTCGTAGTGGCCGAAGGCGATGAAGGAGTGTCATCCCAATCCTGAGGAGGACGGGGATCACGCCCTGCCATGATGTCCTTCATCTGCGCTTCATCAATCGTTTCATATTTGATTAACGCCTGCGCCATTTTGTGCAGGCACTCCAAATTTTCTTCGAGAATACGCTTGGCATTCAGATAATTAGTATCAATAACTTTACGCACTTCCGCATCAATAGCATTAGCCGTGACATCGGAAATCTGCTTATGATGAGTCATCTGCTTACCGAGGAACACTTCACCTTCCTCTTCGGCATAAGACAACGGCCCCATCTTGTCGGACAGACCCCACTTGGTGACCATATTACGAGCAATTTCCGTGGCACGTTCAATGTCATTGGAAGCACCGGTGGTCACCGCTTCCTCACCGAAAATCATCTCCTCAGCAATACGACCACCAAACAAGGTCGCAATGCGGCTTTCAAGTCGGCGCTTACTGGTGCTGTAACGATCCGCCTCAGGCAAGAACATTGTGACACCTAGAGCCCGACCACGCGGAATGATCGACACCTTATAGACTGGATCGTGTTCAGCGACCGTCAAACCAACAATGGCGTGACCTGCTTCGTGATAAGCAGTGAGTTTCTTTTCTTGATCATCCATCACCATCGAGCGACGTTCAGTGCCCATGATGAGCTTATCTTTAGCTTTCTCGAATTCCTCCATTGTCACCGTACGCTTATTAACGCGCGCAGCAAACAAAGCCGCTTCATTCACTAAATTCGCTAAATCTGCACCCGAAAAGCCCGGCGTACCCCGTGCGATGAGTTGCGGCTTAACATCATCAGCCAAAGGCAATTTCCGCATATGAACTTTGAGAATTTGCTCACGACCGCGCACATCCGGCAGTGGCACGGTCACCTGGCGATCAAAGCGGCCTGGGCGCAATAACGCAGGATCCAACACATCGGGACGGTTAGTCGCTGCAATGACAATCACACCTTCGGTACCTTCAAAGCCATCCATTTCCACCAGCAATTGATTCAAGGTTTGCTCACGTTCATCGTGACCGCCGCCCAAGCCCGCACCACGGTGACGACCTACAGCATCGATTTCATCGATGAAAATGATACAAGGGGCGTGCTTCTTGGCCTGTTCAAACATATCGCGAACACGCGAGGCACCGACACCAACAAACATTTCCACAAAATCAGAACCCGAAATAGTGAAAAATGGCACTTTGGCCTCACCAGCAATCGCGCGGGCAAGCAGGGTTTTCCCCGTACCGGGCGACCCTACCATCAAGACACCACGGGGAATCTTGCCGCCTAGACGCTGAAACTTACCGGGGTCTTTCAGGAATTCGACAATTTCGACCACTTCTTGCTTGGCCTCTTCCACACCCGCGACATCCGCGAAAGTGACTTGCACCTGATCCTCGTTAAGCATGCGAGCACGCGACTTACCGAAGGACATCGCACCGCGTCCACCGGCACCACCCTGCATCTGACGCATGAAATACACCCATACACCAATCAGGAGCAGAATCGGGAAGGACGACAAAAATAATTGCATCAGGAAACCCTGACGTTCTGGCGCAGAAGCACTGAAAGTTACCTTGTTGTCCTGCAGGGTACCGATCAAGGCAGAGTTATCGGTCTCTGGACTGTAACTTAGAAAGGCTTCGCCATTTTTGCGTTTGCCAGCAATCATGTTGCCTTCTTGGAAGGTCACTTCGCTGACACCACCGTTTTTAACCTGCTCAAGGAAAGTGGAATAGGCAATCGGCTGCGGCGCGCCAGCGCGGCCACTGAAATTGCTGAATACCGCCGCCAATATGACGGCAATCACTACCCAAAGCATCACGTTCTTGGCTAAATCGTTCAAGAGCCTCTCCTAACCACCACCGCAGACCAATTGAGCCTTTCAAGGGTGATATTTGCAATAAAAAGCACGATCGACACTACACCATCCGAAAGCCGCGCGCCAATACATAAAGCTCAGGACTACGCGCCCGGGATGCTTTGGGCTTGCGCGTCTTCACAGTTTCGAACAAAGCACGCAGACGCTGCATAAAGGGCTGAAAATCCCGACCCTGAAAGAGTTTGACCAGATAATCTCCGCCTGGTTTCAAACTACGCTCAGCAAAATCCAGTGTCAGCTCCACAAGATGCATCGCTCGCAAGTGATCGACATCTGGCATTCCCGACATATTGGGGGCGATATCGGACAACACAAGGTCTACCTTGTCGGTTCCAAGCACAGACATCAACGACTCAAACACCTCGTCGCTACCAAAATCACCTTGGATGAATTCCACTCCTTTTATGGCATCCATCGCCAGGATATCAAGGGCAACGATCCGGCCCTTACCGTTGAGAATGCGCGCACAATACTGGCTCCACCCCCCAGGAGCAGCACCAAGATCCACCACACTCATGCCGGGCTTGAGCAGCCGATCTGTCTTTTGCAGCTCTTCCAACTTATAAACGGCACGTGAACGATAGCCCGCGGCGCGCGCAGCCTTCACATAGGGATCACTTTCATGTTCTTCCAGCCACCTAGCACTGGATTTAGTTCGCTTTGGCATTAGATATTTTTCAAGAAAAAGATTCACTTGCCGGTAAACTGCCAACCCGTTTCACCCGTCCGGTTCAGCATCATGTCACTTACAGAGAATCAGAAAAAACATTTACGTCGCTTGGCCCACCCCAAACACCCGATCGTGATGGTAGGCCATGCCAGCGGTGAGCCGGGCAAATTGGACGCCATCGCTAAAGAACTGGATGGCGCACTGCACGCCCACGAACTGGTCAAGGTTCGCGCACGACTTGATGATCGCGAGGCGCGCGACGCCATCTTCGCAATGCTCACTGAATCCACTCACAGTGAAATGGTACAGCGCATCGGCAATGTTGGCGTGTTTTATAGAGCCAATCCTGACAAATCCAGAATTATTCTGCCCGACGCGTAGGCTCTAAACGCCAAACAAGCACGCC
This sequence comes from Pseudomonadota bacterium, assembly GCA_947454465.1. GTDB lineage: Bacteria > Pseudomonadota > Gammaproteobacteria > Steroidobacterales > Steroidobacteraceae > CAILZL01. The sequence continues at coordinate 18,728 of CANGJP010000010.1, forward strand.
AAGCGCAACACAGGTGGCCATGAAGAACACACTGGCCACACCGTGCAACTGACCAAATCGGGTCATGTCACCTGCAGAGCGCGCCGCGTTCATCCACGGTCGTAACACAACGAAAAAAAACAACGGAGCGCCCATAGCCAATAACACGCAGTGCCGATTCAAGCGATCCAGTTGATCTCGCTGCAGCATCCAATATAGACAACCGAGCAAAATACCGCCCCAGGTTACGACATAAAAAAACCAAGCGGCCACATTACCGGCTTGCTGACGATCTGCAAGCAACCAGAATATTCCCGGCACGACGACACCACAAATCGTCCACACCCCACCCGCCCAGCACGCCAGCAGCAAACCCGATAAGGGACCCGTCCTAGACATAGCTGACAGAAACGATTTCGTAGCCACGCACACCGTTTGGCGCCGTGACTTCGACCTCATCACCGACACTCTTACCCACCATGGCCCGCGCAATCGGCGAGGACACCGATATCAAGCCCGCCTTAATGTCAGCCTCGGCATCACCAACAATCTGATAAATGACTGCTTTACCACCGTCCTCAGGTTCCAATTCGACGGTGGCACCAAACACCACGCGCTCACTGCCCACTAAGGCAGCAACATCAATGATCTCGGAATTGGACAAGTGTGCTTCTAAGTCCTTGATACGCCCTTCGATGAAGCTTTGTGCCTCGCGTGCTGCGGCGTATTCAGCATTTTCACTTAAGTCACCGTGACTACGAGCCTCGGCTATCGCCTGAATGATTCGCGGCCGCTCTTCGAGCTTGAGCCGCTTTAGTTCAAGGCGTAACCGTTCTGCACCTTTCAATGTCATGGGAGCGCGCTTCATGTGCCAATCTCTCTATGCAGATCCTGTAGCAAGTTAACTTCAGACGAATCCAGATAATCTAGTGCCTCACACGTGGCCAATGCGGCATTAATGGTGGTGTAGTAAGTCACCTTACGATGCACCGCTTCACGACGAATAGATCGAGATTCCAGCGTAGCCTGTTTGCCTTCGGTGGTATTGACGATCAGAGTAATTTCATCGTTTTTAATCATATCGACGATATGCGGACGTCCCTCGCGTACCTTATTGACAGCGCGTACTTGGATACCTGCAGCGGCAATTTTTGCCGCCGTACCCGCAGTAGCAATAATCTCAAAACCCCGTGCAATTAAATTTCTTGCCAACGTCACGGCTAGATCTTTATCGCGTTCACGCACACTAATCAAACACACACCACGTGTCGGTAACACAATGCTAGAAGCAAGTTGCGCTTTAGCATAAGCCTCACCAAAACTACGACCGGTTCCCATTACCTCACCCGTGGACTTCATCTCTGGACCTAAAATAGGATCAGCTTCAGGAAACTTCGCAAACGGGAAAACAGCTTCTTTGACTGCAAAGAACTTCATGGATCGTTCTCTGAGTAAATCAAGATCTTTTAGCTTTTCACCGGCCATCACCCGTGCCGCCAACTTCGCCAACGGTACGCCTGTGGCCTTAGACACAAACGGCACCGTACGTGAGGCCCGTGGATTGACCTCCAACACGTAGATCACCCCGTTCTGGATGGCAAATTGAATATTCATCAATCCCTTAACTTTTAGACCCAACGCCAACTTACGCGTCTGGACTTTAAGCTCTGCCTGCAATTCGGCACTCAAACTATTTGGTGGTAGCGAACAACTGGAATCACCGGAATGAACGCCGGCTTGTTCAATGTGCTCCATAATGCCGCCAATATACACATCCTTACCGTCACAGATCGCATCCACATCCACTTCAATGGCCACGTCTAAGAATCGATCCAGCAACACAGGACTATCATTAGACACCGTCACTGCTTCAGTCATGTAAACTCGGAGATCGTCTTCATTGAAGACCACTTCCATCGCACGACCACCGAGCACATAGGAAGGACGAACCACCAAGGGGTAACCAATCTCACGCGCCGCCTGAACAGCAGCCTCTTCAGTGCGTGCAGTACGATTCGGCGGTTGACGAAGCACCAATTGCTCGACCAATTGCTGAAAGCGCTCACGATCTTCCGCGACATCAATAGCATCAGGAGTTGTACCAATGATGGGAGCACCTGCAGCTTCAAGGCCACGGCACAACTTCAAAGGAGTCTGGCCGCCGTATTGCACAATCACACCGACCGGTTTTTCCTTGTCAATGATTTCCATGACATCTTCATGGGTGAGCGGCTCAAAATACAGTCTATCGGAGGTATCGTAATCCGTAGAAACCGTTTCCGGATTGCAATTCACCATGATGGTTTCATAACCGGCTTCGCGCAGTGCAAATGCAGCATGCACGCAGCAATAATCAAATTCGATACCCTGACCAATCCGGTTGGGGCCGCCGCCTAAGATCATTACCTTCTTACGATCCGTCGGACGCGATTCGCATTCTTCCTCATAGGTTGAATACATATATGCCGTTGAAGTGGCAAATTCAGCTGCACAGGTATCGACACGCTTGTACACCGGACGTACACCCAGTTGCAGACGATGTTGACGGACCGTTGTTTCATCCGTACCCAGTAATTTAGCCAGCCTTCGATCTGCAAAGCCTTTACGCTTCAGTTGACGTAGCCGATCAACTTTTAATGCGGATAAACCCTCAGCCGCCACGCGCTGCTCTTCTTTCACTAAGTCTTCAAGCTGCACTAAGAACCAAGGATCGATACCACTGAGCTTATTCACCTCGTCAACGGTCCACCCTGCTCTGAATGCATCCGCAACATAACGAATACGCTCACCACTAGGCATGCGTAATTCTTCGCGCAGCAAATGAGCATCACTGTTCGATAGCGGCATGATCAATAGCGGCGCCAGGCCATCAATACCCACTTCTAATCCACGCAACGCTTTCTGCAGCGACTCTTGGAAGGTACGACCCATGGCCATCACCTCACCGACCGACTTCATCTGCGTAGTAAGCCGGATGTTAGAGCCAGGAAATTTTTCGAAGGTGAAACGCGGAATCTTTGTTACAACGTAATCAATACTCGGCTCGAACGATGCAGGAGTAGCACCACCGGTAATGTCGTTTTTCAATTCATCCAAGGTATAACCGACCGCCAACTTGGCAGCAATTTTAGCAATCGGGAATCCAGTGGCTTTTGATGCCAATGCCGACGAACGCGAAACACGCGGGTTCATTTCAATCACCAATACGCGCCCGTCATGAGGACTGACCGCAAACTGGACATTTGAACCACCGCATTCCACACCGATCTTGCGAAGTACGGCAATCGATGCATCACGCAGTCGCTGATATTCACGATCAGTGAGCGTCTGTGCTGGTGCCACGGTGATGGAATCACCAGTATGCACACCCATCGGATCAAAGTTCTCAATTGAGCAGACGATGATGCAATTGTCATTGCGGTCACGCACTACTTCCATCTCAAATTCTTTCCAGCCAATCACCGACTCTTCGAGTAGCACTTCACTGGTTGGGGAGGCATCGAGACCCCGCTCGACAATCGCAACAAATTCTTCGCGGTTATACGCAATGCCGCCACCTGAACCGCCCATCGTGAACGAGGGGCGAATCACAGTCGGGTAGCCAATTTCAGCCTGCACCGCCAAGGCCTCTTCCATAGTATGCGCAATGCGAGAACGCGGGCTTTCAAGTCCAATCTCACGCATGGCATTACGAAACTTCTCGCGATCCTCTGCCATATCAATCGCTTCACGCGAAGCGGCAATCAATTCAACCCCATATTTCTCCAGCACGCCCTCACGCACTAAATCCAGAGCGCAGTTCAATGCAGTTTGCCCCCCCATGGTTGGCAACAAGGCATCCGGTTTCTCTTTAGCAATGATTCGTTCTACTACTCGCCAGTGAACCGGCTCGATATAAACCGCATCGGCCATTTCCGGATCCGTCATGATGGTGGCCGGATTAGAATTCACCAGAATGACTCGGTAGCCCTCTTCGCGAAGAGCCTTACAAGCTTGTGCGCCCGAGTAATCGAATTCACAAGCTTGACCGATCACAATGGGACCGGCGCCGATGATCAGAATGCTTTTGATGTCAGTACGTTTTGGCATCGTGTGGTCTTTCGTTTCGCGGTTTATTCATCAATAGCCTGGCGCGACTCGCCAAGCACTACTGAACGTTGCTCAATTAGGTTCATAAACTTAGTGAACAATCCCTGTAACTCGTGCGGACCGGGTGCGGCTTCGGGATGACCCTGAAAACTGAATGCCGGTCGCTCAGTGTGTTCTATACCTTGCAGGGATCCGTCAAATAAAGACCGATGCGTAGCACGAAGGTTCGCAGGCAAACTAGCTTCATCCACGGCAAAACCATGATTTTGACTGGAGATGGCCACCTGCCCAGTAAGGAGATCAAGTACTGGATGGTTAGCACCGTGATGACCAAACTTCATCTTGATGGTTTTCGCGCCACAGGCCAACCCAAGCAACTGATGGCCTAGGCATATACCAAACACTGGAATATCCGTTTTCAGAACTTGCTGAATAGCATTAATGGCGTAGGTGCAGGGTTCCGGGTCGCCGGGACCATTGGACAGGAAAATGCCATCGGGATTCAGCGCCAGCACTTCATCAGCAGAGGTCTGTGCTGGCACCACCGTCAAACGACAACCTGCATCGGAGAGCAAACGCAGGATGTTGCGCTTGACGCCAAAATCATAGGCCACCACGTGCTTACGTTGCCCCGAGCGCAAGACTGGACTGACCTCATTCCCCCAATGTGTACCGTCATTCCATTGATAGGCCTGCTTAGTACTGACCACTTTGGCCAGATCCATACCTTTTAATCCCGGGAACGCTTGGGCTGCTTTCACTGCGGAGTCAGCATCCACTTTATCGCCCGTCATGATGCAGCCCGACTGCGCACCTTTTTCACGCAGGATGCGAGTCAGCTTGCGCGTATCAATATCAGCAATCGCGACAATCTTTCCGCGAGATAAAAAACTTTCCAGCGATTCACTGGCACGCCAACTGGAGTGCAGCATCGGTAAATCACGAATAATTAACCCTGCCGCATAAATATCGCCGGACTCCATATCTTCAGCATTGGTACCCGTGTTGCCGATATGGGGATAGGTCAACGTCACGATTTGACGTGAGTAGGAAGGATCAGTGAGAACCTCCTGATAACCGGTCATGGCAGTATTAAATACCACCTCACCGGTTGTAGTGCCATTAACGCCAATCGAACGGCCGTAAAAAACCGTGCCGTCCTCAAGCGCAAGAACCGCAGTTGCAGAGCTCATTGTAAGTGCAGCCCCTTCTTTCAAAGCTGAAATTGACGGGTTTGTTAGCTCAAACCCTGGAAGCAGGCATACGGAAAGAGAGGTTGGCAGACACCGACCCCACTTAATAAAAATCAACCGCGTGCTAAGCGATGCAGTCTACGCGAGCGGAGCGCTTCGGTCTATCAGAAAACTTACGATTGAATGGATTTTTCTTGCTTGACAAGCCCATTGCTTGGCGATTGCACCGAAGCCACTGAACAGACTCACCACGAACTTATGTATCCACTTCAGAGGGACCTGGGGACGAAGCACTTTAGGCTTAAGAACTATGGCATAGACACGTCGAGGTCAGGCTAGGGCTTGCTGCAGCCCACCCCATCTAAAGATTGGGTTCGTTTTGTAAATTTGGCAAGCTTGCAACAGGCCTACAGCCGACGCACTAGCACGGAAGGTTGGCAAAAGATTGATGGCTCACGTCAGGCCAAGCACATCCTGCATCGAATAAAGCCGCGGCGCTTGGCCGATGACCCAACGCGCTGCATGTAAAGCCCCCGAAGCAAAGGCCATACGATCTTGAGCACGGTGCGTCAGCTCAATACGCTCACCTAGCCCTGCAAAAGTCAGCGTGTGATCGCCAATAATGTCACCGCCTCGAAGCACCGAAAAACCGATCTTGCCAGCCTCGCGCGCACCGGTTTCGCCATGACGTGCCCACACCGCATCCTTATCCAAGGTCGTCTCTCGTCCTTTTGCGACCGCCTCACCAATACTTAATGCCGTCCCCGAGGGGGCATCTTTTTTGTGGCGATGATGCGCCTCGAAGATTTCGGCATCGTAGTCTGTGTTCAGAGTTCGGGCCGCCAGTTCGGCAAGCTTAAATAGCAGGTTCACGCCCAGGCTAAAGTTAGAGGCCATCACGATCGGAATCTGCTTGGCCGCCGCATCAAGCACAGCGCGCTGCTCTGCAGAATGTCCGGTGGTACCCAATACCAGGGGCACCTTGGCCGCAGCACAGGCCGCAACAATCGCAGGCGTGGCCTGCGGCAATGCGAAAGCGATCGCTGCCTGAGCACCCTGGATTGCCTTGGAAGCGTCAGCACTGATGATGACTCCAGTCGTCGCTGAGCCTGCCAGCAGGCCCGCGTCTTGATTCACCCATGAGCTATCTGGTGAATCCAGTCCGCCACTTAAACGTAGATCATTCGACTGTTGAATACCGGTCAGCAAGGTACGGCCCATGCGGCCACTGATCCCGAGCAAGGCAATTGAAGTTTTTTGTGTCACGGTGAACCCGTCAGAAAGACTGAAAATAGTCGAAGAAGAATAATCGCCTACTGCCATGGAAGCCAGCAGAGTCGCTCACTTAAATCTTCTGAACTGAGTAACACTAAAAAAACAAGGCGGTAACTTCCGCTACCGCCCTGCTTTGATCATTAACGAGAGATGTGTAAGAAACCTATTGTGCGGCACCCATCCCTTCAGCGCCCATGCCCGCCGCCATGCCTCCGGCCGCCATACCCGCAGCCATCCCCGCGGTATCCGCACCTTCAGCAGAGGCCGATTGAGGATTCGGATTTAAGGTCGTCATCTGTGCATTCACGTCCTTCAAATACTTCGTCAGGCGAGCATCTAACTCTGCGACTTTTGCTGGCATCTGCGCGGACAAATCCGTCTTCTCGTACGGGTCTTTGGCGAGATCGTACAAGCGTCGCTCCTCGGTCTCATAGATACGGATCAACTTGTAGTTACCTAAGAAAATTGCTGAAGCGGGACTTTGCGGATCGTAGTGCGGCACGTGCACCACAAATTCTTCACGTAGACGAACCACTGAACCGACACCGCCATTGAGCAGCACCGATGAGATATCGCCACCCTCCACACCCGCAGGCACTTTATCTTTGACTTTCGCGAGCGCAGAAATGGTTGGGAACACATCCAACTGACTCACGCGCACGTGCGAGTAAGACTTCGGCTTGATGCCAGGGCCTGAGACAAAGAACGGCACGCGAATACCACCCTCCCACACCAAACCCTTAGAGCCATTAAGCGGCAGATTCTCACCGATGGTGCCGTGGTCTGTGGTGTAGATGATGTAGGTGTTTTCCGACAGGCCTAGTCGCTTCACGGCATCTAATAGCTGACCAATGGTCTTATCGGTGACGACCGTGTCGGCATCTACTTCTTCTTGGGTCTGCGGTCCTTGGTTAGGGTAGTGTGAGACTTGCAAGTAGAACGGCTTCTTGGCCTTGAGCTGGCGCTCCATAAAATTGATACCTAACGTTGTGATGGCATAGGCCTGCTTCGGATTCGGTGAGGAAGTGTTCTCAGGACCGCCATTGGAGTTAGCTCCGTCGGTCTCATCAAAGCCATGAATCGCTGGAGAGCCCATGCCGAGATGCCACTTACCGAAATGAGCCGTGGCGTAACCTACAGTTTTCAATTGCTCTGCGATGGTGACTTCGCTGGTCGGTAATTCCATGACAATGTTAGGCGGCAGTAACTTGCGGTTACCTTGGGTGTTATTCACAAACGTCATGTGCAGTGCTGCAGGACTACGTCCTGTGATTAATCCCGCGCGTGACGGCGTGCAGCGTGGTGAGGGTGCATAACCTTCAGAGAACACCATACCGGCACTGGCTAGGCGCTCAAGATTGGGGGTGGGCGCGTGAACACCCTTGGATGCAGGATTACGTTCATCCATCTGCACCGAGGTACTGGTCCAGCCGGAGCCCTCACCATAAATAACAATGAAATTTGGCGGCGAAGAACTAGCGGCATATGTCACTGAACTTAGGACAAGCGCCCCCAGTAGGGCCAGTAAAGACATTTTCATAACTATTCTCGGAAGTGGGTTTATTGTAAGTCGTGTCCATTCCGGTAGCAGACTAACTGCCAGCACCAAACGAAGCAATCCTAAACGAAGCTATCATCACCTCTTATGATAGCTCTTAAAATGCTTCACTCACTGAATTGCACACCCCATAACAAAATAAAGGGCCATACCAATATCTAGACATTAGGCTTTGAAAAACTGCTTCACACCATCCAACCATGATGTTTCACGGGGGCTGTGTGTGCTGCCATCTTTTTGCATTGATTTTTCAAATTTGCGCAGCAAATCTTTCTGTTCATCATTCAACTTCACGGGCGTTTCCACCATCACACGACAGAACAGGTCGCCAATAGCGCCTCCGCGCACTGGCTTAACGCCTTTCTCTTTCAAGCGAAATACCCGACCTGACTGCGTTTCGCTTGGAATTTTCAGTACAACGTTACCGTGCAAGGTAGGCACTTCAATGCTACCACCCAGCGTGGCAGTCACAAAACTTACCGGCACTTCGCAAGAGAGATTGGCACCTTCCCGCTCAAAGATCGCATGATCTTTGACTCGCACTTCAACATACAAATCACCGGCTGGACCACTGTTAGCACCGGCTTCACCTTCACCCGATAAGCGGATGCGGTCACCCGTATCCACTCCGGCTGGAATTTTGACCGACAGCGTTTTTTTACGGCGTACACGCCCTTGACCTAAGCAACTATCACAGGGTTGAGTGATAGTCTGACCACGGCCTTTACATCGAGGACAAGCCTGCTGCACAGCAAAAAAGCCTTGCTGCATGCGCACCTGACCCACACCATTACAGGTCTCGCACTTAGTCACTTTAGAGCCGGCCGATGCACCCGAACCTTTGCACCCTTCGCACTCACCGAGCGTCGTAAATTCAATATTCTGAGTATCACCAAAGACCGCTTGTTCGAGACTCAGTTCCAATTCATAGCGTAAATCCGCCCCGCGATAGACCTGCTGCCCGCCACCACGTCGCCCGCCGCCAAAAATATCACCAAAGACATCACCGAAGATATCGCCGAATGCATCTCCGCCAGGGTGCCCGCCGCCGCCACGTTGCGGATCAATGCCGGCATGACCATATTGATCGTAGGCGGCACGCTTACGCGCATCCGTCAGCACCTCATAAGCCTCTTTAGCTTCTTTAAATTTATCTTCAGCTTCTTTGTTGTCGGGATTGCGATCCGGATGGTGCTTCTGCGCCAAACGGCGATAGGCCTTTTTGATGTCGGCTTCGTTGGCCGACTTTTCAACGCCTAAAATTTCGTACAGATCACGCTTTGCCATGTTGGTCTTTCATCACTCTTCAATTCAATTGATCATTTAACTGACCAGCAAACCAATGCCATCAGACGTGCACAAGCCGCCACTGTCATTACTCAGTGACGGCTTCGCATATCAACGTACCCTACCCCGTCAAACGGGAACGCACTTGTGGGTTATTTCTTATCCTTAACTTCTTCAAACTCTGCATCAAGCACATCTTCCTTGCCAGCATTACCGGATGCAGATGCCTGCTCACCGGCCGTACCTGCACCTGCCGCTGATTGAGCACCGGCCTGTTGTGCCAGTGATGCTGAAGCTTCTGCGAGAGCCTGAGATTTCTTCTCAATCATCTCTTTATCATCACTGCTTAAAGCGGACTTCAGATCAGAAAGGGCAGATTCAATCTTGGCACGATCTTCACCGGAGACTTTATCGCCGAGCTCGCTCAACGATTTTTCAGTTGCGTGCACCAATTGATCAGCACGATTACGCGCCTCGACCACTTCCTTGAACTTACGATCTTCTTCAGCATGCGCTTCGGCATCTTTCACCATGCGCTTGATCTCATCTTCAGACAGACCTGAAGAAGCCTTGATGGTGATCTTCTGTTCTTTGCCAGTATCCTTATCTTTGGCAGAAACATGCAAGATACCGTTAGCATCAATATCAAACGTCACTTCAATTTGTGGCATACCACGTGGAGCAGGTCGAATACCTTCCAAATTAAATTGACCGAGCGACTTGTTATCCCCCGCACGAGTACGCTCACCTTGAAGAACGCTAATGGTCACAGCACTCTGATTATCTTCAGCAGTTGAATAGGTCTTAGATGCCTTGGTAGGAATCGTAGTATTTTTTTCAATCAACTTATCTAGAATTCCACCAACTACATCAATACCCAGCGAGAGTGGCGTCACGTCGAGCAACAACACATCCTTCACTTCGCCCGACAACACACCACCTTGAATGGCAGCACCTACAGCCACCGCTTCATCAGGATTCACATCTTTGCGTGGTTCTTTGCCGAAGAAATCTTTTACGGCCTTTTGCACTAAAGGCATGCGGGTTTGACCGCCCACCAGAATCACTTCAGCGACATCATTGATAGACAGACCGGCATCTTTCAATGCGATACGGCAAGGCTCAATAGTGCGAGTGACTAACTCTTCCACTAAGGACTCAAGTTTTGCGCGGGTCAGCTTGATGTTAAGGTGTTTTGGACCTGAAGCATCAGCCGTGATGTAAGGCAAATTCACATCGGTTTGTTGTGATGAAGATAACTCGATCTTGGCCTTTTCAGCAGCTTCTTTCAAACGCTGCATGGCCAAAGGATCTTTGCGCACATCCACACCAGACTCTTTCTTAAACTCATCCGCCAAGAAGCCAATGATGCGAATATCAAAGTCTTCACCACCTAGGAAGGTGTCGCCATTGGTGGCCAGCACTTCGAATTGACGCTCGCCATCCACATCAGCCACTTCGATGATGGACACGTCGAATGTACCACCACCTAAGTCATACACGGCAATCTTGCGATCACCGCCTTGTTTATCCATACCGTACGCTAACGCTGCAGCAGTAGGCTCATTGATAATGCGCTTTACATTCAAACCTGCGATGCGTCCGGCATCTTTGGTCGCTTGACGCTGTGAGTCATTGAAGTAAGCGGGCACCGTAATCACGGCATCAGTCACGGTTTCACCGAGAAAATCTTCGGCCGCTTTTTTCATCTTCATGAGCACACGGGCCGACACTTCAGGAGGAGCCATCTTCTTGCTCTGCGCTTCCACCCACGCATCACCGTTATCGGCCCCAACAATCTTGTACGGCACCATGTTGATGTCTTTTTGCACGACATCGTCTTTAAATTTACGGCCAATCAAACGCTTTACCGCAAACAAGGTATTCTGGGGATTGGTAACTGCCTGACGCTTTGCAGGCTGACCCACCAAGACTTCATCATCCTTGGTGAAAGCGACAATCGAGGGCGTCGTACGATCACCTTCGCTATTTTCGATGACGCGCGGCTTGCCGCCTTCCATGATCGCCACGCAGGAATTGGTCGTACCTAAATCAATACCGATTGTCTTAGCCATGATAGAACACTCCAAAAATACTTAAAAATCTGTGATTAACGCCATTGAGGCTCTTTGTGAGGGCAATGTGCGCGAATTCAAGTCCACCTCAATCCGGCGAACGAGCAACCAGCACCCGCGCTGGGCGCAATAAACGGCCGCTCAGTTGATAGCCTTTCTGAATAACATTGATGACTGTATTGGGCGCATAATCAGCGCTCGGCATCATCGCTATAGCTTCATGAAACTCTGGATTGAAAGGCTGGCCTTCGGGCGTTACCTCCAATAACCCAGCTTTATCAAAGGCCTTGGCCAACAGCTTCAAGGTCGCCTCACTGCCCGCACGTAAATCTTCAGTGGTGGCATTCTGTACGGCCAACCCCATTTCAAGGCTGTCCTTCACACCAATCAATTCACCGGCAAATTTTTCCAGCGCATATTTGTGAGCGTTTTCGACATCACGGGCCGCCCGACGCCGTACATTTTCCAATTCAGCCAGCGCACGTAGCGCCTGATCTCGTCCCTCGTTAGCACGCACTTCAGCGGCATCCAGGGCCAGCTTTAGAGTGTCTAATTCGCTCAGATCGCCGGCTGCCTCGCTTACATCAGCGACTGACTGCCCATTTTCTTCAGAGATACTCATCAATCCTTACTCCAGAGACTAGGAAACCACTGGGCGGTGGGGCTTTAGCAAGACCGCAGAACGCACAATGGAGAGATAAAAGTTCGACCTGCCCGCATAGTGGGGGCTGAATTGGCAGATTCAAGAGTAGATGCCTTAGAGCCCTATCCCTGCAGGCGTCCCGAGACAACACGACGAGCCAGGCTGACGCTATGGTTTACTTTGCAATGCGGATCCTAATAATTTGGCGGTGACATCAACGATGGGAATCACGCGCTCATAGGCCATGCGTGTCGGGCCAATAACCCCCAGTACACCCACCACTTCTTTATCCACGATGTAAGGCGCTGTGACCACACTGCAATCATCAAAGATGGTGTAGCCTGATTCTTGTCCAATGAAAATCTGCACACCCTCAGCACGTAAACTTTGATCCAATAAATGCAACATATCGTGCTGCTGATTGAAAGCCTCAAATAACTTACGCAACTTATCAACGCTAGATAGCTCCGCAACTCCCATCAAATTGGTTTCACCCGCAATCACGTATTGCTTCATTACAACAGCCGCATCAGCACTGACTGCCTGCTGCGCTAAGCGAATGGCATCAATCATGCTCTGATTCAGATGCTCACGGGTCTGCTTCAACTGCTCCACTAATTGCTCGCGCACCGTAGTCAATTCCCGTCCAGCAAACTGCTGATTCAGGTAATTAGCAGCACGACGCAACTCCTCATTCGCATAGTGCCGCTCGAGTTGCATCACGCGGTTCTGCACCTCATGACCATTAGTCACTAAAACGGCGAGAACTCGGCAGTCAGAAAGGGAGATGAATTCAATCTGTGTAAGTGCCTTGTGCTCCTGACGAGGCAACGTCACCACCCCAGCCAATTGAGTAATAGAAGACAACATCTGCGATGCAGTCGCAACCAATGCATTGGGACCGTCCTTTTGGGACGCTAGACCCTGATGAATGAGCTGTACTGCCTCGTTTTCCAGTGGCCTGACCTTAAGCAGCGTATCGACAAAAAATCGATAGCCCTTATCGGTCGGTATACGACCGGCAGAGGTATGGGGTGAAGCCACAAAGCCAAGTGCCTCTAGATCCGCCATCACGTTACGGATAGTAGCCGAACTTAACGTCATGCCCGACTCACGTGACAGGCTGCGCGATCCCACAGGCTGCCCGTCACGGATGTATTGCTCCACGAGCATGCCCAGCAAGTGCTGAGCACGGTCATTTAGCGTATCTTCGGGCGATTCAAAGCTCATTTTGCGGGGGGACGAACGACCGGGAACTGCACGGCACTGGAGACAAACTATTAAGCCAACGCACCAGTGTCAAGCAAGTCGGCTCAATAACAGCTAAAGTAACTCGCCTATCCGCCAGCAAGCAACCTGATGACACCCTATGCCTGCCGCCAACCCTAAATCTAACAAGCGCACCGTAAGCCAGTTGGCCACGACTAATTTCTCAACCATCGCGCTGCTCGGGCCATCTGGCGACCCTAAAGTAGCCAGTACCTTGAACGCCCTGGCCAAACACCTACTTAAGAAGGGAATAGACGTTCTCGTCGAAGACACCTTCCCCAAACCTGTGCCCAAAAAAATCCATGTCATCAGCGACAGTGAATTAATCACACGCAGCGATCTGGTAATTACCGTCGGCGGTGATGGCACCATGTTGCGCGCCGCACGGCTCTTGGCTGGTTCCGATATTCCCATGCTTGGGGTCAATCGCGGTCGCTTAGGTTTTCTGGCTGACATCAGCCCTAAAGATATTCACAAGCGGATTGATAAAGTGCTCGCGGGTCAGTTTGAGCGTGGCTCGCGGTCTCTACTGCAAGTAACGTTGATCCCTGCAAAAGGCAAAAAATCACAGCGCTTGACGGTCAATGATTGTGTTCTACAGAAATGGGAAACCGGTCGTATGCTGGATTACGAAACCTGGGTGGACGGTCAATACGTCAACACCCACGGAGGAGATGGCGTGATCGTCGCCTCGGCTACCGGCTCTACCGCCTATGCCCTATCGTGCGGCGGCCCCATTATCCATCCTGCAATGGATGCCATGGTGATTGCGCCTATCTGCCCACACACGTTATCCGACAGGCCAATCGTGATTCCTGCCAGCAGTACTGTAGAAATCAGACGTGTCCAAGATCGCGCGACCAAAGCACAGGTCACCTGTGATGGCGACATATTGGGGGATTTAAATGTGGGTGATCGACTGTTGATCGGCCCTGCTCATGTGCGCGTTGCACTGCTGCATCCGCTGGGTCATGACTATTACCGAATTCTGCGCTCCAAACTGCACTGGGGTCGCGGTGCACTGACTCGGTTCATGAATGAGGATGAAGCTTAGCCATGTTAAGCAGTATCCAGATCAAGGACTTTGCCATCATCGATCATATCGAGCTAGAGCTCGCTGCAGGCATGACCGCGCTCACCGGTGAAACGGGTGCAGGCAAATCCATCATGGTCGATGCGCTGGTCTTCGTCACCGGCGGCCGCGCTGGCACTGAAATCATTCGCCACGGTTGCGATAAGGCCGAAGTCACCGCAACATTTACCCTGCCGCACCATTCCTTGATTGAGGCTTGGTTCAAAGAACAAGAGCTGGATTACACAGAGGAATGCATCTTAAGACGCTTGATGGGCAGGGACGGTCGATCACGTGCATGGGTGAATGGCCAAGCCATGCCCATGCAAGCATTACGGCAACTCGGCACAACACTGGTCGATGTGCATGGCCAAATGGAGTATCAATCACTGATGAAGCGCAGTGCACAGCGTGAACTGCTCGATCAACACGGACAACATGCTGCACTGCTTGAAAAAGTCTCGACCAGTTGGCAGCAACTCAAAGCCTTGCGACAACAAAAAGCCGACACCGAGCGTAGCGCGCAAGATCGAAATGAACGCCTGAGTTTATTACGCTATCAATTAACTGAACTCGATACGCTGGCCCCACAGGCCGATGAATTCCCTCAACTTACAGCAGAACGTCAACGACATACCCATAGCGGCAAACTCGCTCAAGGTGTACGACAACTTGCCGAAATGCTACGTGAAGCAGACAACCAAAACACAGAACAGCTTTTGTCACGTGCTGTAACGGTGGCGCGTCAATTAGAGAGTATCGACAGTCGCATTCACGGCACCCTCCAGTTACTCGATGAAGCCTTGATTGCCTGTCGCGAAGCTGCCGATGGCGTTCAGCGCTATGAATCTGAACTGGATGCAGACCCGGCCCGACAAGAATGGGTAGAGCAACGGCTGGCCGCACTGGAAGCAGCCGCTCGTAAACATCGCGTTACGATCGAAGAACTTCCGCAGGTACAGCAACAGTGTCGCGATGAAGTAACGCGACTGGAATCACTGGAATTCACCTTGGAACAACTCGCCAGCCAAATTACAGCAGCCAGCAAACGCTATGCAACAGATTGCAAGGCGTTAAGCAAAGCACGTCAATCAGTGGCCAACGGATTGAGCGAGCGAGTCACCTGCTTAATGCAAACACTCGGCATGCCGGGCGGGCGGTTCGTCATTCAGCTGGACAAACTAGGTGACGAAGCGGCCAATGAATTAGGTGCTGATGATATTGAATTTTTAGTCAGCGCCAACCCTGGGCAACCCCCAAAAGCATTGGCAAAAGTCGCCTCGGGCGGCGAATTGTCACGTATCAGTTTGTCCATTCAAGTTGCGGCAGTCGAATCCATTCCCTGTCCAACGCTGGTATTTGACGAAGTAGATGCAGGCGTCGGCGGTGGGGTAGCTGAAATGGTCGGGCGTCAACTTCGCGCATTAGGCACTCATGCACAAGTGCTATGCGTTACCCACTTACCGCAGGTGGCTAGCCAAGCGCACGCGCAGGTACGCGTGGCTAAAATCACCGATGGTCATCACACTCGTACCTCACTGGAGAACTTGAATTCCAAGGCACGCATTGAAGAAATTGCCCGCATGCTTGGGGGGGCGCAAGTCAGTGATATGGCACGGTCCCATGCTACTGAGATGATCGAGATGGCCAATCTCCCAAGATCCAGCACATAAAGCATTCACTCAAACCGTTCCTACAAACTAAGCTGCGGCAGAGGAAGTTATCGCCCAAAATTGACATCTATTGAAGTGCCCAATGACGTACATCCAAGCGCAATTACTACGCTTAACGTACCAATCCTTTATCCGTACAGTCAAAACAGCGTCCATAGAGAATCATGGAATGATCAGTGAGGCTATATCCCTGCTGCCGAGCAATCTCATGCTGCCGTTGTTCAATACCGCTATCTACAAATTCTTTCACTCGGCCGCAATCAATACAGACGATATGATCATGGTGATTCCCTTCATTCAGCTCAAAAACCGCCGTACCACCTTCGAAATGATGACGTGTGACCAAGCCTGCGGCTTCAAACTGGGTCAGCACGCGATAGACCGTCGCCAGCCCAATGTCCTCATGCGTTTCAAGTAACCGGCGATAAATATCCTCAGCACTCATATGGCGTGGGTTAGCTACACCTAAAATATCGAGTATCTTCATGCGCGGCAGAGTGACTTTTAGCCCCGCTTTACGCAGATCATTGGTTTGCACGCTCGACTCCTGAAGATTGGCTCGAAATATGGGCAATACTCGTATTAATGAGTTTTCGGTATGATCCCTGTGTCATTATCACGTAATGCAATCGCCCCCCACAACATTGAAGATGATGCACGCCACCATGCGCCTCCCGTATCGAGTCAGCCAAGTTCGTACCTTTCTATCGGCCAGCCTACTGACCAGCCTGCTCATTGGGAGTAGCGCTTGCGTCTATCGCATTCCGATACAGCAGGGGAACTTCTTGGATACCAAGGACATTGAACAAGTCAGTAAGGGCATGACGCCGGCGCAGGTTCGTTACCTCCTCGGCACACCCATGATTGCCGATCCCTTCACCAAAGATCGATGGGACTATGTGTACTATCTAAAAACTACCCAGATGCGCACGCCTGAACAACGGCATTTTGTGGTGTATTTCGAACAGGGAATAGTCAGCCGTATCGAGCAGCTCGATAGCTCGAAACCATAGACCGTTAACCGTAAAGGGCCTTAGCCCGCTGTGTGAATGCATTCACCAATGAACCACAACTGGCTTCGAAGGACTTGCCCATCAACATATCGAGCAAACCATTTTTAAATTCAAATTGAATCTGCAAATCCACCTTGGTGCCACGCAACTGCCCTAATGGGTCAACAATCTCCGTGAAGCGCCAACGACCGCTCAAGTGCTTGAAGGGCCCATCGACCAAGCGCATTTCCATTTCATGGGGTGCATGCAAAATATTGCGAGTCGTGAATTGTTCCTTTACCCCCATCCGCTCCATCTCCAGCCGTCCAACCAGTTGATCCCCCTCACGGGAAAGCAGTGCCGCGGCCGACACCCAAGGTAAGAACTCGGGATAACGCTCGAAATCCTCTACCAGAGCAAACATCTGTGCCGGTGAATAGGTAACCAGGGCATTTCGCTTGATTTCACGCATTCTGCGAATTCTATGCTGACTGACAGCTAATGTAACGAGATCATGGCGGCACCTGTACAATGTCAGCCCATCCTGATTGCAACCGTCTGCCCTCTCTAATGAGCAAGAAAAAGTCTGACAATAAAAGCGCATCCATCGCCGAAAACCGCAAGGCGCGCTATGACTATTTCATTGAAGACACCTACGAGGCAGGCCTTGCCCTGCAGGGCTGGGAAGTGAAAAGCCTACGTGATGGGCGTGCGCAACTGAAAGAAGCCTATGTGTTTGTAAAAAACGGGGAAGCCTTTCTATTTGGCGCGCATATTTCACCAATGCCCACCGCTTCCACTCATTTTGTGCCTGAACCCCTGCGTACGCGCAAACTGCTACTTAATCGAAAGGAACTGGAAGAACTTGGCATTGCGGTCGCACGCAAAGGCTATACGCTAGCACCGCTTGAGTTGTACTGGAAGGCAGGCCGCGCCAAATTACGCTTGGGCCTCGCCAAGGGCAAACAGGATCACGATAAACGCGATACCGAAAAACAGCGCGACTGGCAGCGCGATAAAGCGCGACTGATGCGCAAGTAACGGTTACAGTAATTCTTCTATGAAGTAACGTGGCCGGCGCTTAGTTTCGAAATAAATCTTTGCCACATACTCACCCAGCACACCAATGCTGAGCAACTGTAAGCCACCCAGAAAATAAATCGGGATCACAGATGAAGCCCAGCCTGGCAAAGCCGCATCCGTGAAGAACTTAATCCACAGTACCCACAAGATCATGCACAGACTGGAAAATGATACGACCAAGCCGATCATAGAAATCATACGCAATGGAAACGCCGTAAACGATGTGATGCCATCCATCGCCAGTGCCAACATTTTTTTCAATGGGTACTTAGATTCCCCAGCAAAACGCTCACTACGGTCGTAGTACACTGCCGTGGAGCGAAAGCCAATCAGCGGCACTATACCGCGAAGAAACAAATTCACTTCGCCATATTCCTTAATAGCTTCGACAGCACGGCGACTCATCAACCGGTAATCCGCATGATTGAATACCACCTTGACACCGAGCAGATTCAGTAACGTGTAATACCCTTCTGCACTGAAGCGCTTAAAGAAGCTATCGACATGACGCAGCTTGCGCACGCCGTACACGACTTCGTGCCCCTGCGCATAGGCATCCAGCATGGACTCAATGGCAGCTAGATCATCCTGTAGATCAGCATCAATACTCACCACCACATCACCTTCAGCTGCAAATAAACCAGCAATCAAGGCAATCTGATGACCGCGATTCGCTGATAGCTTCAGGCCTTTGATAGCAGGGTTTTGAGCATGCGCCTGATGAATCAAGGCCCAGGTTTGATCTTTACTGCCATCATCCACATAGAGCACATGACTGGTCGGTGTCACCTTCCGGTCAGTAACCAACTTATCCAGCAAAGCTAGCAATCGCTTGGTGGTTTCAGGCAACACTTCCTGTTCGTTATAACAAGGCACCACAATCGCTAACTGCGGTGTGACACCTACCGACGCTGAAGACAAATACGTTGTCATGAAACCATCCATCATCTACTTGCGAAACCAATGATCAAGATCGATTAACCTAAGACTTGCCACCAAAAACATAACGACGTAACAGCACGTAGGTCAGCAAGGAATACGGAATAATGCCTGCGGCTTGAGCCAAATAGCTATTTAATTGCAACATACCAATACAAAAGTGCACCGTGAACAAATTCACGATATAGGCACAGACCAACACCAAGGCATATGGTAATGCTTTGGCGTGCAATGCTTCCTTGTATTGAAACGTCCAGCGACTATTGACGTAGTAACTGACGATGATACCCAGACCATAGCCAGCCAAATTAGCCGGTGTATCTGGCACATTTAGAAACCATTTCAACGCAAAGATAGTACCCAGTCCTACTACAGTATTGAGCAACCCCGTCAACCCGAAACGAATTAGTGACCATTGAAATAAAGCCGAAAATTGGGCGCGCATGACGAGTTTCCTGCCTGACCTCAATAAGCTACAAGGTTGACCACCACGGTAATAGTACGTGACGGCGAGCCCATGACTCCTGAATAATACCCAACAAACAATAAACTGTATCCACTCATGCCCCACCTATCCGCACACCACCAATCCCACGCGCCCACACCGCTTCTGGAATTTCTAAAGTCTGCGCTCTGTTATGTGCTGGTTTTAAGCGTGGCCTACACGTGCTTTATGGTGAACCGAGGCAACCCAAGTAATTTATTCTGGGATGAAAATTATCACGTCACCTCCGCCGAACGTTATCTGGAGGGCATTGCCCATTTCGAGCCCCATCCACCGCTGGGGTTGATGCTGATCGCGGCGGGTGAAGCTTGGTCTGGCACGAATAAAGATTTAGATAAACAGGTTTTAGCGGCCACCAAACAGATCAGCGGCGACGCCATGCCTCAGGGTTTTGACTATATGGGTATGCGCCTGATGCCAAGTGTGTTTGCAGTACTGGGTGCCCTCGCTTTTTATGGCTTGATGTATCAGCTGTTTCAGCGTCGTGTTCATGCTTTGTTATTAAGCGGCCTATATTTATTTGAAAACGCCTTTACCGTACATTTCCGCGCTGTGCATCTCGACAGTTTCCAGATGTGTTTCAGCATTGCTTTTCTCTGGCACTTTGTCGCTCTCTGGCAGCGCGCCACACCGTTACGTGCGTGGCATTACAGCACCCTAGCCTCATTAGTAGCACTCGCCATCATGGTGAAGGTCAATGCCGTAGTGTTATTGGTGTTGTTTCCAGTGCTGTATTTCAAAGACTCTAAAACGCACGACACTACTTCGTTGCTCAATAAGCTTAAGGATTTCACCAGTAAGAGTGGTGCGGCCATTACCGCCATACTGCTGGTCTTTTTCACGGTGTTCTACATCCATGCAACCTTAACACCCCAACTGCCCAATGCACACAGCAGTGCAGGTAAACAAGATTTATCGAATATGTCTGCCGCCTATCGTGCCTATCTTGAAGAACATCAACCGCTCACCCCACGCATGGTCATCACCATTGCCCACGACTACTATAAGTTCATGGACAAAGATCACCTCGGGGTACCCAAACTCGATACCAAAAAAATTGGTGAAAACGGCTCTCATCCTCTGCACTGGCCGTTTCATGATCGCAACATTAATTACCGGTGGGATTCGGCCGATGGCAAAACGGCCTACGTGCAATTAGTCGGCAACCAACTGGCTTGGTACTCCGGCACACTGGCAGTCATTTTTTGTATCGCCACGATACTCAACCATCGCGTCATGTCGATTCCCCTGCGCTGTACTCCCCGCACCTATCATCTCATCGAACTATTCACCGGACTGTATGTCGCGTTCATGGGACTGCATCTATGGCTGATTACCCAACGCGTGATGTACTTGTATCACTACTTTTTAGGACTGATGATCAGCTATGTGCTGCTTGCATTGGTATGGCAATACCTCAGCGAACTTTATGATTCTTTTGCCCGTCGCCGCACCCTTATCCTCACCGGCGTGATGAGCCTGTATTTGGCGTCTTATCTATTCTTTTTACCTTTTTCCAATCACACCCCACTGACTAAGGCCGAGTGCGAACGGCGCAATATCAGCATTTCACACATCGTCGACTGTCGTTAATTCATACTAAATGGATTTCGTGCTTGTTATTTAAGAATGCGCCCCTACACTAGGGGTGTGGTGCGAACGATTGCACCACACTGGGGGCGACCGGTTTCGACGTGGGTTGCGAAACTCCAAGTGCATGCCGAGGTGTGAGATCCTCGTTAAACAGCTTACAAACTTATAGTTGCAAACGACGACAACTACGCTCTGGCGGCTTAATCCCGCCTAACCTCCGCCTGGTATGTGCTTGTGCATCCAGAATCGGGGGACGCGCTCACAAGATCGCATGTCAGTGTGCTGAGGGCTGACCTGCTAAACGACTCCTGAGCTGGCTGTACGTCTTCCCTGTCCGTCGGGTAGCGTATGGCGAGATACAAAGACGATGACTAAGCATGTAGGTCTTGTAGCGTAGGACTTGCGGACGCGGGTTCGATTCCCGCCGCCTCCACCAATTACGCATTCGGGGACGTCCAACAACGTCCCCGTTTTTGTTTTCATGGAAATAAACAAACACCCGCACCATCTCAAACTCGTCGAACCATAAACTATCGTCGATAGGTCCTGTTTGTTTTTATAATAAAAAACCCTTTATGCTTAGACGAGGCTGGTTTCAAACTAGTCGCTAAGCCATAAAAATCACAGTTTTTAAAGGATCAATCATGAATAAAAAACTATGTATGACACTAACCCTCTGCGCTTTAGCGAGCCTACCCATTCAGCAAGCACTGGCCAGCGACTCGCCTTGGAGTGCCGGCGCAGCATTAGGACAGTCCTACGTTAAAATGGGCTGCGATGCTGCCCACACCTGCGACAAATCTGATAGCGGCTTCAAGCTATACGGTGACTATACCGTCAATCCTAATTTTGCTGTGGAAGCCGCTTATGTGGAGCTTGGTGAAGCAAGTGAATCAAACCTGACCAATGAAATTTTTTCTGCAAAAACCAGCGGGGTTGCCGCATACGGAATTGGAGTTTATCCCATGGAAAAGCTCTCTTTATTCGCTAAACTGGGCTTATCCAGCCTCACCACCAAAGTGAGCACCCCCACAACTGGAAATAAGTCCAACAGCAATACCAATATCGCATGGGGCTTTGGGGCCGCCTATGCACTAACCGATCGAATTGCTGTCAATGCTGTGTGGGATTTGTTCAAAACACAATACAAGCACACCACCGTCATTGACGACACCAACGGTATTGATTTTGTGTCAGTTGGATTGAACTACCGGTTTTAATGATTGAACCATCAGTCACGCTAGCAACAGTCTGCACACACTCATAACCTTGTGTGCAGGAAATCTAAATAATGCCTACCCCACCTTGCGTGGGGTATGTTCATTAAGCGTTCAATGCACACTCAATAAGACAGCAACCAATCCTTCAGCCTAAATGCCTAACTATAGTTGGCACTTCGCCCGCTAGACCCAACGCGCGCAGCATCAAAGAACGCTTAATAAACGGTAACTGCTGTACTGCGGCCAATCCACCACGGCGTACCCACCCGCTAGTGATGCGTTCATTGCTAAACAGGGCGTTTAACGAATCCACTAACCCTAAGGCCAAGGTATTTTCTGTCTTGCGCCAGCGTTCATAACGACGCAACACCGCCAACTCACTTAACGATTCAAGAGCGGCCCCTGCCTGTCTAGCCTCAGCGAGCACCTGAACCAATGAAGCAGCATCCATCAACCCCAAGTTGACACCCTGTCCCGCTAGAGGATGAATACTGTGTGCAGCATCACCCACCAAAACAAATCGATGACGACAATATTCATCGACCTGAGCCCACTGCAACGGAAAGGTTGCCGTGTTAGCCACCAACGCCACCTCACCGAGCACGTAATCCGAGGCCACTGAAATCGCATGAGCTAAAGCACTGGCATCCATAGCAGACAACTGCTTAGCGTGATCGGGGGTCGTAGTCCATACAATAGAGCAATCACCGTCATTCAATGGCAGAAAAGCAATTGGCCCCTGTGGCATAAAGCGTTGCCAGGCTGTGAATTGATGACTACGTTCGGTACGCACCTGAGTAACCAGAGCAGTTTGTTGGTAAGGTCGGATACGTGCCTGAATACCGACACAAGCACGACTGCGACTGGCCGCACCATCCGCACCAATGACCAATCGTGCCGTGAAACGACGACCATCTTGTAAACCAATGGCCGCACTGTCGTCCGATAATTCGATCTGATTCAGTTGACTGGCAAAACACGTTACGCGTTCATCACGTGTGGCATCCAGCGCCACCCACTGCAACCAATTATTGGCAATGATGTACCCCAAATTGGGCTCACCCAAGGCGCTAGCTGAAAAGCTTAAAGCCGTATCAGGATCGAACTGAGTGTGCGCATCCCAAACCCGCATGTGCTGATACGCGCTACGTTGCGCTGCGGGTAACAACGGCCAAGCACCAGCACGATTGAGAATGCGCTCTGACGCACGCGAAATCGCAGACACTCGTAACTCCACACCAGATGCAGGCGGTTGGGTGGGGAGCTGCGCTTCAATCAGGGCAATTCGCAACTCAGATAAAGCAGGTTCATTGCGTAATAATCCCGCCAATGTAGCACCCACCATGCCACCACCACAGATGGCAACATCAAAATCAGATTGTACCTTCACAACGGCGTGCCTCGGGCCAAGCGAGGAATACGGGTAGAGGCTCCCATGGATAACTGCGCCATCGCATCCTTAGCCGTGGGCATTAAATCAAATGCGAGTAAGCCTGCATTGCGAGCAAACTTAATCACCCCCAGTTGTTGATTGAACAGGCGCACCAGTGTGTCCGTGAAGGTCACGATTCGCTGACTGTCCTGCTGACGCCACTGAGCGTATTCGGCTAATAATTGTGGATCGCCAGCATCAAACACTGACGCTTCACGCGATGCATCAGCAAGCAACTCGGCAAGACTGGCCGCATCGCGTAATCCTAAATTCAAGCCCTGCCCAGCAATGGGATGTAACATCTGCGCGGCATTGCCCATCACCACCACACGTGGTGCGTGATGCTGCTGTGCACGAATCAATGACAATGGATAGGCGTGACGTGCACCCACTTTGAGCAAACGACCTAGACGAAATCCAAACGCTTGCTGGAACTGCGATAGAAATTGCTCATCACTCCAACCCAAGACGGTGGCGGCCTGCTCCGTTGGCACTGTCCAGATCAATCCCACCCGCGCATCTGACAGCGGTAACACCGCTAAAGGACCTTTGGGCGTAAATCGTTCATAGGCGACATGATCGTGAAATCGTTGCGTCAACGCATTGCTGATGATGGCCGTCTGTCTATAGTCCTGCTGTGTACTGTCGATCCCTGCCGCCTGACGCAACAACGACTGCGCCCCATCAGCCGCAACAATCAAGCGGGCACTGCACTCACGAAGTTCGCCTGCGATTTCAATCGTGACGCGACGCGTATCATCCGCCGTAGAAAGCTGTACCACGCGCGCAGGAGCCAGCACCTCAATCTGTTCCTCTTGCAAGCGTTGCCACAACGCAGCACCCATCTGCCAGTTAGGCACCACATAACCCAATGCCGCCAAGCCCTGTTCTTGCGCAGACAAGCGCGCAAACCCAAATCGACCTTGATCAGAGACATGAATTCGCTTGATTGGTGTGGCGGTACGCTGCAGCAATGGCCAGACACCAATGGCATCAAACACACGCCGACTACCATTGGAGAGCGCGGTAGTGCGCTCATCAAAACTAGGATGCCCCGCGCCTTCAAACTTGATGGCTTCAATCAACGCCACCCGAAGACCCAACGGCCTGAGCATCAGCGCAAGACTGGCGCCCACTAATCCGCCACCACAGATCAGCAGGTCATAAGATTGAGTGTCAGAGGAAGTATTCACGTCAATATCAAGATGCCATCAGGCGTTCAATATCCTCGGGCTCTTTTGCTAAGGCACCGGTGAGAACATCACAACCCGTCTTAGTGACTAACACATCGTCTTCGATACGAATACCGATATTCCACCAGCACTTAGGCACTCCCGCCGTACCCGCTGGAATATAAATCCCCGGTTCAATCGTCAACGCCATGCCCGGCTCTAACACCCGCCATTCAGTACCGACTTTGTAATCCCCAACGTCATGCACATCCATCCCTAACCAGTGCCCCGTACGATGCATGAAGAACTGACGATATGCGCCGTCTTTAATCAACTTAGACAACTTGCCCTTGAGCAAACCAATTTTGATCAGACCTTGAGTGATTTCACGCACGGCTGCGTCGTGGGGATCGTTCCAATGATTACCGGGCTTGGTGGCCGCAATGGCCGCGTACTGTGCCTGCAACACCACTTCATACACCGCACGCTGTTCGGAACTGTATCGACCATTGACCGGGAAGGAGCGCGTAATGTCAGAGGCATACAGTCCATATTCACAACCGGCATCAATCAACAGCAAATCCCCGTCCTGTAACGAGGCATTATTTTCGTGATAATGCAGCACACAACTGTTTGCGCCACCACCAACAATAGGGTGGTAGGAAATGTCCGCATTGTGAGTGTGAAATTCGTGGAGCAATTCGGCCATCACCTGATACTCCATGCGGCCAGGCTTCACAAAACGCATGGCTCGCTCATGGGCACGCACAGCTATTTCAGCCGATTGCCTCATCAAGCTGGCCTCACCTTTCGATTTATACAAGCGCATGTCATGCAGCAGATGATCTAACGCCACGAACTCTTGTGGTGGCCTAACACCAGCGCGTGCTTGTGCCTTCAAGCCATTCACCCAGCCGATAACGCGCTGGTCAAAATCCGCATTCAGCCCCATCGTGTAATACACACGACTGCAGTTTTCCATCAATCCCGGCAGGATGTCGTCAATATCATTGATAGGAAAGGCATCGTCGGCAGCGAAATCGTTCACCGCCCCATCGGGGCCAGCACGACGCCCATCCCAGGTCTCGCGTAACGGGTCACGTTCGCGCACGAACATGATGAACTCGGCATGCTCGCGCCCAGGAATCAGTACCGCCACCGATTCGGGTTCGTTAAAGCCTGTCAGGTAGTGAAAGTCGCTATCAGGGCGAAAGTGATAATGCACATCGTTGTTGCGCTGCTTTTCTAACGCGGTGGGCAGGATTGCAATGCCACCCTTGCCGATCATTTTGAGCAACTGCTTGCGGCGACGGGCGTATTCATCTGAACGCATGATCAGCTCAGGGTAAGTGAAACAAAAATAACATTAGCCTGCATACTGAGCTCAGTGCGGCAAGGCACTGGCCTGCGCGGTACGCAACGGCACCAGCTCATCATGAATCAATTGCACAGCCGCCCGTAGGTATTCGACCAGTTCGGTGTAGGCCTGCTCTTCTTCATCCGTACCCATGGTTTCGGTGTCACTGGCACGGGCAATCTCACTGAGGTCCTTCAACACTTCATTAACCTCATCCGGCAACTGCTCAGAAAGTACAGGTGCCCCAATACCGAAACCGTATAAAAACCCCTGTGACCACTGTGCCAAGGCGAGAATACGTTGATTCAAAGGCAGATCGTCGTTAGGCAATATAGGGGTAAAATCCATGTCGGCCCCACGCAAGGCTTCATGGGTAGTACGGTAGACTTGGGCCAAAACCGCATCCACCACTGATTCGCTCAACACCAAATCTTCGGCAGGATCAGGCAGTAATTCCCGCAGCCAATGCTGCGCAGAAAACTGCGGCATGACACACAGAGCACCACACAAACAACCATGTGCCTCGGCAACGGACACCGCCGCGTCGGCGCCATTTAATGCCTGCTCAATTTCAGCGAAACCGTATTGATTCATGTGGGTATGCTAGCCTTTGCGGCCGAGGTATTCCACCCACCTTGTTGAACAAAATGCCCCAACCCATTGCGCGGCGGGCGATTTCACTGTATTTAAGTTTGACCCTGCTGAACGCACCAACGCATAATTTAGACATGAGCACTGCCACACCTAAATCTGCCATCGAGCAAGAATACCGCCGCCTAGAGTTAAGGGTTGCCGAATTGGTTGCCACCCTGACGCAGATCAAGGAAGAAAACTACGCCTTACGCCAGCGCAACGAATTGCTAGTGGCCGAGCGTGGCGGTTTACTACAGAAGAATGAACAGGTGCGCACTCGTGTTGAAGGCATGATTGGTAGACTCAAATCTCTGGAGCAAGGCGCATGAATGATCGTACTGCGCGCGTTAGCATCCGTATTCTGGAAAAAGAATATCAGGTTGCTTGTCCTGTCGAAGAGCGTACCGACTTGCTCGACGCAGCGGAGTATTTGAACAGCAAGATGCGCGAGATTCGTGAATCGGGTGCGGTGATGGGATTAGACCGAATTGCCGTCATGGCTGCTTTGAACCTATCGAATGAATTACTCAAACACAAGAAAACCGGTGGCGTCGGCAGCGATACCGAAGCTGAACTGGTCGACAAAATGCGTTTGCTACGCGAACGGGTCGAGTCCGCCATCACGCGCGGCAAACAAATGGAAATCTGACGCTGGGATTACATTCGGTTAAGCCGATGCCATCCTACTGTCAATATGCCTATTGTTTATTGCCTGCTTTGTTTGCGATGATCAGTTCTGGCGCTGCCTGCGGTGTTCGACGTATGGTCGGGTTACCTCTCGACCCTAATGTAAAAACCCTCGGGGCTATGGTTCGCGGCAACACTGTGCAAGTCCGTGTCATGCGGAAAGCCTTATGTGTCGTAACTTGGTCCCACCTATTGCTCCGCGTCGAGAGCAATGGCCTATGACGGCACAGGCGGGTAGCGCCTCCTCTTCATTACTTGATGCGCTCAGCAATGAGCGCAGCGCGTTGCGGCAGCAACTACGCAACAAACGCCGCGGCGTACCCCGTGCACAACGACGCATAGCTGCAAAGCAACTTGCCATCCTGTTTGATCGACACCGGCTGCTCAAACCCGGTCTACGCATAGCGGTCTATCTGGCCATGCCAGATGAATTTGACTTGAGCGATCTGATCGCACGTGCTCAGGCACGTCACTGCACGCTGTATGTACCCCATATTGCCCACGCGCTTCGACGACAAATGAACTTTATACCGCTTGACCCCAATGCAGTGCTCGCTCGACATCGCTGGGGCATACCACAGCTGCAACACCCGACGCGGCAATCGATTTCGGTACGGCAATTGGACAGGGTCTTGGTACCTACTGTGGCTTTCGACAAACAGGGTAATCGTCTAGGCATGGGAGCCGGCTTTTATGATCGTCACTTCGCATGCTTACGTCTTAGCCGCTGGCATCGCCCACACTTAATCGGGGTCGCTTATACGTTACAGCAAGTCGAGCGTATCCCTCACAGCAAGTATGACGTCCCACTCAGGCACGTGATGACTGAAGATGGATTGATTGACTGCACTGGCCATCAACGTTAACCCGTCTTTAGCGCATCTGCTTCTCCACCACACCATTGGAACCACCCTATGCAGTACTGGCTGTTCAAATCTGAACCCGAAACCTTCAGCATCGATGATCTGGCTAAGGCGACAGGTAAAACCACCTGCTGGGATGGTGTTCGGAACTATCAAGTCAGAAATTTCATGCGCGATGTGATGAAACGCGGTGATTTAGCTTTCTTCTATCACTCCAGTTGCGCAGTACCTGGCATCACAGGTGTGATCAGCATCACAAGAACGGCCTATCCTGATCACACTCAGTTTGATCATGAGCATGTTCACTACGATGCCGACAGCAAACCTGACACGCCCCGTTGGTTAATGGTCGATGTCAAACTAGAACGCAAACTCAAACGTATCATCACGCTTGATGAACTGCGTCAGCATGAACATCAACTCAAAGAATTACTCATACTTAAGCGTGGCAATCGACTGTCAGTCACACCGCTCAGCAGTGATGAATGGAACTACATCCTGTCACTCGAATGATCTAATCAATGCCAAGAGATGCATTGAATGAAGCAAAGTAGATGAGTCGGCGTGAACACGCTCTTAGATATTTTTCACATACCACTTGCAGTACAAATTTGTTTTATGTATATACTGCGCTCGGACTAACTTGATTTAACCCTTAAACGGAGAATCTTAATCATGGCAACTAAAGCAAAGAAAGCATCTAAGAAGAAAGTAGCGAAGAAGAAGGCAGCCAAGAAGGCCGCTAAGAAGAAGTAGTTTCTTCTGAGGATGTAACCTCACTAACTGTGCCCGCGAAAGCGGGCACAGTTGTTTTTAATACTAGAAAAATAGATATTTTATTACTTACCCTCAAATTGAGATTTATGCGATGAGTAACGATGCCGGTAAGCAACGCGCAGCACTAGCCGCCCTCAAGTACATCGAGGAAGACACCATCATCGGCGTTGGCACCGGCTCAACCGTCAACTTTTTCATCGACGCACTGGCTGCGCAAAAGTTGCGCATTCGGGGCGCAGTTTCGAGTTCCAACGCCTCTACGGAGCGTCTTCGAGGACATGGAATAGAAATTTTTGAACTCAACGCGGTCGGCGATATCGATGTCTATGTCGACGGCGCCGATGAAGCCGATACGCAATTACGATTGATCAAAGGTGGTGGCGCCGCACTCACACGAGAGAAAATTGTTGCCGCTGCATCACGTCGCTTTATCTGTATTGTGGATGGCAGCAAGCAGGTTAATGTACTCGGCCACTTCCCGTTACCGGTTGAAGTCATTCCGATGGCACGTTCATATGTGGCCAGACAACTAATCAAGCTTGGTGGTCAACCTGTATGGCGCGAAGGTGTCATCACCGACAACGGCAATGTGATTCTAGATATTCACGGGCTCAACATCGTCGATCCACTTAGTCTAGAAACGCAGATCAATCAGATTGTCGGCGTCGTGACCGTTGGACTGTTTGCACATCGTCCGGCTGATGTGCTGATTGTAGGTAGCGCTGAAGGCGTAAAGACATTGCCCTGATGCTTGCTATTCAGTGCAAGACAAACAAACAGTTCAGCGCAACGCAGCGGCCACTTCTTTAATTAAACCCGGCCCACGATAAATCAGTCCGGTGTAGACCTGAACCAGGTCGGCACCGGCTTGGCGCATCGCCAAGGCCTCTGCAGCAGAACTGATCCCCCCGACGCCGATAATTGGAAAGCCTGACCCTAAGCGCTGACGCAACTTATGCACCGTAGCCAGCGATAAGGAATGTATTGGGCGACCACTCAACCCACCGGCCTGCTGTGACAGTGGCCCCAATCCTTCAGGACGACTGAGAGTTGTATTGGTAGCAATCACACCATCAATGCTCAACTCAAGAAACAGATCGGCCATGCTATTCAGATCATCGTCACTCAGATCAGGCGCGATCTTCACTAGCAACGGCAACCCTCTACCTAATTGCGGCAACAGTCGCGCACGTTCCTCTAACAAAGCCAACAACATCGGTTTTAAATAGTCAGTGGCCTGCAAATTGCGCAACCCCAATGTATTCGGTGATGACACGTTGATGGTGATGTAGTCAGCGTGTGGTGCCAGCACGCGTAAACAACTTAAATAATCCTGTGTCGCCTGCTCCAGCGGTGTGGTTGCGTTCTTTCCAATATTCGCACCACACACTGCTCGACACCGCCGCGCGGACAATCGGGGCAATATGGCATCCATGCCTTCATTAGGAAAACCCATACGATTAATTAACGCCTGAGCTTCAGGCAAACGAAACACACGGGGCTTAGCATTGCCTTGTTGTGGACGTGGTGTGACGGTTCCAATTTCAACATGGCCCGCACCCAATGCGCTTAACGCATCGATACACACGGCATTTTTATCCAGCCCAGCGGCAATCCCTACACGATTACGGAACTGCAGACCCATCAACTCGACGGGTGCGTCTTGCAATCCCGCACACATCAACGACAACAAACCAGACTGCTCCAATCGCTGAAGACTGGCCAAGGTCAATGCATGAGCTCGCTCTGGATCGAGCGTGAACAGCATGTTTTTAACTAGTGGATACAACATCAATCACCCAATTCGGTGAGGTTTAACTAATCAACTACCAACCGCCATTAACAACAAAGCCCGCATGTGCGGGCCTGATGTTCTGGCTGGGGGACTAGGATTCGAACCTAGGTTGGCGGAGTCAGAATCCGCAGTCCTACCACTAGACGATCCCCCAATAAGCTTGAAGGCAACTGCTATACAGCTTAAATCCCAGAGTGGTAGTGCGCATCGATACAGATGCGCACCCGGTATCAATGCAAACGTATTAACGCTTGGAGAACTGAGTACCGCGACGTGCCTTGCGGAAACCGACTTTCTTACGTTCAACTTCACGGGCATCGCGAGTCACGAAGCCACCATCACGCAATGGCTTACGCAAGGTTTCGTCGTATTCAATCAATGCACGAGTCAAACCGTGGCGAATCGCGCCGGCCTGACCGGTAATGCCACCGCCAGTGACGGTAACGTTAATGTCGAAGTTTTCTTCCATGCTGACGGTCTGCAGCGGCTGACGCACAATCATGCTGCCCGTCTTACGGCCGAAGAACACATCAAGAGGACGGCCATTGACAGTGATACTGCCAGTGCCCTTTTGCAGGAATACACGTGCGGTAGCCGTCTTGCGGCGTCCAGTGCCGTAGTTAGTCGAAGTCGCCATAGCTTACTCTGTCTATCAGTATCTAATTAATTTCAGGGAAACCAGTTCTGTCTATCAAGAAAGAACTAGGGCTTTTGGCTGTTGCGCTGAATGCGGGTGTTCAGCACCGGCAAACACATGCAACTTCTTGAACATGGCGCGACCCAATGGATTCTTGGGCAGCATGCCTTTAACGGCAATCTCGATCACACGCTCAGGATGCTCTTTCAGCAACTTTTCCAGATTGATGGTCTTCAGACCACCCTGCCAACCCGTGTGGTGGTGATACAGCTTGTCACTCATCTTACGACCGGTGACATGGATCTTATCGGCATTAATGACAATCAAATTGTCGCCCGTGTCCATGTGTGGGGTATAGGCGGCCGTGTGCTTGCCACGTAGGCGCATGGCCAACTGGGTTGCAAGACGACCCAAGGTTTGTTCTGCGGCATCTACCACATACCAATCCCTACGAATGGTGGACGGTTTAGCGAAAACGGTCTTCATCAAAGACTCCGAAAGACTTCAAGACTGCGGCGAAAGGCGCGCGATTCTAATGGACGCCCCCCCGCTTTGCAAACCTGGAAATGGACTTCTTTCCCACCGGAGGCGCTTTTTTTCATCTTATATAAGTGACGGAATCGGATCATGGCTATAGAAATCTGCCAATTCCACACCAATCAGGGTGACCCGCGCCGCACTTCGGACCATAATTCGGGCATGCAAACCACCCCACTGGCCACCCGAAACCGCACACTGACGCCAGTCGATAGCACGATTGTGGCGCTAGACAGACTCCTAAAATCTGCCGTCGGCCCCCACGTTGCCGCTCGCCCCTATCCCGCCGAGCACATTCCGGAAACCGTCCGCGACCCTGCGACCAAGCGAAAAATTGCCGGTCTGATGCGGGTTAATCATGCGGGGGAAATTTGTGCTCAAGCGCTGTATCACGGCCAAGCGGCCACCGCCAGATTGACTGGCGTGCGCGACTCCATGACCCATGCGGCACAAGAAGAAGTCGATCATCTAGCGTGGTGTGCCCGACGCTTGCAAGAACTCGATGCTCGACCCAGTCTGCTCGATCCCATTTGGTATGCCGGCTCATTTGCCATTGGCAGCATCGCCGGAGTCAGCGGTGATCAACACAGCTTAGGCTTTGTCGCCGAGACGGAAAAACAAGTGGTTGCACACCTACAAACGCATCTTGCACAACTGCCGCAAGACGATGCTCGAAGCCGAGCGGTACTGGAACAAATGGTCAAGGATGAATCACAGCATGGCGAGGCCGCCTTAAACCAAGGAGGGGAACTGCCTCCCGGCGCCATTCGCCGCGCGATGAAACTGGTTGCTAAATTGATGACCGCAACCGCTCAGCATTTCTAACCCCGCCATCTTACTTCTTGGCATTGCGAACTTTACTAAAGTTCCCAACTGTTAAACCGATAACTGAATCACTAAACGGTTAGTCACAATCAGTGCGCTAAAGTCTTTAATGCCGATCACAATTCTGTATTAAAAAGCGAATGGTTTGGGCTATTATGTTCAACATATCCATAATCAGGGGTTTAAAAAAATGGATGACAGCACTCGGCCACTCAGTGACGTACCGGCAATCAATCGCTTTTTAAGCTATTGCCGCATTCGTTCGCTGCCATCAAAGACGGTCATTATTCACGCAGGCGACTTGCCTGACGTGTTGTATTACATCGTCGGCGGTTCAGTCGAAGTCATGATCGAAGACGAAGAAGGCAACGAGATGGTGCTCGCCTATCTCAACAAAGGCCAATTCTTCGGCGAAATGGGCTTGTTTTACGATCAACCCACACGCAGTGCATGGGTACGCAGCCGTCAGCAATGCGAACTGGCTGAAATGACCTATCCACGTTTCCGCCAACTGGCTTCTGAAAGCCCAGGACTGGTTTTCGAACTGGCCACACAACTGGCCACTCGTTTAGATCGCACCAACAAAAAACTGGGCAACCTGGCCTTTGTCGATGTCACCGGTCGCGTTGCACACACCATCATGGATTTGTGTAACGAACCCGATGCCATGACCCACCCTGAAGGCATGCAGATCAAAGTCAGTCGTCAGGAACTGTCGCGCTTAGTCGGTTGCTCACGCGAAATGGCTGGCCGCGTTCTGAAAGTACTGCAAGAACAAGGTCTGCTCCGCGCCACCGGCAAAACGATTGTTGTCTTTGGAGCACGCCCCAAGAATAAAGCACAAGCCACGCAACCCACTCGCGCACCCCAAAAAGTACGCATGGTAGCCGGCGCGTAAGCCACTGCAGCGCCGGCATCAAGCCGACCATAAAAAAGCCCGGTCATCCCGGGCTTTTTTATTTACATCTTTATTTCAGTGTTTACTTGGCAGACTGATAACCCTTAGCAATCTGTTCACGCAGCGCAGTAATGGTTTGTCGATAATCTTTAGTACCAAAAATCGCTGAACCTGCCACGAAGGTATCCACTCCGGCTGCTGCAATAGCGGCGACGTTATCAATCTTCACGCCACCATCAATTTCCAGTCGAATAGCCTTGCCTGATTCATTGATGCGGCGCCGCGCTTCCACAATCTTGCTCAGCACACCCGGAATGAACTGCTGCCCGCCGAACCCCGGGTTCACCGACATGAGCAGAATCATGTCGAGCTTATCCATCACATGATCCAGCCAGTTAAGCGGTGTGGCGGGATTGAACACCAGACCTGCCTGACAACCGCTTTCCCGAATCAGACCCAGAGTGCGATCAATATGCTCGCTGGCTTCAGGATGGAAAGTGATGATGCTGGCACCGGCTTTGGCGAAATCAGGAATGATGCGATCCACCGGCTTGACCATCAGATGCACATCAATCGGCGCCGTCACACCATGCTTGCGCAATGCCTCACACACCAGCGGGCCGATGGTGAGATTGGGCACGTAGTGATTGTCCATCACGTCGAAGTGCACAATGTCGGCACCCGAAGCCAGCACCGTAGTGACCTCTTCACCCAGACGGGCAAAGTCAGCAGACAAAATGGAAGGGGCAATCCACGGGGTTAACATCTCGGCTCCGGCAAGGCTTGGCAGGGTGCGTACTGTATCAGCCCACCCACCTGCTTGGCATCAATGCCTGTCCAGTGGACACATTGCTGCTTGAATGCCCGTCAAAGGCATTCTTGCCAATTGCTTTTATCGCATGCTACAAAATCGCCACTAACTAAAATAAATGGAGACATTGGAATGGCTAGTGATACATGCAGCACTAAGTCCCTTAGCAAAGAAATATGTGGACCCATATCACCGTCATCTATTTCTAGTTGGGCATCAGAGAAGGCCAGCAAGAATGGATAAGTGGCAGGGAGTTATAACGGCAGCAAAGGTAGGCGCACTTATCGGAGCTGGTACCGGCTTGGTTCCACTTGCATTTGGTCTGTTTCACAAGCAGAAGCGAAAAGCGCTTGCTGCATTTGCTGGCTGTGTTGTCGCTGGCGTAGTTGGTGGTCTCTACGGCGCAATTGCAGGTGCGGGCGTCGGGTTAGGCAACATTTTGCGTACCAAGAAATCCGCCAAGCACTCGCCGTCATGATGCCGCCCAACACCTCACCGTAACCAGCACGCAAGTCAGCCCGGTGCAGCAGCTCGACCCGCTTCATATGTTCCCGCAATTCATTAACGGTTGATTGCGGCAACATGGTGATGCGATCTTTGAAA
>CANGJP010000011.1 GCA_947454465.1 Pseudomonadota bacterium
ACATCAAACGCAGCGCCCTGATGGGATAGTGCTGGATGAAGGCAATGAACACATTGCTGCCGATAGCCAATTTGATGCTGATATTGCAGCCATCTATGCTGAGGAGGCTATGGAGCTCTTAGAAGTCGCTGATCGTGCTCTTCAGGCATGGCGCAAAGATCAGGCAGATGATCGGCGACAAGATGAGCTGAAACGAACGTTACACACGTTGAAGGGCGGTGCCCGAATGGCTGGGATCGGGTCCATGGGGGATTTAAGTCATGAACTTGAGTCCTTGATGGAGTTGGTCGAACGAGGTGTGTTACCCGCTCAATTATATGTTCTTGATCTTATCCAGTCTGGTATTGATGAATTGAGCCGAATGCGCGATGTGGTGAGCAGAGGGGGATATGCTCCAGATGCGTGCTCGCTAATTGATTCAATACGCGCAATAAGTCATGACCACGTCTTGCCGTCTGCTAGCGTGCTTCCCCTAGAAGAACTCAGTCATGATTCAGTCAGGGATCGAGCTGTAGCGGAATTAGATTTAGTATTGGATGACTCATCTGAGCGGCAAATAAAGGCTGACTCATTGCAACAGCTTGATAGAGTGGCGGAGACGTCGCTGGGTGGAAGTACTCAATCGGATGTCGAGCAGCAAATAAATCAGGTAGTCGGTGACCAGTTATTAGAGCTACCGCAGTTCTCCGCAGAGCGTGGTGATCTTGCTCGGGTCGATGCAGCTTTGCTGGATGATTTACTCAATGGTGCTGGAGAAGTGAATATTTTGCGTTCACGCATGGAGCAGCAAATATCATCATTGGATACGAATTTGTCGGAGTTGGGGCGAACGGTGACGCGATTGAAAGATCAGTTGCGAAAATTAGAGATGGAGACTGAAGCTCAAATCCTTCATAGGCATCATCATGATGTGAAAAATCGTGATGATTTTGATCCATTGGAGATGGATCGCTATTCGTCGATCCAGCAATTTTCTCGAGCATTAGCTGAGTCGGTAAGTGATGTGGATTCTATTGCCGGTTTGTTGGGCAGCATGACGGGAGAGGCGCACGGTTTGTTGATGCAGCAGCTGCGTGTGGTAACTGAATTGCAAAATGGATTAATGAAAACGCGTATGGTGCCGTTTTCCTATCATGTTCCACGGCTAACGCGTTTAGTGAGGCAGGTGGCGGCCGATCTCGGTAAGCAGGTCGAGTTGAAAATTAGTGGTGCGGGTGGAGAGTTAGATCGGCAGGTGCTGGATCGTATGCTGCCACCCTTTGAGCATATGTTGCGTAATTCAGTGGTTCACGGCATTGAGTCTCCTGAAACACGTGCTGAACTGGGTAAAAGGCCCATAGGTGAAATTCATCTCGATCTGCATCGAGAAGGATCGGAAATGATCATTTCCATACAGGACGATGGTCGTGGTATTGATGTACAAGCGATACAGAATAAAGCGAGCGCGAAGGGGTTAATAAAGTCCGATAGAGTGCTGACTGATGAGGCAGCTGTGCAGTTGATTCTAGAGCCGGGATTCAGTACGGCAACGGAAGTGACACAGCATGCAGGTCGTGGCGTTGGTATGGATGTGGTGGCTACCGCAATTAAAAAACTCGGTGGCGTATTGTTTACCGAAAATAAGTCTGGTCAAGGAGTGAAGTTTACTATTCGTTTGCCTTTCACTTTGGCAATTAGCCAAGCGTTGTTGGTTCGAGTGGGTGAGAGTGAACTATATGCACTTCCTTTGCCTACCATTGAAAGCATCGTTCGTTTGCCTAGAGCTGAAGTACTTGACTATCTTAGTAGTGGCTCAGCCGCTTTTGAGTATGGAGGATTAAGGTATAAGGTTCAGTATTTAGGTGCATTTATTCATGCCGATGCTTCAATATTACCCGATGGAGCTGAATTGTCGTTAATTTTGATCAAGGCGGGTGAACATTCTACTGCGTTGCTTACTGATGAGATCGTTGGTAATCGTGAGGTGGTTGTTAAAACGGTTGGCCCGTTGGTATCGGGTATCCGTTGGATTTCTGGTGCTACGATCTTGGGCGACGGTCGGGTCGTGATTATTCTTGATATGGGTATGCTGGTTCGTTCTCAGTGGCGAGCTCATCAGAATGTGCCTTTAGTGGGTAGAAGCAAGGACAGTCGAACATTTGTCTTGGTTGTGGATGATTCCATAACGGTTAGGCGCGTGACTCAGCGTCTGCTTGAGCGTCATGGTATGCGAGTGCTGACTGCTAAGGATGGAATTGACGCATTAGAAATCTTACAGGAGCATGTTCCTGATGTGATTCTGATGGATATCGAAATGCCGCGTATGGATGGTTATGAACTGGCGACTACGATTCGGAGTGATGTCCGTTGGCGGGATGTGCCAATCGTTATTATCACTTCTCGTGTGGGCGAAAAGCATCGTGCGCGTGCGCTTGAGATTGGCGTCAATGCCTATCTGGGTAAGCCATATCAAGAAAATCAGTTGCTTGATGCCATTGAGCCCTTAGTCACTGCGAAGGGACGCCTAAATGAGGTCCATTAAATGAATGCGACGGCAGAGGACCTATATGGCATGCTGGTACCGTTGAGTGGAATGCGTCTATTGGTGCCGCGCGGATGTGTTGCAGAGGTCGTAGTCAGTCAGCAACTACAATCTCCAGCAAGTGCGCCTCTATGGTACTTAGGGTCAATGAGTTGGGGTGATCGGAAGTTGCCGGTTATTTCATTTGAGGCGGCGTGCGGTAATTCGCTGCCAATTCAGAGCTCTAGGGCCCGAGTCATTGTATGTGTGGCAATCACCGATCATATTGGCGCCGGGTATTTTGGTCTTGTGAGTCAAGGATTCCCGCAGTTGGTGAAGCTCGGTACAGATCTCGTAAAGCCTGACCCGAGTTCGCTGCCTTTCGGGAGCCGGCCTATATTGAGCCAGGTCCGATTCATCAACGAAACAGCCTTGATTCCCGATTTTGAGCAATTAGAGTTGATGATTGGTCGAGAAATGCCCAGCTAGATGGGGTGTGCTATTTAAGATCTCCCCAGCTTGCCTGTAGAATTGATAGTGCAACTACTGCTGCAGTTTCTGTGCGGAGGATTCGTGGGCCTAGTGATACAGGTGTGAAGCCAGCTTGCTCCGCTAGATGAATTTCATCTTCCTCAAGTCCGCCTTCTGGGCCAATCAAAAGAGCAACATGGTTTGCATTAACTTCAAGTCTTGTTAGAGGCGTGGTTGCGTTAGGGCTAAGCACAAGTCGTATCCCGCTTTTGGCATGTGAGCTAATGTATTGGTTTAGAGGTGTGGGAAGTTGCACAGTAGGTACAACACTGCGGCCACTTTGTTCGCAGGCACTGATGACAATAGCTTGCCAGTGTTCTTGTTTCTTCAATGATTGTTTATCATCAAGCCGGACTACGCTGCGTGAACTCAGTACGGGCACAATGGTTGACACGCCCAGTTCAGTGGCTTTTTGTAGAGACCAGTCCATGCGGTCACTGCGTGAAATAGCTTGCACGAGTGTAAGCTGTAGCGGCGATTCTTTAATCGGATCAGTTTTCTGCCCAATGCGGACATAAACTCGTTGGCCATCAATGCGGCAAATTTGGGCGTGGTGTTCATTACCGAGTCCATCGAACACGATCAGCGACGCACCTTCCCGTTGGCGTAATACACGAACCAAATGATTGCCGCCGCTAGTGGGCAAAAGTATTTCGCTGTCTACGCGGAGTAAAGCTGGAAGGTGAATACGGGTCAGTCGCATGTGGCCAGCTCGATGCCTTGAGTTGCGGTGTCGACCAGATAGTCAATCTCCTGTTCGGTAATGACGTAGGGTGGCATGAAGTAGACCACGTTGCCGATCGGGCGCAATAGGATACCTTGTTGTAAAGCATGATGATAAATACGTAGTCCGCGTCGTTGTTGCCAGTCATATTGCTCACGGGTTTTTTTGTTACGTATCAGCTCAATGGCGCAGATCATGCCGTGTTGGCGGACTTCTGCCACATGGGGGTGATCATTCAGAGCTTGTGTGCGGTGCTGAAGGTGTTCACTTAGCTGTCGGTTGCGTGCCAATACAGGTTCGGTCGCAAAAATATTCAATGTGGCTAAGGCTGCGGCACACGCTAGTGGATTGCCTGTGTAGCTGTGTGAGTGCAGAAATGCACGCAAACTGATGTATTCATCGTAGAAGGCGCCATATATAGATTCGGTGGTTAAGACGGTTGATAGTGGTAGATATCCGCCAGTTAACCCTTTAGATAAGCACATGAAATCAGGGCTAATGCCAGCTTGTTCGCAGGCGAACAGGGTGCCGGTTCGGCCAAACCCAACAGCAATCTCGTCGGCGATGAGATGTACGCCAAACTCATCACAGGCTTGTCGCAATAGTTTTAGATAAATTGGATGATGCATGCGCATATTGCCTGCGCATTGCACCAAGGGTTCGATAATCACTGCACAGGCTTCAGCGGCATGCTGCTCGAGTATCTTTCGCATCGGTTCGATCATGCGATGCGAGTACTGTTCCCAAGTCTCTCCGCTGTCACGATGGAAGCAGTCAGGGGAGGGGGCGGTGATGACATCCATGAGCAAGGGTTGATATATTTGTTTGTAAAGTTCGACATTGCCCAGTGCCAATGCGCCAAGTGTTTCGCCGTGATAGCTATTTTCTAGCGTTATGAAGCGACGTTTTTGATGCTTACCTTGATTGTGCCAATAGTGAAAACTCATTTTTGCTGCTACTTCAATGGCGGATGAGCCATTGTCAGCATAAAAGCAGCGCGTCAGTCCGGAGGGTGCTAGATTCACCAGCTGTTCGGATAGCTGAATTACCGGTTCATGGGTGAACCCTGCCAGCATCACGTGCTCCAATGAGTCCAGCTGTTTTTTTATAGCTGCTCCGATTTTTGGATTGGTATGACCGAATAGATTAGTCCACCAAGAGCTAACGGCATCGAGATAACGTTTGCCATTAAAGTCTTCCAGCCATACCCCTTCGCCCCGGCGAATAGGAATCATGGGTAGGGTTTGCCCGCCGAGTGCGTGATCGCGCATTTGTGTACAGGGATGCCATACATGACGCAGATCTCGGTCAGTTAGATCAAGCTGGGTGTGGTTGCTCACTGTGTGACAATTGATAAAGATTAAAGTGGCATTGTGCCAAAAAAGTCTGATTAAGGTGGTCTCATTTTCTGTCTATAGGGCTGGCGAGATAAAGATGAAATAGGCATGATCTCAATCAATGAAAAAGACTCATTGTTATTCTGTAGATAATGTCCGTGGTTTAATACTAGGTGTTCGTCAGGTTTTTTCGCCAAATTTTGATGCGCGACCTGACGGTATATCGCCAGATCTGATTATTGTGCATGGCATTAGTCTACCTCCTGGCCAGTATGGTGGCCCGTGGATCGATCGGTTGTTCACTAACCAATTGGACTGGAGTGCGCATCCGTACTTCAAACAGATAGAGGGTACGCGCGTGTCGTCCCACCTGCTGATCCGTCGCGATGGAGAAGTGGTTCAGTATGTGCCATTTCATGCTCGTGCGTGGCATGCAGGGGTATCAAGTTTTCAAGGTCGTGAGCGCTGTAATGATTTTTCGATTGGAATAGAGTTGGAAGGTGCTGATGATACTGCTTATGAAGCAAATCAGTATCGAGAGTTGGGGCGCGTCATCGTAGCATTGTGTGGCGCATATCCTGGGTTATCTACAGAGCGGCTTGTTGGGCATAGTGATGTGGCTCCAGGTCGAAAAACTGATCCAGGTCAAAGTTTCGATTGGCTACGTTTACGTGCCATGCTGCGTGCATGGATCTGAGTCATGCGTGTATGGTTGTTAGTCATTGTCATGATGTTGTGCGGATGTGGGCAGCATAGAAGTGTTCAGTCTTCAGCGGCCACATCGCATATTCAACAGAACGCCGTAGCTGAGATGGCCACAGTCCCTGCTCGACGCATCGTTTCACTTGCGCCTGGTATAACAGAGCTAATTTATGCGGTAGGCGCTGAACCATTTTTAGTTGCTACTGTGGAATATTCAGATTATCCAGCGGAGGCTAAAAAAATTCCTCGAGTAGGCGACGCATTTCGTATCGATATGGAAAAGCTTTTGGCATTAAAGCCAGACTTGGTTTTGGCTTGGGGATCGGGCACTGCAGCAACCACAATAGAGCAGATCAAGTCGCTAGGTGTGCGTGTTGAAAGTTTGGATGTAAAGCATATCAGCGAAGTGAGTAAATCACTGATCAAAATAGGTCAGATGACTGGATTGCAGCGTAATGGAACACAGGCAGCGGATATATTCGATCGAGAAATGAGTGCGCTGCGGGGGCTATATCAAGATAGATCGCCCATAGATGTGTTTGTGGAGGTGAATGCTCGTCCTTTATACACAGTCAATGGTCAGCACATACTCAGTGAAGTATTAACTTTGTGCGGCGGTCGCAATGTTTTTGCTGATCTCAATCAGCTCGCACCAATTGTGGGTACCGAGGCTGTGTTGAAAGCAAATCCTGACGTTATTCTTTCTGCGGATGATAAGTTGGAGCAATTGCAACAGGATTGGCAGCAATGGCCTCAAATCAAGGCAGTAAAAAAACGTCATCTTTATGTGGTCTCACCCGATACGACTACGCGTGCAACGCCACGTTTGTTGCAGGGTGCAAAAGAAGTTTGCCAAGCGTTAGATAAAGCGCGTGAACTAGGTTAGCTCAGCGTTTGTGTTGCCACAATACTTCACTTCCTCCTTCATGGCGCGCGAGGATTCGGGCAATCACGAAAAGCAAATCAGACAGACGATTCAAATAGGTGGTAATTTCATAAGGTAATTTCTCGTTTCGGTTCAGTGCCCAGCATGTACGTTCTGCACGTCTAGTGATTGTGCGTGCGAGGTGACAGGCTGCAGCGGCGGGTCCACCGCCGGGTAGTATAAAATCCTTCAATGGAGGGAGGGGTGCATTAAAGGCGTCCAGTGCAAGTTCCAATCGATCGATATGTCTTTGCTGAATGGCTCGATACCCAGGGGTTGCAAGCTCACCGCCCAGATCAAATAACTCATGCTGTACTTCAGTAAGACAGTGACGTACTTCTTCAGGAATGTCGCGTACAGCCAATACCATACCGATCGCGCTGTTGGCTTCATCGGTATCGCCGTACGCTGCTACACGTGGGTCATCTTTATTCACGCGCGAACCGTCTCCAAGACCAGTGGTGCCTTGATCTCCAGTGCGAGTGTAGATTTTACTTAAACGGTTGCCCATGAATATGCCTAAATTAACTAAGAAACAACACTACACTTTCTGATGCTGAGTAAATAGGGTGGATAGCTGGCCAGTGGCATAAATACCACAGTAGGCGATACCAACATACAAACAAGTGGTAATTAGGTAGAGAGGGAAGTATTGAGCTATCGTTTGTGTATACTCGAATAAAGATAAATCAGATGTGCTTGATGAGGTTAAAAACATACCAAGGTTTGAAACAGCAAAGCATGTAGTTACTCCAAGTGTCACCGAAAAAATACCTGCCACCCAAGAATAAATGGCAGGAAGGCTTTGTTTACTAAACCACTGGCCTGCCGCCCAAAGAGAAAAGTAAGCAGGTATTAAAAAGGCATAGGCTGCAGTAAAGCATTCAGTGCCGATGCCATTCGTTACTGCAAGAAGGTCTGCTGCAATGCAGCCTATGAATAAAGCAATCAGCCATTGACGTCCAGCAATTAGTGTGCCCATCAACCAAAATACTGCCCAGCTCGCATCAGGTGGATTGAGACTCGAACCGAAGTGCGAGCCGACAATGCCAGAGCGAGTGACCAGCAGTAGTCCAACCAGTAAAAAGCCTGTCACTGTTTGATTAATGAGATTATGAGTTTTCATTAGGGCTGCCTATCTAGATTGAACTGGATAGATTGATGAAAGATATATAACTAGTTTTAAGAGTTAAGTTACTTCACTGGTTGGTAGCGTAGTGTTACGAAAACACTACGCCCTTCTTGTTTATATGGAATTGTGGGATCCCAACCTAACGCTGTTGCGTAAGTGCGATTGAATACGTTACCCAGTTTTGTCTGGATTGAGAAACCTGAATGTTTTGTTAGTTCTATATTGCTAAGTAAATCGACGGTGGCATAACCGCCCATTCTGTTTGTATTGGCCAGATCGTCATAGCGGGGACCAATGATATTAATGTTGGTTGAAAGTTGAGTGTTATTGAATCTATAACCAAGGTTCACCCGACCTGACTGACGAGCGCTTCTTGCTAGAATGTGCTCATAATTTATACCTACTTCTCGATTACGGGGTTGTTGGATGGTGTAGTTGGTATCGAATGAAATTTTTTGCCATTGTCCATTTAAATGAAGTTCGGTGCCCTTTAGTTTGACTTTACTGATGTTGTCTGGTTGGTAGGTTGTATTGTTCCAGGTAATCAAGTCTGTAACATTGGTTGAATAAGTTTGTATTGACCAGTTAATCCAACTTAGTAGTCCTGAGGCTCCAAGCTCATAATTTTCTGATTTCTCTGGCTGAAGAGTTGGGTTACTAAAGCCTGGGTAGTAAAGATCATTAAAAGTTGGTGCCCGAAATGCCTGTCCCCATCCGGCATTTAGGGCTAAACTTTTACTTAATACAAACCATTTCCAGCCAAGTTGGTTTGTAGTGTAGCTTCCAAATTGGTCATTACGATCGCTACGGAGGGATGCGCTTAATTCATGTTTATATATGCTAGCTAAATATTGGGCATATATACCCGTGTTTTTACGTTCGGAGACATT
The DNA here is from genome assembly GCA_947454465.1 of Pseudomonadota bacterium. Classification (GTDB taxonomy): domain Bacteria; phylum Pseudomonadota; class Gammaproteobacteria; order Steroidobacterales; family Steroidobacteraceae; genus CAILZL01. Next base: position 8,742 of record CANGJP010000011.1, read on the forward strand.
ATATGAGGTGTCGCTACTGAGATCGTCAATCAGGTAGTCCAGTCCAAAGGTGATTTTCTGTTTCTTTAGTTTCCAGTCAAGTTGGGTGCTGGCGCTTTGTTTTTCCGTAAAAAATCTGGAGGCAAAAGCGCCATCCTTATAACCTTCAGATACATCCTGTGTAATTCCCCCACTGAGTGTCAGTTCAAGTGTCTCGAGGGGCGTCAGATGAAGTTTGAAGTTGGGTGTGCTGTTGCGAAATCTGGTTTCATTTTGGGAGCTACCATCATAGCGAGTTAGTCCTTCTGAATAGAGAGTAGTCAACTCCAAATTTATTGCAGAATTAAATTTGTAGCCTATTTCACTAGTGATCGAGCTACTATCAAAATTATCTTTATCTGTTTCAGTAACAAGTACCGGAGAGTAAGTTGGTGCAGGGTAAGTATTGTAACTTCCAAGTGAGTCATAGCCTGCGCTTTGCATATGATTAACATGCAGGCTGAATTTTAATTTATAGTTACTTGCACCAAATCCAAGATTGTAATTACGCGTGTCGTAGGATCCGCTCCCAATGCTGGCGACAATGCCAGTATTTTTACGAGTAAAAATCTGAATCACGCCGCCGATTGCGTCCGATCCATACAGGCTTGAGCGAGGGCCGCGAATAATTTCAATACGTTCAATCTGGTCCACGGGGATTAATTCAAAGCTGGTTAAACCGGCGCTTGCCGAACCTAGGCGTACACCATCAACCAAAAATAATGTCTGTCCCGATTTGGCGCCGCGCACTGATACCCCACTTAATTTTCCTAAACCCCCTGAGTTATAAATATCAATCCCCAGCTCTCCGCGCAGTACTTCTTGTAAGGATTGCGCTTGACGCTGTTCAATTTGTTCACGGGTAATTACAGTCACTGAACCAATCACTTCGCTAATAGGTTGCTCTGTACGCGAAGCGGTGACGACCACTTCTTCAAGTTGTTCAGCAGCAATTGCTTGGGTAGAAACGCAGCATGCGGCCACGGTAGTGGCCATCAAGGAAACTCGAAAAAACATCAATTTATGCTCCCCACGCTCGCCCGCATGGATAGGGTTTGAGTTAAACGCAGGGGAGGTTGGCGGAGACGGCTGAAATGCCAAGGCAGGTCAGACCGCCCAGCTCATCGCCCACCGCGATGCTGAGTGGAACCTCAAGGAAGGTTCCAATTTCTAGGCCGGTCTCCGGGCTTTCGAGATCGCTGGCCAATGCCGGCGGTCTACATCGTCTTCCCACGGATCTGGCTGGAGGCCAGTAGTTGCAGTGACTGGTCAGAATTAAAATGCTGACCGTGATGTAGATTGACTCGATTACCGTTGCGGGGGCAGCGCCGGAATAGTCACTGAGGTGACGCACCGGCTTCCCAGTTATCAGCAGCTTGCGCTGATGATCACCCAGAAGGTGCGTGCACGTTAGGGGAGTGACGCCATGGTGTCAAGAACCGCCAATGATCGGCTATGCTGTGCACCTTGTTTACCTGCTAAGTGTTGTCAATCCATGAAGTCACCCTTTCTTGTCACGGCCATCGAAGCGGCACAAGCTGCTGCCGTCGTTATTCGCCGTTATTATCAACAGAATTTGGACATTACGATTAAGTCAGATAAGTCGCCGGTGACGCAGGCTGATGTCGAAACAGAACAAGTGATTCGCAAGCTGATTAGTGAGCGCTTTCCAAGTCATGGGTTTTACGGTGAAGAAACTGGAAGCCAGGGGTTAGATAAAGAATATTTATGGCTGGTTGATCCTATTGATGGTACCAAGGCTTTCGTTCGTGAATATCCAATGTTTTCCACGCAGATTGCGTTGATGCATAAAGGGCGATTGATTGTCGGTGTGTCATCAGCGCCGGTATATGGCGAACTGGCGTATGCTGAAGTAGGCGTTGGGGCGTGGCTTAATGATCAACCGATTAAAGTCAGTGACATCGACACGATTGAGGGTTGTGCCATTTCAGGTGGTAACCTTAAGACCTTAGCGCTAAGTTCTCATTGGAATGCTTACGGCAAACTGATTGCCCGCGCCAGTCGTATTCGTGGCTATGGCGATTTCTTGCACTATCACTTGCTTGCTGCCGGAAAAGTGGACGTGGTGATTGAGTCCGATGTGAATATTCTGGATATTGCGGCGTTATCAGTGATTGTAGAGGCGGCGGGTGGACGTTTTACGCAGCTTGATGGAAATCCCATTGGGCTTCAAACCACCACTGTACTGGCAAGTAATAGCACACTACACCGAGCGGTTCAGGTGGCGTTGCCCTACTAGTGGTTGAAGAAGTAGCGCTGACCCAATTGCTGCATTTCCAAAATCGGGGTGTTATAGAGGCGCCCCAGCGTTTCTGAGTTTATGATTTCTGTGCAGCTGCCTTGTAGCCATCGGCCATCGCCGAATAATAGCAGTGCATGATCTGCAAATCGTGCAGCTATATTGGGGTCATGCAGGCTCATGATGATTGCGCAACCCTCATTGGCTTTAGCGCGTAATAGCTTTAATACCTGCAGTTGATGTTGCGGATCAAGGTGATTCGTAGGCTCATCCAGAATGAAGACTTGTGGTGCTTGTGTCAGTGCGGTGGCGATGGCGAGGCGCCGGCGCTCACCTCCAGATAACGTGGCCACGTTGCGTTGGGCAAACCCTTCCAGATCGACTGCGGCCAATGCGTTACGGGCAAGTTCATGGTCATGTGCAGATTCCCATTGCCAAAAGTCGATGTGTGGATGACGACCACTAACGGCGCACTCCAGAACACTGACTGGGAAGGGTTCTTCAAAGTCTTGCGGTACAAAGCTTAAAAGTTTGGCGATTTCGCGGCGTTTGTGCTCAGAAATTAATTGTGATTTCAGCTTAACAGCGCCGATGTCGTAAGGACGTAATCCCGCAAGTGTATGTAGAGTGAGTGATTTGCCGGTACCATTTCGTCCCAGTACTGCGGTGATGGTACCCGCCAGTAAGCTCAAATTCAGTTGTTCAACCAGAATACAGTGCTCTACGGCAATGTTGAGAGACTGGCAGCTCAGCAGAGCCTCGTCTTGGTGCAGTGATGGCATCGCGTCCTACGGATTCAAGCGAGTGGCGTACCACGGGCTGCTGGTGAAATTAAAGGCATCGTTGGGGGAGAGTTCTCGTGACCAGCGTGCGCGATCATGGACGCGGCCAGGTCCTTCAACCCATAGCTCAATGTGTTCGATCCATAGGCGAAAGCCGCCCCAGTGCGGGGGGCGTGGAACTTGAAGTGCTCCAGCCGATGAGTTTTTTGCAAAATCAGCCGTAACGGCTGCCACCTGTGAGGTCAGTTGCTGGCGTGACTGTAGGGGCTGGCTCTGCTTGCTGGCCCAGGCACCGATTTGGCTATCTGTGGAGCGGCTGGCGAAATAAGCATCACTCTCTTCGGGTGGTGAGCGCACAATTCGACCTTCCAGACGTACTTGACGGTGCAGGGCATCCCAGTGGAATACGCTGGCGGCGATGGGGTGTACGGCCAGTGCCTGTCCTTTGCGTGACTGATAATTAGTAAAAAAAACAACATACCCTTCAGGCGAGATGAGCTGCTTGCATAGCACGATGCGGGCGCTGGGTCGGCCATCTTGATCCACCGTTGCCAAGGTCATGGCATCAGGATTAGGTTGCAGCTTGCGTTCGCACGACTCTGTAAACCATGACGCAAACAGCGATAAGGGGTTGTCGGGTAGAGGCTCTGGAAGAAATTCAGTGTGATTCATGCGTGGGCTTGCTACTGGGCGTAACGCTGGGTAAAAGGAAGGGGCAATATTCGTTGTTTCGGCTATGGAATCGATTACATGACTCTTGAAGATTTGCGGCGCAAGCTTGATGGGCTCGATCAGCAATTGCTGGCTATTATCGCTGAGCGTCAGGCGTTGGGTACAGAGATTGCGCGAGCAAAGCGCGAAGCCGGTTTACCCACCCGCGATTTTCGCCGCGAGCGCGAAGTGCTGATACGTGCTAGGGAGAACGCTCAGCGCATTGGAGTGTCCGCCTCTCTTGGCGAGGCTGTCATGCAGTTGCTGATTCGCAGTTCGTTGACCACTCAAGAGCGTGAGCAGGTGGCGGCTCAGGGGCAGGGTTCTGGCCGTACGGCTTTAGTGATTGGTGGTGCGGGTAAAATGGGTCGCTGGTTTAGTCGCTTTCTGGCTACTCAAGGGTATCGCGTGACCATAGCCGATCCATCGGGTGCAGTTGAAGGGTTTGATTGTTTGCCTGATTGGTTTGAGGATGCGCTGACTCAAGACTTGATTATTGTGGCGGCACCGATTAAGGCCTCTAACGACATCCTGCACCAGTTAGCTAAACGCCAGCCTCGAGGCATTGTCTTTGATTTGGGCTCCCTGAAAACACCATTGCGGACTGGATTGGCGGCATTAAGTGCGGCTGGTGTGCGTGTCACTTCTGTTCATCCTATGTTCGGCCCCGAAACGGATTTGTTGAGTGGGCGCCATGTGATCTTTATTGATCTTGGTGATCGTGATGCCTTACGTATTGCTCAGGAGTTGTTTGTTTCGACAATGGCTGAACAAGTAGTGATGTCTTTAGATGAGCATGACCGTTTAATTGCCTATGTGCTTGGATTATCCCATGCAATCAACATCAGTTTTTTTACTGCCCTTGCAAATAGTGGGGAACATGCGCAGCGGCTGGCATCGCTCTCTAGTACGACTTATGACGCTCAGATTGATATCGCGACCAAAGTCTCTAAAGAAAGTCCTGATTTGTATTTTGAGATACAGCACCTTAACGAGTATGGAAAAGAGTCACTGAATGCATTACGTGTTGCAGTAGAGCAGATGTGCAATTGTGTTGCGAATAATGATTTAGAGGCTTTCAGGGCAATCATGCAAACGGGGCGCGCCTACTTGGCAGGTCGAAGCAAGGAGAGTTAATAGCAGACAAGGGCTGGAAGATGAGGTGCTGCGTCTATTTCATCAATAATGGACTAGGGCAGACATAAAATTTTTATCGCAGACTCTGCGGCGTGAGTTGCTGTTGCTTAATGCTCAGAATTTGCTGTCGTTATTTACGTGGTTTGTGAGTGGTTGATGTTCTCGTATGAGGTGCATGACGAAGCGCTTGTGTTATGTGATCCGCAACATCAGGTTAGACATTTATTGCAGGGTAATAAGGTCAGATTGCAGGCCTTTAAATGCGTTTTTTGTGGGTCACTTAAAAGACTTGGCGCTGTCGTCGAAATTAAGCATAAATTCTTGGTTAGGGCGTTATTCGAAGTTATCTTCGTTGCTGATGCTTGAACATTAATGCAATAAAAATAGGTACTCCCAGTAGCGCCGTGAGTGCGCCCACGGGTAATTGACGTGGTGCGAATAGTGTTCGTGCTGCCGTATCTGCCAGCGTCAATAGACTACCGCCCATCAGTATAGCGGCAGGAACCAGTCGTCGATGATCGGCGCCTACTAGCAGACGTGCAAGGTGCGGGATAATGAGTCCAACAAAGCCGATGCTCCCTGCGGTGGTCACTGCCGCTGCCGTGATCAGAGCGCTGATTGCAAATAAACCGATGCGTATTTGTTTGATGTTCATGCCTAAGTTGTGTGCTTGAAGTTCACCTCGAGTCATCAGGTTCAAGTGACGTGCAAGTAGATAACTTAAGCTGCCAGTGCTGATCATGAGGAGCCATAAAGGAAGGGCGCGTCGGGTATTGCTGATTTCACCCATGAGCCAGAACAGCATGCCGCGTAGCTTAGCCTCATCCCCTAAGGCGAGCAGTAAGCTGACCAGTGCACTGGTGCCAGCTGCAATCACCACGCCGGTCAGTAGCAGTCGAGTGGGTGACCAACTGCCTTCTGCATGGGCAAGTGCAAACACCAGTAAAACAGTGGTGAAGGCACCTACAGCGGCGGCCAATTCAATCGGCCAGCCGCTAATGCCCATTAGCATGGCAAATAGTGCAGCTGCGGCGGCGCCGCCAGAACTTCCAAGAATATAAGGATCGGCGAGTGGATTGCGCAGCAGCACCTGCATTAGCACGCCTGACAGAGCGAGTAGTCCTCCCAGTGCAAAACTGGTCAAAATCCTGGGCAGTCTCAACTGAACTAAAACCGATTGTTCCAAGCTATTCGATTGCCTGGACTTAAACAAACCAAGGATGTCGTTGACTGTTAGATGCACGCTGCCTGATTTGAGCGCAAACATCAGTGATGTGACGGCGGCTAGGGTTAACGCTAGGAAGGTTAGCGGAAAATTTGGTTTGGCTTTCAATTCGGCGCGATCAGAAATGGGTGTTTTTCGAACCTTAGCGCAGCAGGTGGGCTGAAGTCACGGATTTGCATTAGGTCTTAAAAAAACCTTCGATATACTGGAAGAATTACACGACACAGACTGAGTGCATGTGAAACAATCCGCTCAAATTAGTAGCTGAATTCCATGACTGACTTTATTGATGCCCAAGGTTTTCGTGCCAATGTCGGAATCATTCTTATTAGGGATGATCGTCAGGTATTTGTGGGTGGGCGATCCGGCGGCCGTGGCTGGCAGTTCCCTCAAGGTGGTATTGCCCAGGGTGAACAACCTGAAGATGCTTTGTTCCGTGAACTTAAAGAAGAAGTGGGTCTCGAACAACGAGATGTCGAGGTTGTGGCCACTACTCGAGGCTGGTTACGGTATCGTCTACCTAAGAACTATCAGCGGCAGACCGGTAAAATCACTTGTATAGGTCAAAAACAACGCTGGTTTATGCTGCGATTTACTGGCAGTGATGAGCGTTTCCGATTTGATGCCACGCTGGAGCAGCCCGAATTCGATCGGTGGCGCTGGACGGATTATTGGTCACCAGTACGTGAAGTGATCTATTTTAAGCGGTCGGTTTATGCTCGGGCATTGGATGAATTGGGTACCCACGCCTTCCAGGATGGTCCGCCGCCCCTGCCTGGTTGGTGGGAAGAAGAAAGAACGCTCCGAACGCTGGCTCGACGTAGAGATTTTCGTCACTCCGTTTGATCAGGTGCGGCTGTTCCACCTGGCTTAACTTAGAGCGGCTTGACGACGGCCAAGATGACAATGGCGATGAGCAAAACGCTGGGGGCTTCATTGAACCAGCGATACCAGCTCTGGCTGTGCGTGTTGGCGTCGCGTGCAAAAGTCATGACTAATGCGCGGCACCAGCCATGGTAACCAATTAATAGGGCGACTAAGCCTAACTTGGCTTTAAGCCAGCCCATCTCTAGATAGCCTGGAGCCAGCCATATCATCAGGCTACCAAATAGAGCAGCCAGTGCCGCCCCGAGGGTCATGATCAGGTACAAGCGTCGTTCCATGACTTTGAATCGGTCGATGCTGATTTGATCGTTGGTTACTGCGTGATAAACAAATAAGCGCGGCAGGTAAAACAGCCCAGCAAACCAAGTCACTACAAATACCACATGCATGGCTTTGAAGTAGGGTAGCAAACTGATTAGGGTGGACATGGTGATCTCGCTCGCTTGCAGTACTTCCTGTTCGTGGTCAGGAATATCTTGTGAGGGATTGTAGGGGATTCCTTATGACGACGTGTCAACTCTGCGTTGTATATCGGTCGGCACCCTGAATCAGGGCGTGCCTCTTGAAATGACGGGGCGAGTCACCAACTTGGGTAGCGTAATAGGTGTTGAGGATGCTCCGGTTGTAGATGTTTTGCGCTAGACTGACCACTATTCGAAGTAAGTCCCGCCCCAGAGGCTGTTATGTCTGCTGAACTGACCGATATTGGCTTGCCCCCCTCTCTTTTGTTCACTGATGCGGCTGCTCAGAAAGTGGCTGAATTGATCAAGGAAGAGTCAAATCCCAACCTTAAGCTGCGTGTGTTTGTCAGTGGTGGGGGGTGTTCCGGTTTTCAATACGGATTTACCTTTGATGAACAAATTGAGGACGGAGATACCCAAGTTCAAAACGCAGGGGTCACGTTGTTAATTGATCCGATGAGCATTCAATATCTGGCGGGTGCTGAGATTGACTATCGTGATGATCTAGAGGGTTCGCAATTTGTCATTCGCAATCCAAATGCGACCACGACCTGTGGTTGTGGATCTTCCTTTTCGACCTAACTCTCCACTGGCCTGTGGCGTCTGTAAATGCTGAATTTTTCGGGCTACTCTCTGTATCGGTCAGGGGTAGGCCGGCTCGTTTTAGCCCCGTTAGATGAAGTCGCTCTAGTTCATGTCCCGCAGCAAAATCCCTGAAATTATCGCGGCCGTCGATCTCGGATCGAACAGTTTTCATATGGTGGTCGCGCGCCATTTGCACGGTCAGCTCACCATTATGGATCGCCTTCGCGAGCCGGTTCGGTTGGCTTTCGGTCTCGATGAGCAGGGGCGCCTGTCCCGTGAAGTCATGGATAGAGCGCTGGCTTGTATGGAAAGGTTCGGTCAGCGTTTGCGTGATATGCATGCAGAAAGTGTTCGCGTCGTTGGAACCAATACATTTCGTCAGGCTCGGCGTAAGGGGGCGTTTCTAGATCGTGCGCACGTCGCATTGGGCCACCCTATCGAGATTATTTCCGGTATCGAAGAAGCGCGTCTTATTTACCTCGGTGTTGCCCATAGTTCACCGGGCGAGCCAGGTAAACGCTTGGTGGTGGACATTGGTGGTGGTAGCACTGAATTTATTATTGGCGAGGGTCAGCAGACCCATCAGTTAGAAAGTTTGCGCATGGGGTGTGTAACCATGAGTAAGCAGTTCTTCGATGATGGCGAGATCACCGAAAAAAGAATCAAGCGGGCTCGGATGGCGGCCCGCATCGAATTGGAGCCAATTGTTGAGCGCTACAAGGCAACAGGCTGGGAGCAGGCGCTAGGCAGTTCAGGTTCGATTCGTGCCCTGTACGAAGTGGTGCGTGCTGCAGGAGGTCACGAGGGCGGTATTACACTTGAGTCGCTTGAGAATCTGATTGAGCACGCTTTGCGGGCTGGACATGTGTCGCGTTTACGGCTGCCCGGCTTGGATGAAGACCGCACGCCCGTTTTTGCTGGTGGTTTGGTCATTCTCACTGAAGTTATGCAGTCCCTTGAAGTTCAAGGTATGCGCGCAGCCGATGGTGCTTTGCGTGAAGGGTTGTTGTATGACTTGCTCGGCCGTCATACCGACGAAGATGCTCGCGTACGTACCGTGCGATCCATGGCGGCGCGCTATCATGTTGACATGGCACAAGCCGATCGGGTCGAGACCACCGCGCTGAAGCTGTTGCATGACTTGGAAGAGGTTTGGGCGGTCGGTGAGCCGTTGGCTGAATCCGTGCTGGGGTGGGCGTCACGCCTGCATGAAATTGGCTTGGATATTTCTCACGCGCATTACCATCGGCATGGCGCTTATTTGCTGCAGAACTCTGATATGCCGGGCTTTCCTCGTGAAGAACAGATGTTGCTGGCAGTGCTGGTCGGTTGTCACCGCCGCAAGCTCAGTCTCGATATCCTTGAAGAACTCATGCCGCCGTGGCACCTCAAGGCTGAATTGTTGATCGTGTTATTACGATTGGCTGTGTTGTTGAATCGTGGGCGAAGTAAGTCACCGCTTCCTGAGATTAAGTTAGCGGCGAAAGTGCGGATGTTGGAACTTAAGTTTCCGCAACGTTGGTTAGAGGAGCATCCGCTGACGCTGGCGGATTTGGAGCAGGAGTCAGAATTACTCAAGGCCGTGGGGTTTAGGCTTCGATTTGATTAGCCGATGTTAAGCACCAACAGTGCGATAGATAAAAAGAAGTGTGGGTGGTGCTTCTCAGCTGTTTGATTAAATGGCTTAGATAAAAAGAAAACGGCTCTTTATCGGAGCCGTTTTCAGTGCTTGCTAACAAAGACTGAAATTTAAGCGGCAGTTTTCACTCGCTTGAAGCCCATTAAGCCGAGCAGTCCAGAACCCAGTAGCCAAAACCCGGCTGGAAGGGGCACGGGAGTAAATGCCAAGTTGGGTCCATAAAAACCGTTCGGATAAACCACGCTGAAGTCTGTAGTCGGTTTTTCCAAGCTTCCAGCAAAGCTTAAAAGTGATGGGGATACAATACTTAGGCCCGCCGTGGTGGTGGGGGTGACGCCATACGCGCCAAAATGATCCGTGCTAGAAAATGCACCAATGGTGTACTCACCGGCTGCTAAAGTCAGTGGGGTGACTGTCATCCAAAGAAAATTGGAAGTCCCTAGATCACTCATGTCAACGCCTGTCAGAGCGGTCGTGAACGTTGATTGGGCAATGGGTGTGGATGAGCTGTTATTCCAAATGGCCACTGTGGTACTGGCGGAAAAATCGCTGTTATAAAGACCCAGGCGAATGAGTTCTCTGCTCGTGCTTAAGCTAAAGCTCCAGCCCACTGTGCCTGCGTCCGTCAAGGACGCTGGATCTCCGGCTGGGGGGGCGAAGGTGACAGCTGGATCGAAAGCGGCGGTCAACGCATTTGCGCTGGTGGCCAACGAGAAGCTCAGTATGAGACCAGCTAGAGCGGCCTGCTTTGTTTTAGAGGCTGTGTTTATGAAATGTCGCAACATCGCTACACCCTGATTGCTATTTGATTGACACGTATGCATCCCTGTCTCACAAAATATCCGTGCATTTAAATTAGCACAGAGTTTTCATAGGGCGGAAACAATTTGAGACTTGGTGACGTTTAGATTTGTATATATGTTAAATAATATTTGTATTATGTATAAAAAGTGCTCTCTTGAGGGGCTTGATGCCCCTAGATTAAGTTGGTTTGAAAGGGTGCATTTGCTATTTTCAATCCGGTGGCGAGATTTAATTTTGGTAAAACGTGATGAAAATTAATATTGGATGTGGTGACAACAAGCGCAATGGTTTTGTCGGGCTTGATCTGTATAAGACTTCCGCGACTGATATGGTTGTTGATCTTTTTCGTTTTCCTTGGCCGTTAGAAAGCGATTCGATTGAAGAGGTGTATTGCGCGCATTTTTTTGAGCGTGTCCCGAAAGGACTACGCGCAAAATTCATGGAGGAATTACATCGTGTAATGAAGTTTGGTGCGAAGGCCACGTTTATCACCGCTTGTGGTGACCGTGCTTTTCAGGATGCAACTTTCGAATGGCCGCCGATCGTGGCCGGTTCATATCTTTACTACAACAGAAAGTGGCGCGAGGACAATCATTTGCAGCACGGTTATTATGATATTAGCGCTGATTTTGATTTCAGCTATGCCCATGCGTTGGTGCCGAGTATTGCAAGTAAGGACGACGAATTTAAAGAATTTGCAGTACACCATTACAACAACGCAGTAGCCGACCTGCATGCAGTGCTCACAAAACTATAAGTTAATTCAGCTGATCATAACTGAGTAATTTGATCACATCAGTTGTTGGTGTGATGTGAGTTTGCATCAACCGATGATAGGCAGACCTTAAATTGGCCTGCCTTTTATGAGTTGAATTAAGTGAATTACTTAAAGCTATCTCGATCACGGGTACTCAGAGCATGGAGAATTTTCTCCAAGCGCGCCCATGATTGCTGATCAAGTCGTGGATATGCTGCTACCGTGAGTAGTAATTGCTCAGTATCAGCGGCTGATCTTGTGGTGGATTGACCGCGTTCCAGAGCCTGTTTGAGTTCAAGCATTTTCATTTGTTGGCGCGCAGCTATAAATTCACTCGGACTTTCTATGTCACACGCTGCTTCAAGCTTTAGCAGCGTCGTGAGTATGGGTTCTTCTAGGTTAGTTGTAGATATCGCTGTGGCCTTGAAGCGTGGGGTCAGTGCTGACTTCCATGTTTCAGGAAGTTGTGTAAGGGCGTTCCATTGGTCAGTGAGTTCTTTTAGATGTGCAGTGTGATTTTCTTCGGTAGCATCGAGTAATGCTTCCCGCTTGATGCACAGGGTTAGTGCATGATGCAGCGCATTTAAGCGGGCTTGATAGGCGGATTTATTAAGGTGCTCAATATGGCGCTGAGCTTGGCGCTGTGAATCACGTAAGCGCGTATTGAGTTTGTTTTCTAGCGGTTTGGGAATGGGTTGACATGCCTGCCAGGCTTTTTCGGTTTCATTAAGCAGTTTTTTAATGTCCGTGACTGACGTGCTGGATTCGATGTTCACGAAACGATCCAGGAGTGCTTGACGGTGTGAAAGCTGTTCTTGGAGGGCGGATTCACTTTGGGTGCGAGCTTCGTCTCGAGACTTGAAAATACTATCGGTTGCTGATTTAAAAATGGTCCACAGTTTGTTTTCGTCGTGGCGATACAGTGGGTAGGTTTTTGCTGTCGCTTGCCACTGAGATTGTAAGTGCCGAATTTGATCAATGAGGTCACGTGCCAGTAAATCAGTTTGACCGAGTTTATTGACGGCAGTGATGATTCTTTCGCGATGTTTTATCCCTATCTCATGCATGTCTTTAAGTGGATGTTCCAATGATGAGAAGGCTAGGGTGTAACGAGTGGTGATCGCGTCATCGCCATTTAGTGCGTGTTTGGGCAGCGTATGGTCAGTCGGCCCCAGTTTTCGCCAGCTTATACGAGCTTGTTCCAGTACCTGCATTACGGCGCGCCAATTGGGGTCTATGGAGCTGCCCGTCTCTTCTGTTTGCTTAGCAGGCAGTAGACTCTTTGCTTTAATCAAATCATTCACAATCTGTTCGCGCGCGGCCAGGTTTTCCTCTCTGGCGAGGTTTCTTTTTTCTATGTTTGCAGCTATTGGGGCATATGCCTGTTTCAAAGCAGTATCAAATTTGAGCCAGGTTGCTTGGTTGGATGCGCCGCCTAATTTGTCGAGTTCTTTCCAGTGTGAGCGTAAGTTGCTGATGGCCTCTGCATGTAATTTGATGTCAATTTTACCGCTCGTAAGTTGAGCCAGTCTAATGGCTTCTTCTGCAAGTTGTTCGCGACTCTGTCCACCTCCCCAGTGTTGCCAACCTTTCAGTCGTGTAAGTTCCCGCCGCAAAAAATCTATGCGTTGCATTAATGCTGTATGGATCGATCCCCCTTGAAGGCTCTGGTCAATGTGAGTGAGAAGTTGGGTCAGGTCTTTTACATGACCTTCGGCAAGTGCTTTTTCTGCAGATTCAATAGTCTCTTGAAGGACTTGTTTTCGCTTTGCATTTAACTCGATGCGCTGAGTACGTGCTTGTTTTTCAAGTGATTCAGCTTGGTCTTGGCGTGTGCGGCTATTTTTTTCAAGCCATTGCTGGAAGCGTGCTTGGTGTGACTGATATACGTGTTGATAGCGAGAAGGTGCTGTTTTATCAAAACTGTTCCATGTGTTAATCAGTTGTTTTTCTTGATCTTCACTTGCCGTTCCCATTTCTGGTAAGGCCTCTAAAAAGTTAACTCGTGTATTTATACGTTCGCCTAGCGAGATGTGTTGCTGTGCCAGTTGAATCGATTTTAAACAGCGGTCGTCTGTTGTTGACGGTGTCTGTTCAATGAGGGTGTGCAGTAGTGTTAAAGCGGGTTCAGCACTCAATGAATGGCTGGTTATAGCAGCTTGTTCATTGATTATTTTTGAGCAGTCTTCAATAGCGGCGTTTAGTTTAGACAACCAAATGTTAATTGACTGCAATTCTTCCGCTTGGTCTCTGACCTTTTTGGCCAGTAGTTCGCTGAGTGAGCCAAATTCGTTCAGTAAATCTTTATCAATAAGGTCATGTTGCGTAGAGGCCCAATCATGATCAAGTTGAACAACATGGTTGACCGCTACGGTGTGTTGGTCGAGGAGTATACGAGCACTGTCGATGAGTGTTTTGGCTTGTACAGTGGCCATTCGTTTAGCTTGAGCCGTTTCCCATCCCGCCTTGGCGGCTTTGTATAAGCGTTTATCGTGCTCGCGAAAATCATGCATCGCCTTTTTTAAGGTTTCTTCATGCGTTAGAGATTGCAGCGCAGCCAGTTTAAGTTCGATGCTTGGGGCTTCATGCGCGAAGTTCAGTATTGCGGCGTGATCCTCTTTGAGGCTAACGATTCGCTCTTTCCATTGAGCTATTTCTTCTGCCGTGATGCTAGGCTCTTTTATCTTTTGTTGCGCAACTGTCGCTTCAGTGGGTGTGGCAGGGTGAGGCGTTGCTGTCGCACTGCCCTTGTCGGTTTGTTTATTGAAAATAGATTTGAACATAAAGCGATGGTGGTGTTGGTGTCTAGAACTGGATTACCGCTGTGATGGACAGTATGTGCATAGGCCCATTTTTGTGCATCTTCATTTTTAGAATGATCGCGAATCCATGGCGGTGGGGGTGTACGTTTAATTGTTTGGGGGGCGAAAGGCTTTCATGGCGGATTCGTTGGTTTCTAGGTAGGGCCCACCAATTAAATCGATGCAGTAAGGTACGGCTGGGAAGACCGCTTCTAGATTTTCCTTGATGGCCTTGGGTTTGCCGGGAAGGTTAATGATGAGCGTGCTGCCGCGCGTGCCAGCGGTTTGGCGCGAGAGAATGGCAGTGGCGACATACCTCAGTGAGGTGTTGCGCATGAGTTCACCAAATCCAGGTAAGAGTTTGTCACAGACCGCGATTGTGGCTTCTGGAGTCACGTCACGTGCAGCGGGTCCTGTTCCTCCGGTGGTGACAATCAGCGCACAATGAATTTGATCGGCCATGCGTTTCAATTCGGCTTCAATGACGGGTTGCTCGTCGGGGATCACTTTGTAATCGAGTTCAAAGGGGGTTTTGAGCCATTCGCGTAAGAGGTCGGCACAGGCTTTACCGGGAATATCTTCATAGATGCCGGCACTGGCTCGATCTGAGATGTTCAAAATACCGATTACAGGTTGGGATTGAGTGGTGTTCATGGGGACAGTGTTGCAGGTCAGCGTTGCACAATAAAACGGATTTGCCCAGCATAGCGGCATGCGTGCATTCGTCAAACAGCCGGGAGGCATTCCCGTCAATATCATTACCGGCAGTCTCGGTGCCGGTAAGACCACGGCCATTGCTCGGCTATTGGCGACTAAGCCTGTGGATGCCCCGTGGGTCATCATCCTTAATGAATTCACGGACTCTGGCATTGACACCCTGACGTTGGCCAGCGCTGCGCAAGGAGCGTATGACTTACGTATGATTCCGGGAGGCTGTTTGTGTTGTACCGGAGAAGAGGATTTTCGGCAGCAGTTATCGGCATTGTTGGCTAGGCCTGCAGAACAGTGGCCGGCCCGTATTTTGATTGAGCCCTCCGGTATTGCTCATCCTGGCGTTATTGTGGACGAGTTGCGCGGCTTTGAGCGGACGGGTGCCTTACACCTATTAAGCACTATTGCGTTGATCGATGCGCAGTCATGGTCAGGCGCGCGTGGCATTAGTCCGGTCATGTCTGAACAGGTTGATGCTGCAGACGTGGTGCTGTTATCCAAGGCGGAACTTGTTGATAAGTCAGTACATCTCAATTTCATGGAATGGGCGGAGTCGTTGTTTCCGGTGAAGCGTTATCTGGGGTTGAGTACCGCTGGCGCTTTGCCAGAAGCGGCATTGTCACCGCCTGAAGCGGTGTTCGATTTTGAGACGAGGTTTCGACCGATTGTGCGCCATGAGCTGCATCAGCACGACCATGCCCCAATAACGACTGCGTATGCTTTATATTGGTTAAATCAGCTTGTGCAGGCTCGGGCACAGCGTCTTTTGGGGCGTGAAGCGTGCGGTTGGATGATTCCAGCTTCACTCTTGTTTGATATTGAGAGCCTACAGGTAATATTGGCAGAGCAGAGTATTTGGTCCGGTGTGGAACGTTTCAAAGCGGTATTGCGCACAGGGGTTGAGCGATGGCATTTGTTGCAGCGCTGGGGACAACATAGTTCGATTGAGATCTCTGCTTGGCATCAGGACAGCCGTATTGAAGTTCAGTTAGCTGAAGGGGTCGGTGCTGATTGGAAAAGTTGGCACGATCGCTGGCAAGACTTGTGCGAACTTTGTCCAATGTCGTGATTTTTATATGAGTGCAGCAGGCGTTTATTAGCATGGCGATTTTACTCATTGAAGATGATTTGCAGGCCGCTCAACTGATGCGGCAGTCATTGGGTCAGCATGGTTACGTGATTGAGCACGTAGCAGATGGTGAGAGCGGATTGAAGCGCGCGTTGGAGCAGCAATGGGACCTGGTAATTGCTGACCGTATGTTGCCCAAGCTTGAGGGGTTGAGCATTGTTAAAGAAGTCCGTGCGCGGGGCAGTCAGGTGCCTATTTTGATTCTTAGTGCGTTGGCGGAAGTAGATGATCGCGTGCGCGGTTTGCGTGCAGGCGGCGATGACTATCTGACTAAGCCTTATGCATTTGCTGAACTGTTAGCGCGTGTTGAGGGTTTGCTGCGACGGGGTAAGCAGGTGGATGCTCAGACCCATTTAGCCTATGGTGATGTGACTGTCGATTTGCTGGCACGCACTGCGCATCGTGCGGGAAAGTTGTTGCAGTTGACCATGCGCGAATTCGATTTATTGGTTTTTCTTTTGCAGCACGCCAATCAGGTAGTGACCCGTAAGATGCTACTAGAGCAGGTCTGGGATCTGCATTTTGATCCTCAGACCAATGTCATTGACGTTCATATGAGTCGCTTGCGTCAGATCGTGGACAAAGGTTTTGATCGCCCACTGATCCATACGGTACGAGGTGCGGGGTACATTTTGGGTGAGTCACTCGAAGATTAGCCATGCTGACCTTTTCTCGTCCTTTTATTCGTACCAGTGTGGTGCGGCTGGCGCTGATTTACATTTCAGTGTTTGCGCTGACCACGGCGGCGTTGTTTGGTAGCGTTTATGAATTGACTTTAGAAGCTGTAGATTCAGCGACTGAAGACTTGATGGATGCGCAGTTACAGGGTCTGTCCGAGCAGTATTCAACATTGGGGCTGCGGGGTTTGGTTGCGGTGATTCGCGAGCGTAGTCAGGGCCTTGATCGCTCGCGAGCAGTGTATTTGTTGGCAGATGAAAGTTTTCGGCCACTGGTTGGTAACCTGGATGCTTGGCCACAGCTCAGTATCCAGCGTGATAAATGGTTTGAATTTGAGGTGAATGTCACCAATGAAAAAGGTAGTGAACTGCATCCGATTCGCGCAGCATTGGTGACCCTGCCTGATAATTATCGATTGTTGATTGGTACAGATGTGATTGAGCGTGCTCGGTTGGCAGCCGTGATGCGGCGTGTCGGTGCGCTGGCCGTAGTCTTAATGGTTCTCATTGGATCAGTGATCGCCATTTGGATGAATCGGCGAGTCTTGAAGCAAGTGCACGCAATGGCCGATGCCGGTCAGGAAATTGCTAAGGGCGATTTTGCGCGGCGCTTGCCTTTGAGCGGATATGGCGATGAGCTTGATGAGTTGGCCGGTAGTTTGAATGGCTTGCTAGAGCGTATTGAGCAACTGACCTTGGCATTACGCTTTGTGATTGATGGTACGGCGCATGATTTACGGGGTCCATTGAATCGTTTGCGCTTGCGATTAGAACAGGCTTTGACTGGTGAGCAGCTGCAGGGGCGGGCCATCATTGAGGCGGCAATGCAGGACGCGGATGTATTATTGCATACGCTGGAGTCACTGCTCAGGATTGCCCAGGCGCAATCCGGTGCTGCCCATGCAGAAAGTGCTGTTCTTGATCTCAGTCAGCTTACCGGTGAAATTGCTGAGTTATACGCTCCACTGGCCGAGCAGCGTGGAATACAGTTCGAGGTGGGGCCAATGCAGTCGGGCCTCATTCAGGGCAGTCGGCAGCTGTTGGCGCATGCGCTGGCCAACCTGCTTGATAATGCCATCAAATACACTCCCAAAGGCGGCAAGGTTAGGTTGTGGGTCAGTCTTAATGAGCAGCAAGTTGAGTTGACGGTTCAGGATGATGGTCCGGGTATTCCGGTGGCCGATCGGGAACGGGTGCTGCAGCGCTTTGTGAGGTTGGATTCTGCACAGGCTGAGCCAGGTACAGGGCTGGGCTTGAGCTTGGTTGCCGCCGTGTGTCGATTTCATCACGCCAGTTTGGCGTTGGAGGATGCATCGCCCGGGTTAAGGGTTAGGTTGGGTTTTGTGGCGGCAGTTTGAAATGAGGTAAAACCATAACGCGATCATGGAAGACAAGCCCGATTCGGCTGATTCATTATCAAAATGCTGTCGATTGCTCGTTCATTAGGCAACTATAATGGTATGCGTGGCCCCCATGGTTGGGCGTGGGCTAAATTTTGTCGTGTGTCGTGTTGAGTTTGTCGTGAATGAATGCCGTCATTGAAAAATCCGAGCCCATGTCTAATAACTTCAAGAAGCTGCAAGCGCAGATTCGTGGACAAGTGGGTAAGGCTATTGAAGACTTCAAGATGATTGAAGCCGGTGACAAGGTAATGGTGTGCCTGTCCGGTGGTAAAGATTCTTACACCATGCTCGATATGCTGATGTCTTTGCAGCGCCGCGCACCAATCGACTTCGAGTTGATCGCAGTCAATCTCGATCAAAAGCAGCCTGATTATCCTGAACATATTTTGCCGGAGTATCTGAAATTGCTGGGTGTGCCATATCACATCCTTGAGCAAGATACTTACAGCGTGGTGAAGCGCGTGGTCCCTGAAGGTAAAACCATGTGCGGTCTATGTTCACGTTTACGGCGCGGTTCTTTGTATACCTATGCTGCAGCTAATGGGGTCACCAAAATTGCACTGGGTCATCATCGTGATGACATTATCGAAACGCTGTTCTTGAATTTATTTTTTGGCGGTAAATTAAAAGCCATGCCGCCGAAGTTGTTGTCTGAAGATGGACGCAACATTGTGATTCGACCTATGGCTTATGTGGCTGAACGTGAAATTGAGCGTTATGCCACTGCGCGTAAGTTTCCCATCATTCCTTGTAATCTATGTGGTTCGCAAGAAAACATGCAGCGGCGCATTATCAAAAATATGTTGCGGCAGTGGGAGTCCGAATATCCGGGCCGCAGTGAGAATATTTTTGCGGCACTCTGTAATGTAGTGCCCTCGCATTTGGCTGATCCTAAGCAATTTGATTTCGCCTCGCTGCGTAACTTGCGCGAGATCACTCCAGAGTTGCTTGCAAGCTTCGCGGCTGTCGAAAAGGATACGACTGCAGAATTGCCGTGAACTGCTTTCGCGCCTGCTGTATCGTGCTGTGGCTACTGATAGGTGTGAGTCAGGCGCATGCTGAATGGATCAGTCGTGTTACCGAAGGCATCATGGGCACGCGCGTCACAGTGGAGGTGTGGGCGACTCATGCTCAGCAAGGTAATGTAGCCATTGATGCCGTGCTCACTGAAATGCGTCGCATTGATGCGGCGATGAGTACCTACAAGCCGAGCAGTGAAGTATCTCAAGTCAATGCTCAAGCAGGGCGTCAGCCCGTTAAAATTTCGGCAGAGCTGTTTAATCTCATTAATCAATCGCTGGAGTTTTCGCGCCTGACGCAAGGTGCATTTGATATCACCTATGCAAGCGTCGGCTTTAAGTACGATTTTATCAATCACACGGGTCCAGATCAGGCGACTGTAAACGCATTGCTACCTGCCATTAATTATCGGCATCTCAAGTTGGATGCTAAGCAGCAGACTATCGCGTTTAGTTATCCCGCGGTGCGTATCGATTTAGGCGGTATTGCCAAGGGCTATGCGGTTGATCGTGCATTGTTGATCTTAAAGCAGCAGGGTATTACACAGGCATTCATCTCAGCTGGTGGTGATAGCTATGTGCTGGGTGATCGTCAGGGGCAGCTGTGGATGGTGGGTATTCGTGATCCTGATGATGCCAGTAAGGTCATTGCCAAATTACCGCTATCTAATGTCGCGTTTTCTACCTCGGGTGATTACGAGCGCTATTTTGATGAAGGGGGTACGCGTATCCACCACATCATCAATCCAAGCAGCGGCCGACCCGCGAGTAACGTGCGCAGCGCCACCATCATTGCCGACTCTGCTACCCGAACCGATGGCCTGTCTAAAACCGCATTTGTGCTGGGTGCCGAGGCGGCGCTTAAGCTTTACAGTCAATTGTCAGGAGTTGAAGCCATTCTGGTGACACCGCAAGGTAAGGTGCTGTACTCTCAAGGTCTTGCAACGCGCATTCAGTCAGTACGTCAGTGACGGTGTGCGAATAACAATAGCGTGGTCATCTGGCACAACGCCAGGTCATTAGAATTTTGGGGTCATACACACATGAAAAAACTGCTCTGGTCCTTGATCGCAGTGGTGGGCGCCTTCTCGCTGGCCGGCGTGGCATTACAGCGGGGCGAATCCATCAATGCCTTGTGGATTATTGTCGCCGCGGTTTGTATTTATTCACTCAGTTATCGTTTTTACAGCGCATGGATAGCCGCCAAAGTGCTAACAGTCGATGAAACGCGCGCCACGCCTGCGGTGCGTCTCGACAACGGTCGCGATTTTGTGCCCACCAATAAGTGGATTGTGTTCGGTCATCACTTTGCTGCTATTGCCGGTCCCGGTCCACTGATTGGCCCCACGCTGGCTGTACAGTTTGGTTACTTACCCGGTGTGCTGTGGATTTTAGTGGGTGCGGTGGTCACGGGTTGTGTGCAAGACATGACGGTGTTGTTGCTGTCCATGCGTCGCGATGGTCGTAGTCTTGGGCAAATGGCAAAAGATGAGCTGGGTCCTGTCGGTGGCTATGCCGCTATGATCGGTACCTTAATGATCATGATTATTTTGATCGCCGTGCTGGGCTTGGTGGTAGTCAATGCCATGAAGCACAGTCCATGGGCTACATTCACTGTATTTGCCACTATTCCGATTGCGGTACTTATTGGACTGTACCTGCGCAACATTCGTCCAGGCAGAGTGTTAGAAGGTTCATTGCTCGGCTTAGTCCTGCTCATCGCTGCGGTCATGGGCGGCGGTGCATTGCAAAACCATCCTGCATTGTATGCAGCGTTTGATTTTGAAGGCCTGCAATTGGCGTGGTTTGTCATTGGCTATGGATTAGTTGCTGCCATTTTGCCGGTTTGGTTATTGCTAGCGCCGCGTGACTATTTATCTACCTTCCTAAAGTTGGGCACCATTGGTTTATTGCTTTGCGCGGTGGTGATGGTCAATCCAGTCATCAAGATGCCAGCGCTAACCAGTTTCATCGACGGCACGGGCCCAGTGTTTGCAGGTAAGTTATTTCCGTTCTTATTTATCACTATCGCCTGCGGTGTGATTTCTGGCTTCCACTCACTGGTGGCCAGTGGCACCACGCCAAAGCTTGTCACCAACGAAAAAGATGTGCGCATGATTGGCTATGGATGTATGGCGCTGGAATCATTAGTGGCGGTCACTGCATTGATCGCTGCCGCATTACTCGATCCAGGTGTGTATTTTGCAATCAACAGTCCCGCCGGTGTGGTAGGTAGTTTGCCTGCCGATGCGGTCGCCAAAATTGCCAGCTGGGGCTTTCCTGTCACGGTTGAACAAATGAATGCGTTGGCCAGTGAAATGGGTGAATCCACCTTGTTTGCACGTACCGGTGGGGCGCCTTCATTGGCGGTGGGTATGGCCAGCATTCTTTCTGCGGCTTTCGGTAAAGGGTTGCTCGCCCTGTGGTATCACTTCGCCATCATGTTCGAGGCGGTATTCATTCTCACCACGCTCGATGCCGGTACGCGCGTAGGCCGCTTCATGTTGCAAGATTTACTTGGACATGTTTGGCAGCCTATGGCGAGAACCTCATGGTACCCCTCCATTCTGCTTAGCAGTTCGCTCATCGTGCTGGGTTGGGGTTACTTCTTATATATCGGCGTGATTGACCCAAATGGCGGTGTGAATATTCTTTGGCCGTTGTTCGGCATTGCCAACCAAATGTTGGCTGCCATCGCCTTGTGTGTATGCACGGGCGTGATCGTCAAGCGCAGTCAGTTGAAGTACTTGTGGGTCACTGGTGTCCCATTGTTATGGTTGGCTATGGTGACCACGACCGCTGCGTGGCAAAAGATTTTCTCCGATGAACCGCGAATTGGTTTTCTAGCTGCGGCTAATGCTATGGCAGATAAACTCGCTGCCGGTACTTTGCCTGCCGCACAAATTCCCATTGCACCTAATCTGATTTTTAATCAGCGTTTAGATGCCATGCTGGCGGGATTCTTTGCCGTGTTGTTATGGATCATTATTTTAGACACGCTGCGTGTCTGCTGGCGCGTGGTGAATGGCAAGAGCGTCTTGCCTTTGTCAGAAACGCCCTATGTTGCGGTTCAGCCCAAGTAACGTCGATGCGTGCATGGTTGCAACAGGTTCGCGCATGGTTACGTGAGGTGACCGGTGATGATGCCTATGAGCGATATCTACAGCATCATCATGCCCAGCATCCTGAACAAGCGCCACTGGACCGCCAAGAGTTTTATTTAGCCGAACAGCAGCGCAAGTGGAGTGGAGTCAAGCGCTGCTGTTAAGTGTTGTGTCAGGGAACTGATACCTGAGTGGGTAAGAAGTTAGGGAATAATTGGAGTATTCAATGAGACTTATCATCACAGACATGAAAAACATGATGATAAGTCGTGTTGTGTTTGCTGATCAGGCTACTAGCGCTGCAGAAAGCCGCCAGATAGTGGCTTTGCAAAAAATTTGTGATGAAGGTGACGCTAGCACATGTTTGCTTCTGGGGTATAACTATAAGTACGGTGATTTTCCTTTTAAGTAGGGCTACTGTAAGGCTGTAGAGTTAAATAGAAAGGCATGTGATGGTGGAAATGCAGGCGGTTGTTGGGGATTAGGTTGGCTCTATCAATATGGGAAGGGGGGTGCGTCAGAGTAAAGACGAGGCTCTAAAGTATTACGGCAAAGTTTGTGATTTAAAGGACCAAAGCGGCTGTGACGGGTATGCCAAACTCAGCTTGATCAAATGATTTTTGTGGTGTGTTTTGTAACTATTCAGATGTCGTGGCTGTTGTGATCAGGCAGTCAGCCGATACGTTCCATTCCATAATCTCGACTCTCGGTCGGTATATTCCCTCATAGCTAGTGTAACTGGATGAAAATTAGTCCATCATTACTGTTGGGCTAAACTTTTTATTACTTTTACATGATCGAATCGAGTCACCAAAGCCATGATGCAGCGCTCTCTGCTGCGCCACCGACACCCCCGTTGGTAGTGGCTGCTGCGAATTTGGATTGTCACTTATTGTTTATCCCAGACGTACAGAGTCCCCATTGGTTATTGTGGGGCCATGATGCAGTTCATAGTCCCTTGGCAGCATTGGGTGTGCTGACTACACAGGTTATCGTTGATCAACAATTAAAGTTACGTCGTGTGAGGGGTTACAGGCTGTCCTTCCTTGAAGGCGTCCTGTATTTGGCTTCAATCAAGCAGGTAGAGCTTGCGCAATTACCTGCTTCAGTCGCCGTGTGGAGTATCGCTACAAAATTAGGGCTGGAGTTAGTTGCCCGAAAGCAAATTGTACCGTCCATACGCGAACAGGCCGGGGTGCAGCTTGCTCGTTGGTGTGTTGTGTTGAGTCACATAAAAGATCAGCAGCGTTTTGATCGGTTGGCTTACGCCTTTCCTGTAGCGGCGCATGCAGTGCCCCGTCAGGAGGGTCTGGTTGCACAAATGAACGAGGCCAATACTCGGATATGGAGCTCAAGTGGGCTATTACGAGAATTTCTCGATGCTTTGGCCGATCAGCTGATCAGGGCTGCTCACACAAGGGGCAGTAAACCGTACTCGGTGTATCCATCTGGGTTAACCGTTCCTTGGCCAATGCGTTGGCGAGCTGCATTGGTGGGCGATGATGCTGAATTCGTGCCTGCAGGAATCACCGAGCGTTCTGTGTTGGTTGAATTACATGAGTGGGTCCGGCCCGTACTGGCTCCGGTAAACAGGCTGCGGTTATTGCTTGATGTAGCTATGCCTGAACCTAACCAAAATGACTTTCAATTGAGTTTTACTTTGCAGTTGATTCAGCAGCCTGAAGTGGTTGTTACTGCAAAAGAGTTATTTCATCAGGGTGGCAGTGCGGCACGACGACTGGACTGTGAAGAGCGGCAGGCGCAAGAACAGTTGATACAAATGTTATCGGTCGCAGCACGTTGTTTCGGTTTTATTGAGGCTGAGTTGCGGAGGTCCAGACCTCAGTCCATGCAGTTAAAGCCAAGGATGGTCTATGAATTACTTCAGCAGGTTGAAGTCTTAGAGCAGGCGGGTGTGGCAGTGCGCTTGCCGACTGCATTACAGCCTGAGAATAGAATACAGTTGGCGATGCAAATGCGTATTGGTGCTGGTTATGATGTGGCAAAAAGCCAAACGCAAGTTAGGTATTACTGGCACGCTGAACTGGCCGGTAATGTGTTAAGTATTTCTGATCTCAACGATCTGTTGGAAATCCGCGCCCCGTTTGTCTATTTCAATCAGCAATGGGTTCAATTAAATCAGCGAGAATTACTCCATGCTGAAAAGCTACTGAGTAAAAATGAATCAGCAGAGCAATGCACACTTAGCTTTCCACTGGCTGTCTCATTGATATTGACCGAGAGTATCACGCAGCCAGAGTCTGGGTTACGTATTCAAGTCATTGCTGAAGACGGATTGGCTGATCTTGTAGAGCATATGCATGCTCGAGATGCAATTCATGAATTACCATCTCCAATAGGGTTGCGTGCTGAATTGCGTCACTATCAAAGTCGTGGGATGAGTTGGTTGGTACAGATGACGCAACTCGGCCTGGGCGCATGTCTTGCGGATGATATGGGGCTGGGTAAGACCCTGCAATGGCTTGCTTACTTGCTGCATCGCCGTGCTATGCATGAGCAAGATCAGCGGCCTGTGTTGCTGGTCTGTCCTACTTCGGTGATAGGTAACTGGGAACGTGAAGTCGCTCGCTTTGTTCCTGACCTGCTGTTGCTCCGGCACTACGGGTTAGAACGGACACAGAATGCTGAAGATTTCCAGTTGGGTGCCGCCGGTAAGCTTGTGATTACCAGTTATGGTTTGCTACGTCGTGATTTTTCATGGTTGAAGGAGGTTGAGTTCGCTGTGGTGGCCTTGGACGAGGCGCAGTTTATAAAAAACTCTGCTTCAGCAACGGCGCGTGCTGCGCGTGCGTTACGTGCCAGTGAGCGTATTGCGTTGACCGGTACCCCCGTTGAAAATCACTTGGCTGAACTGTGGTCAATCATGGAATTTTTGAACCCTGGCTTATTGGGTAAACGTGAAACCTTCCGTCGCGAAATGGCGATTCCCATTGAGCGTTATGGGCGTGAAGATGTGGCGCTGCGACTGCGTCGTATGGTTGCGCCGTTTATTCTCCGTCGTGTTAAGTCAGATCCTCAGGTCATCAATGATTTACCTGATAAACAAGAAAGCAAGGTATTTTGTTCATTGACGCGTGAGCAGATCAGTCTTTATCAACATGCGGTCAATGCATCCATGTTGGAAATTGAGAGTGCAGATGGCCTTGCTCGTCGTGGTCGTGTTTTGGCGCTACTGACGGCCCTGAAGCAGATATGTAACCATCCTACGCACTATCTGAAAGAGCAGGGGCCGCTGGTTGGGCGATCTGGAAAATTAGACCGATTGCTGGAGATGATTGATCAAGTGCTCGCCGTGGGTGATCGTGCGCTGATTTTTACTCAGTATCGCGAAATGGGCGAGCGTCTTTGCCGTGCATTGTCGCGACTACAAAAATCATCTGTGCCGTTTTTACATGGCGGTGTAAGTCGCGCTCTACGTGAAGACATGGTGCGACGTTTCCAGGAGGACTCAAGTTCGTCCAGGTTGCTCGTAGTTTCACTAAAGGCGGGTGGTACCGGTTTAAATCTAACTGCCGCAACGACTGTGTTTCATTTTGATCGTTGGTGGAATCCAGCGGTGGAAGATCAAGCTACGGATCGTGCTTATCGTATTGGGCAGCAGCGCAATGTGCAGGTTTATAAAATGATGTGTGCTGGAACTGTAGAAGAAAAAATTGATCAGATGTTGGAAGCAAAGCGTGATCTTGCGGCGCGAGTGGTCAGTCAGGGTGAGGCGTGGGTTACTGAGTTGGATAATCAGCAGTTACGTGAGTTGTTTGCACTGGCGCCGAATGCCGTTGTAGGTGATTCTGCTGCTGATAGTGATGTTTATATTGATGAGCAAGATGAGTGGCAAGATCGCGCAAAAAACCTAAAGAGTGAATCGGCCAAGTCATGAGTAAAAATGATAAAAAGCCGAAACCCCGTGCCCGGACGACGGGCCATACTTGGTGGGGGCAGCGTTGGATTCAAGCGCTTGAGCACGGGTCAAGGGATGTGGTGGCGCGGCTTGGTAAAGGTCGTGTCTATGCACGCGATGGTCATGTACAAGATTTGAAAATAGCGGCGGGTAAAGTTATTGCTTTGGTCAAGGATGATGACTTGGAGGATTACCAGGTCAGTTTGCAGCTCGAGGTGTTCACCCCAGAGACGTGGCAGCGTATTTTGCACACCATGAGTGAGCAGGCTCTATTTGTTGGGCAGTTGCTTAATGGTGAAATGCCAAAACAAATTGGTCATGTATTCCATGTTTGTGGAAAAAATTTATTTCCCACTAGTTTGCATGACATCGATGCAGACTGCAGTTGTGAAGATTGGTCCAGTCCTTGTAAGCATGTAGCGGCCACCCATTATGTACTGGGTGAGGTACTGGATCGAGATCCATTTTTGCTTTTTGAATTACGTGGACGGAGTAAAGAACAGGTGCTTTCAGGATTGAGCCATTTGCGTTCAGGAGAATCGGGTGCAAAGCCAATTAGCGGTAACCTTATCAAGGTGACCAGCAATGATGTGGTTTGTTTAAATGAGTTATCTGCTGATCGCTTTGAGGAGAAGTCTTCAGAATTGAATTTAGTTGGTTTTGATTTTGATGTGTTAGCGATTTCTGGTTCGTTGTTGCGCAGTTTAGGTAAACCGGCTTCTTGGAATATTAGCGAATCTCCCGAAGAGCTGTTGACACCCTTGATCGTGCAAGCCAGAGATCTTGCATTAGAGATGGCCACTCATGTGAATCCAGAATCAATGCAGCAAGGTTGGATTTTATCTGGTGGTCGAGCGCGAAAAAATAAAATACGTGGCAATCAGGATTCAACGAGTTTGACGGATCAATCATCGGAGCATGATTTAGGTGAATGAGCAGAAGAACAAACCCCTGCCCAATAGTTACTGGGTTCGTCCCAATCAGTTACTGGCTGGCGAGTATCCCTTGGTGCTCGATGAGCAGCAGTCTGTAATCCGCTTGCAGGATTTATTGTCCGCTGGCGTGACTAGCTTTATTGATTTAACGGATCAGCACGAATTGACAAGCTATATGGATCGTTTGCCGGACACATTTTCAGGTAAGTCGATTCAATATCAGCGCTTTGCCTTGATCGATCATGGCGTGCCGGAATCGATGCAGCGTATGACAATCATATTGGATGCAATAGATGCGGCCATTGCAGCAGGTCACTGTGTCTACGTCCACTGTCGTGCGGGTATTGGACGCACTGGTACAGTTATTGGTTGTCATTTGGTTCGTCATGGTCATCATGGAGTTGAGGCCATAGAGGCCCTGAATATGCTCTGGTTGGATTCGGAGAGAAGTAAGCAGTGGGTGCACGTGCCCGAAACCGAAGAGCAAGAACTGTTTATTCTGGAATTCAAAGAAGAGTATGTTGTTCAGTCTTTACCAACTCATCAGGACTCTCGTTTGAGCCAGTATCAAGGAGCCATTCTGGGTCTGATGCTGGGTGATGTATATGGTGGACTGTCTTTGGCTTCAACTGATCAAGTTTCAGTGGGTAATCTCGCTACTTCCAGTTGGAGTGGCAATGCCGCGATGTCCTGGGCTATGGCTGATAGTCTTGTTCATTGTCGGGAACAGCGGCCACTAGATCAGATGCAGCGCTATCAGGCCTGTCATAAACAGGGAAAGTATACGGCACACTCTGAGCTCGACATCCTTGCTGAGTTGGTACAAAAATCGATAGGTCTATGGTTGTGGAAGCGCAATCCGCTTGCCGGTTCGCACGATCCAAGAATCATTGATGCGCACCCCTTAGTTCGTTCAGTGCCGGTGGTCTTGTTTTTTGCCTCTCGGCCTCAAGTGGCTATTGAACAGGCGGCAGAGTCGGCACGAACAACGTCACAAGCTCCCATTGTGTTAGATGCTTGTCGCGTCTTTGCTGCGTTATTGCTATCCATCATGGAGGGCGTGCCTATAGCGCACTTATTGCAGTTCAATACCGGTAGTGCTGCCGCCGCTTTGCGCGCTATCAAACTTAAACCCGAGCTGGAGCAGTTGATTAATGGTGGTTGGCGTACGGCAATCACCTCTCCTGCTGGTACGGATTGTGTTTCGGTTCTTGCCAGTGCATGTTATGCGTTGGCGACAACCACTGATTTCCACGGTGCATTATCAAAGTCAGTAGCACATGCTACGCAGCCTGCAGTTGTAGGTGGGGTGTGTGGTGCACTGGCGGGCGTACTTTATGGATTGCAGGGATTGCCGATTGTCTGGCGTGAAACCTTGCCCAAAGCCAAAGATTTTTTGGTATTGGGTGAACGTTTGTTACTTGCCGCTCCGAGCGCATAAGAATTATCTGATGAAGTCACAGCGTATATTAGTACTGATGCACGAGACCTTGGTGCCGCCAGATAATCTTTTGGGTTTTAGTCCGCAACAGATTGATGAGTTTCGTACTGAATACGATGTTGTGCAGCAATTGAAAGCCTCTGGGCATCAAGTTCGTTGTTTAGGGTTGGGTGATAATCTTGATGAGCTGAGTGCGATACTTAAAGAATGGCGGCCGCATGTTGCATTTAATTTAGCTGAAGAGTTTCAGGGGTGTGTCAGTTACGATCAGCATGTCGTTTCATTCCTAGAACTGATGAAGCAACCCTACACGGGGTGCAATCCACGTGGTCTGATGTTGTCACGTGATAAGGCCTTATCTAAAAGATTGTTAGTATCCAATGGTGTTGCAACGCCAGAATTTTTGCTTTTTAAGAAAGGTCGAAAAATTGTGTTGCCATCAGGTTTACGTTTCCCCTTGTTCGTAAAGTCCGTATCTGATGATGCTTCGTTTGGAATTGCTCAAGCTTCGATTGTTTATAATCCGTCCAAGCTTAAGCAGCGCATTGGCTTTATACACGAACAGACCGGATCAGATGCATTAGTAGAAGAATTCATTGTGGGACGTGAGTTGTATGTGGGCGTTATTGGTAATCAGCGACTGATGACGTATCCAATTTGGGAAATGAATTTCGGTTCATCGCGTCACGACGGTAAGGCTATTGCGACCCGAAAGGCCAAATGGGATCGTGGATATCGGACTAAACACGGTATCGGTTCTCATCCTGCACGTGGTCTCTCTGATACTTTGAGCAAAGAAATCAGGCGTATGGCGTTGCAGGGATGCCGCGCATTATCGTTAACCGGTTATGCGCGCATGGACTTCCGTTTATCTGATGAAGGTAAGCTTTATATGCTAGAGGCCAATGCCAATCCCTGTCTGACTGCGCATGAAGACTTTGCTCGCTCTGCCGCCAAGGCGGGGGATGATTTTGCAACATTACTCGAGCGAATTATCAGGTTGGGTAACAGTTATCGCTCCGTAGTAAAGACTTAGTTGGTGAGCGGGATGCGGCTGCGAAAAATTCCAAACACACTGGTGTAACCATGTAGGTACGTGATGCCTTGAACTGGACCGATCTCACCATTGCAGAAAAAGCCCCCGATAGGGACATCACCGATCAATTGCTTGAACGTATTACAGTCATGGTCTGGGTGACCATAAAACTCTGAGCCGCGGCCTAAGCAAGAAAATAGCAGTACACCACAATTCTGTTGGCTAGGATGGTTTGAGCGATACTCGTTTAATAGTCGTTCCATATCCTGTGCAGATGTTTTTGCATCCCGCACATGCAGTTGTACCACGCTGTGTGGCGAGATGTTGGTGTTCACTAATAGTGCGCCGGTATCAGGATCAAGCCCAAGGATGGTTCGAATAAGGTAATCGCCAGATTGATATTGTTCGCGTTGTGATGTCATGGCGACACCTAGAAATAGCGACTCAGTAAATAACTTGCGGTCGCTGCGTGTCAGCTTTTCATACAAGTCGGTGAGGGTGTCTCTTGGTGTCTTCCCATCGAGTTGTAAAATTAGGTTTTCATGTGTTGCGTTAGCAAACATGGGTTCGCCAATAGGGCGGCAGCCTTGGGCAACGATCGTATCGACCTGGAGGTTGCCGGTGAGCGATAGGCATAAGGCGCCAGAGTGATAAACGTGATCATTCAACAACAGGCAGGGTAGTCCTGGATGTTCCATGCCGCTGACTAAGCCACCTAGTTTTACGCACTCTGGATAGTGCCGGTCAGCGGCTTTCAGAACGGCATCCGTATTGAAAGAAAACGGGTCGGTTAGCAGAATCTGGCAAGCGGGTGCAATGTGATGCAGATTCAATGCATTGTCCCAGAGACTGCGTTCGGCATACAGTGGTGGCATATCGGCTTGTTGTAAATGAACGCCCTGAATATCTATTTCAGGTAATACCGCACCGATCAAGGATATTGCTGCATGGTCACCGGACTCGCGGCCTGCTCCAATAACGCTGAGGCCAAGACAGCCGAACAGTTGGGCAAACTCAAATTCACGCCTGAGTAAGCCGGGGAGTGCGGCGAAGTGGTTGCGGTGGTGACTGCTGGCAAACACCAACACTAAGTCCGGCTCGCGGCCACCCAATGCCTCAAGTAGATGGTCAGCCGCTTGCGCCACCGCTTGCGTAAGTGAGCGTTCAGTTGCGCTGACGGAAGCCCAGAACATGATGATTCCTGATGGTTAATGAAAAATTGAGGCTAGATATTAGCGCCTTGACGCGCTTGCAGGTACGCTAGTCATTCCTGAATAGTGCTGGATGATTATTCCATGACTGACGATGCTTTCAATCACGACGAATTTCAATTGGCTACACTGGCCATCCGTGCTGGCCATCAACGTACCCATGAAGGTGAGCATGGTGAGCCTATTTTCCCGACCTCTAGTTTCGTCTTTAATAGCGCGGCTGAGGCAGCTGCTCGCTTCGCAGAAGGGGCAACAGGTAATGTTTATTCGCGATTTACCAATCCAACGGTGCGCTGTTTCGAAGAGCGGTTAGCGGCATTAGAAGGCGGTGCATCATGCGTGGCAACTGCGTCGGGTATGGGTGCGGTGCTGAGTCTATGCATGGCCTTGTTGAAGTCTGGTGATCACGTGGTGTGTTCGGACAGTGTATTTGGTTCTATTACGACCCTGTTTAATCGTTACTTCACCAAATTTGGTGTTGAAGTGAGTTATGTGCCGCCGCAACAGCCTGAAAATTGGCGCAAGGCTGTTAGACCCAATACGCGGTTATTTTTTCTGGAGACCCCTTCTAATCCATTGTCTGTAATTGCTGATATTCGTGGGATTGCCGCAGTGGCGCATGAATACGGCATTGTCTTGGCCGTCGATAATTGTTTCTGTACGCCTGCCTTGCAAAGACCGATTGAGCTTGGCGCGGATGTCGTGATTCATTCGGCTACCAAATATCTTGATGGGCAGGGCCGAATGGTAGGTGGTGCGGTAGTGGGAAGTAAGGAATTCGTTGGCAAAGACGTCTTTGGCTTTTTACGAACGGCAGGCCCGAGTATGAGTCCATTTAATGCTTGGGTGTTTTTGAAGGGGCTGGAAACTTTGGACTTAAGAATGCGTGCCCATTCGGCTGCTGCGATGGAGATTGCGCAATGGTTAGAGCAGCAGCCTAAGGTAACTGGGGTGCGCTATGCCGGGTTGAAGTCTCATCCGCAGCATGCACTTGCGGCCCGTCAGCAGTCTGCCTTCGGCGGTATTATCGCCTTTGAGGTTTCAGGTGGGAAGTCTGCTGCATGGCGCTTTATTGACGCGACGCGCATGGTGTCCATCACCGCTAATTTGGGCGATGTGAAAACGACCTTGACTCATCCAGCAACCACGACGCATGCCCGTATTTCAGCTGCGGAACGTCAGCAGGCAGGGATTACCGAGGGGTTGTTGCGGATATCCGTTGGATTGGAAGACTTGGTCGATTTGAAGGCCGATTTAGCTCGAGGGCTGTCGGCGATTTGATGAATTCTGTTAATGTCTTGGGGCTTGTTGTGGGCATGCACGGATTGCCTTGGAAAAAACATTGGCGTAATCTCAGCTTCAGTTCGTGTCGCCTTTGCCTGTTTTTTCTCTGGCTTGGCCAGCCGGGTTTAGCCCAAATAGCCAACTTCTGAAAAATCTGACTAGACCGCGAACCAAGGCCTGGGACCTGTATCGATCACACCGACAACCGATTGGACGCTAGTGTGGACGAGGGCGGAGCCCGATGATGAACCAGGCCTCGCAGTGAACCAAGATGACGACAAAGAAGATGCGTTTCAGGGGATGCTCGAGGCTTTTCAGAGAGAAGTTATTGATATGACGAAGATCTATGTAGGCAATCTGCCGTTTTCAGCTAATGAAGGCGAAGTGCGCCAAATGTTTGAAGAGTTTGGTACCGTGAATTCGGTTGCCATGATTAATGATCGTGAAACCGGCCGTCCACGTGGTTTCGGTTTCGTTGAAATGCCAGATGCAGATGCGGCTAAAGCGATTGCTGCTTTGAACGGTAAGGAAATGGGCGGTCGTCCACTCCGTATCAATGAAGCTCAAGAGCGTGAACGCGGCGGTGGTGGCGGTGGTGGTCGTCGCTTCGGTGGTGGCGGTGATCGCGGCGACCGTGGTGGTTACGGCGGCGGTGGCGGTGGTCGTTGGTAATCAGCGGCAATTAGTCATAAATCAAATCATACAGGCCTCCACAGTGCAGCTCGCTGTGGAGGCTTTGTTTTATCTGGAAGCCTGATCGTGAGTAGGGTGTGGTTCATCATAAACACCACGCCTGTTGAGTCATTTGCACTTCAAGCCCTGAATTTGCTGCTGTGCCATGAAAAGTCCAATCAAGGTTTTGCCATCGCGAATTTCACCTTGATGCACCATGGCCATAACGTCCTCAAATGGTTGCCAGCTAATTTGAAATACTTCATGCGCTTCAGGTTGATTGGCGCACTGTTCAATGTCGCTTGCTAGATACAGGTGAATCACTTCAGTGAAAACACCGGGTGAGCTGACATATTCCCCTAGATAGTGCCAAGTTGAGGCGCGACAACCCGCTTCTTCTTGTAATTCTCGTTGAGCGGTGTGTAAGTGTGGTTCACGATGATCAATTTTGCCGGCAGGTAATTCCCAAAGCCAACCACCTGCGGCATGTCGGTATTGATATAGAAGGCAGACACGATGCTGGTTATCAATGGCCACAACGGCGGCACCACCGGGATGATGAATAATCTCCAGATCCGCCACGCTATCATTGGGGAGTCGCACCCTTTCGATATTCAGACGAATCACGCGTCCTTGGTAAATAAGGGTGTTGTCCTCAATCATGAATCCGTCTCGCTATGGCTGGGATCGTTGATATGCCAACAATTATACCGAGACGCTGATCAGTATTATTGAGGTTGTTTTTTTGCGCAGGCGATCCAGTGAGATAAGTTACGCATATTTGAAGTGAAGCTTTCCTCATCGTTCCAGTATTGCAGCCACTGTTGCAGCTCAGGGGTTTCGGGCGCGACAGTTTCTGCGGCTTCGCGCTGCTTACGTAACGCGCTTATAAAATCAATCTGCCGTTTGGTTTCGATATCCATTACTGCACCTGAATGCCTGTCTTTATTCTGTTTCAAGTATCGGGTGGCTCCATGACGGGTGTGTGACAGGCTCAAGCATGAATGTATTTATTTGAATTTTAGGCTGGCGCCTCTGTCTGGGAGAGGTATGAGCTTTTCAAGTCGTGCCAACCATTGATTTCACGGTTTTCAGCAGTTACGGGCTGTCGTGTCGATAAAAGCCGCACCAAGTTATGAATCAGCCTGTCTACAGACCTGATCTTTCTGATTTTTTTGGCTTTATTGGCTGGCTGGGATTAAAACCAGTGCGGTGACGGGTTGAAATTCAGTAAACTTGCTGGTTGCCCAATCTACTCCCTGCGAGGGTCTGAATGAAATGAATCAACTTCCCATTCACATCAAGTTTTCCGGTCGTCTGGTATTTGTTGGCTTTGGCAGTATTGGCCAGGGTGTGCTACCACTCATCTTGCGTCACATCGGACTGAACAAAGAGCAAATTACGATCGTTACTTCAGATGCGCGTGGGGAAGCGGAGGCTCTTGCGTATGGTATTAACTTTATCGTTCAGTCGCTTAACCCTGATAACTATCGTCAGGTGCTGCAACCTCTTTTAGGCCCAGGTGATTTCCTGCTCAATCTCTCTGTGGATGTGTCAAGTTTGGCCTTGATCCGTTTATGCGCTGAGCTGGGTTCATTGTATTTAGATACCTGTATTGAGCCTTGGAAAGGGGGGTACGCAGATGCTTCGCTTACACCTTCGCAGCGCTCTAACTATGCGTTGCGTGAAGCAGCGCTGTCGTTACAGTCTGAATTGAAAAACTCTCCAACAGCGGTCATTACTCATGGTGCAAATCCTGGTCTTGTATCGTATCTAGTGAAGCAGGCTTTACTCAATATCGCTGCGGATACGGGGGTCTCTGTCAGAATCCCCGAGACGCGTGAGCAATGGGCTTTGTTGGCATCACAATTGGGCGTTAAGGTTATTCACATTGCTGAGCGGGATACGCAGGTTTCAAGTATTCCTAAGCGGGTGAATGAATTTGTAAACACATGGTCGATCGACGGGTTTGTTGGAGAAGGCTTGCAGCCAGCAGAGCTTGGCTGGGGCGCGCATGAAAAGGAGCTGCCTCCAGAAGGTCGCCGGCATGAATTTGGCTGCGGTAGTGCAATTTATATGTTGCGCCCTGGGGCTGGTACACGTGTTCGCACCTGGACGCCTAAAGCTGGACACTTTCATGGATTCCTTATTACTCACAGTGAAGCCATTTCGATTGCTGATTATTTTTCACTGAAGCGAGAGGGTGAGTTGGTGTATCGGCCAACAGTTCATTATGCTTATCACCCTTGTGATGATGCGGTCATGTCGGTTCATGAATTGGCGGGACGTAACTGGCATCAGCAGTCAAGTCAGCGATTGCTAATGAATGAAATCGTAGACGGAACGGATGAGTTGGGTGTGCTGCTTGCTGGCCATAAAAACGGCGCCTATTGGTTTGGTTCCCAGTTGAGTTGCGCGCATGCGCGTGAGCTTGCGCCCTACAATAACGCGACCAGTATTCAGGTTTGTGTCTCTGTACTGGCAGGTATCGTATGGGCACTGGAAAATCCAAAGCGGGGCATTGTTGAGCCTGAGGAAATGGATTTTCAGCGAGCCCTTGAAATTTGTAAGCCTTATCTTGGCCATCTGCATGGTGAATATACTGATTGGACCCCTCTTAAAGATCGCGGACGACTATTCCCAGAGGCGGTTGATACCAACGACCCTTGGCAGTTCAAGAACGTATTGGTCTAGAGGTGTGTTCTGAGCGTATCCGACAGGTGATCCTTACTATCAGTTTGATGCGTTTGGAATGAGATCACGATAACTGATGGCCGTAACCAGGTATGTTTTGCGGCCGTTAGCCAGTTCGATGGTAACTTCATCATCTACCGCTTTCTTGAACAGCACTTTGGCTAAAGGTGCGTCCATGCTAATGAGGTTTTTCGAAGGATCTAGTTCATCCGGTCCGACAATCCGGTATTGCATTTCATGCCCTTCTTCGTCTTCCAGCGTGACCCATGCCCCAAAATAAATGCGTGATAGGTCAGAGGGTGGTTGGTTGACAATCACCATGCCATCTAGTCGCTGTCTTAAGAAGCGCACGCGACTATCGATTTCTCGTAACTGTTTCTTGCCATAGATATATTCCGCATTTTCTGATCGATCTCCTTGAGCAGCAGCTTCCGAGACCGCTTGGGTGACTTGAGGGCGAAGTACGCGCCATAGATGGTCTAACTCATCTTTAAGTTTCTGCCAACCTGACTGAGTGATGTATTTTGATCCGCGAGGTTGCGGTGGGCGATAACGTGACATGGCTGCAATCCTACCGGCATGTAGTAGTTATGTAACAGATATTTGTGGAGCTCTTCACGGTTTATTCCAAAGCCTTGATCTAAGCTTTCAACCCATGAGCCTGAAGTACTACACACATTTTTTCATGCAAGAACAACTAGTCACGGGTGTGGCTTCTGCCGTTGCTAATGCATCGGTATGCAGAGTCAACGAGTTTCGTGGTGTGATTGAGGTTAATCGCAAAATGCGCAGAGGCGATGTTCGTGAGGCGGCGATTGTGCTGGCGCGTAATTTTGAATGTCCCGTGCATGATATCAAGGTCTTGCAGTGGTCTATGTTGCATTGAACGTTAGATGGTTAAAGAAGGATCTGTATTGATGTTGTTGTAAACCCCTGGCGGACTTTGAATAATTTTCATTTGTCCGCACCTCTCAGCCCCAGCATGAGCTGGGGTTTTTTTTACTTGTCCT
Source organism: Pseudomonadota bacterium (assembly GCA_947454465.1). Lineage (GTDB taxonomy): Bacteria > Pseudomonadota > Gammaproteobacteria > Steroidobacterales > Steroidobacteraceae > CAILZL01. The sequence goes on from CANGJP010000011.1 coordinate 45,052, forward strand.
ATTAGTGTCTAGCTGTGGGCTTGTAATCACAAAATTTGTCTGCATTATTGGTCGCTAACTCTGAGTAAATTGAGAGGTGGTCATGCGTGTCATACGTTTTCTATTGCTTGGCTTAGCAGTCTGTTTATTAACCGGGTGTGGCTATAACCGTTTACAGCAGACCGATGAGCAGATCACGGCGGACTGGTCTGAAGTTCTCAACCAATATCAACGTCGAGCTGATTTAGTACCAAATCTAGTGGCTACCGTAAAAGGTGCCGTGCAGGCTGAAAAGGACATCTTAGATTCGGTAGTGAATGCGCGTGCCAAAGTGGGTGCTATTCAAGCCACACCTGAGTTGATTAATGACCCTAAGGCCTTTGCACAATGGCAGTCTGCACAGGGGGAATTGAGTTCCGCGCTATCTAAATTGATGGTGGTGGTCGAAAAGTATCCTGAGCTAAAGTCAATTGCGGGCTATGCCGATTTACAGGCGCAATTAGAAGGCACTGAAAACCGTATCACCGTTGCACGTAACCGTTACATTGAGTCGGTTAAAAATTACAACCTTATCGTGCGTCAATTTCCAAGTAATCTCACCGCTAAAGTTTTTGGCTATGCGGTGAAGCAAAATTTCACTGTACAAAATGAAGCGAGTATTGCCGCACCCCCTGTGGTGGATTTTGGTATGACAGGTCAGTCGTCAAGCGTTCAGTAACACTAAATAAATACCTACATGCTCCGCTGCTTCTTATGGAGTCTGTGCCTTCTAATGCTGTTGCCGGTAGGTGCGTTTGCGGCAGATCGTGTGCCGGTGCCTGAGCTTAAGGGTGCTGTGACCGATTTGACCCAAACCCTTACTCCAGAGCAGATTCATTCCCTAGAGTCTCAATTGCGTGTATTCAGTGAGCGTAAGGGTAGTCAGTTTGCCATTTTGATTGTCCCTACGACCCAGCCTGAGTCCATTGAACAGTATTCCCTTCGGGTGGTTGAAGCGTGGCAACTGGGTCGAAAAGATACTGATGATGGCGTCTTGCTGTTGGTGGCTAAAGAGGATCGTGCGGTGCGTATTGAGGTTGGATATGGCCTCGAAGGCGTCCTGACTGACGTGACTACGAATCGTATTATTCGCCAAGTCATCCTGCCGCAATTCAGGACGGGTCAGTATTTTCAGGGAATCACTGATGCTAGTGTTCGAATTATTCAGTTGATTGATGGTGAGGTGTTGCCTGACCCTACTGATTCGGTTTCATCCGCCCATCGCAGCAGTGATCTTCCATGGCCTCTGCTTATTTTTATGGTGATCGTGGGCGGGAGTATCGCTCGATCTTGGTTCGGTCGGGTGGTTGCGGCGGGGGTGACCGCTGGCTTGGTGGGGTTAATAACCTGGTTATTCATGAGTTCTGTCCTAGTGACGCTGTTGGCGGTGTTTTTTGCATTCCTGTTTGTTCTGGGTGGTACTAATAACTGGTGGGGGTCTGGGGGTTGGTACTGTGGCGGGGGTGGTTGGGGTTCAGGTTCAGGTGGGTTTGGCGGCGGTTTCGGTGGTGGCGGTGGCGGATTTGGCGGCGGTGGTGCCTCTGGTCGGTGGTGAATGGTTATGAAGCTCTCATTACTGCAACGGTGTTGGCGTCATTTGGTTACATACCCGTTGATTGTGCGCAGGCGACTGCCTGATGCCGCATTGACCGCGATTGAACAGACCGTGCTGGTGAGTGAGCGTGCACATGGTGGTGAAATTAGGGTCGCGATTGAGGCGGATCTGTCTCTGTTAGATATTTTGCAAGGCGTAACACCGCGACAAAGAGCACGAAACGTGTTTGTAGAGCTTGAGGTATGGGATACGGTTGCGCGTAATGGAGTGCTGATTTACCTGTGCTTAGCCGATCGCGCTGTAGAGATTGTTGCTGATCGCGGTTTGAGTTCAGTCGTCAGCGATGCTGAATGGCGAGTAGTGTGTGAGCAATTACAGCAGGCCTGTGGTTCAGGTCAGTATCAACAAGGCATGTGTTCTGCTGTGCAGGCTGTGGGTAGATTAATTGCTAAACACTATCCCCACGCAGATCACAATGAGCAGCCTAATCGCCCAGTGCTGCTCTGATCTTTGATGAGTTTAGATCCTGCAAGTTCGAAGCCTCGTGTTCTATTGCTTAACGGCCTCGACGAAATAGTTTTTTAACCAGATGCACCATACGGGTCATCACGCTGGGCTTTGGAGCGGGTTGCTGCTTGACTACACGCTGAGTATGCGCGTGATCGTGTCGCTGTGGTGCTCTGCGTCGGTCATGATTATGGCGACTATCATAGCGAGGGTTTCGTTGAACTTCATGACGGCGCTGTTGTGGCGCGTTTGGGCGCGCTGTGTCAGTTCGTTCTTTACCTTGGCGAGGATTAGTTGAAGGTTGGTCGCCCGGTTGCTTATTTCTAGGGTTTTGGTCGTGGGCGCGATGCTGTCCACTTGATCCCTGTGCGGGTCGATTTGCGCCCTTGACGTGATGTCGGTGATGTTGATTATTGCCACCACCCGATCGACTACGTTCCGGACGATGTTCTTTTCTGCGGCGCGGTGAGGCAGGTGCAAGTTCGATTAACATTTCCGGCGTGATACTGCCGACCGGTATTTTGCGGCCGATATAGGCTTCGATCTCAGGTAGCGTAATGACATATTCCTCACAGCCCAAACTGATGGCATCTCCTTCAGTACCGGCGCGGGCGGTGCGGCCAATGCGATGCACATAGTCTTCAGGATCTTGGGGCAGGTCATAGTTGAAAACATGGCTGACGTCAGGAATATGCAGTCCCCGTGAAGCCACATCGGTTCCAATCAATACCGCTAAGGTGCCGTCATGGAAGTCACGCAGCATGCGCAGTCGTTTCGCTTGGGGGACGTCGCCAGAAATCGCTTCAGCGTTGATTCCGTTGTCTCGTAATAAGGCTTCGACATCTTCTGCAGCGCGTCGTGTATTGACGAATACCATGCTACGCGTGGGATCCATTTGTTTGAGCATACCTACCAGTAGGCGTGGTTTTTCGCTGTTGGACGGGTAGTAAATGATCTGACGAATGCGCTCTACAGTCATCTTGTCGGGTTCAATGCGAGTAAGGCGAGGTTCGTTCATGTGTTCATAAGCGAGTTCTAATACGCGCTGTGAAAGGGTTGCAGAAAACAGCAGATTCAATCGCTTATCGGGTGCAGGCATGCGTCGCAGGATGTAGCGGATGTCATTGATGAAGCCGAGATCGAACATACGATCTGCTTCATCAAGTACCACCACTTGCACCGAGCTGAGATCGATAACTTGTTGCTTGTAGAAATCGATGACCCGTCCCGGTGTGCCAATCAGTACATCTACGCCAGCTTCAAGTTGACGTTTTTGCTTTTCAAAATCCACACCGCCGAAGGCAAGTCCTAAGCGTAGATCGGTATGTTGTCCTAGTGGTTCGGCATCGCTATGAATCTGTACGGCCAGTTCGCGCGTGGGGGCTAGGATCACGGCCCGTGGTGCATTGCTTTTGCGTTCTGTAGGTGTAGCCTCGCGAAGTAGGCGAGCAAACATGGCAACCAGAAAAGCTACCGTTTTACCGGTGCCCGTCTGTGCCTGACCGGCCACGTCAATGCCGTCCAGTGCATGGGGTAGGGTTTGCGCTTGAATCGGTGTGCAGCGCTCAAATCCAGCGTCAGCTAAGCCTTTTTGTAGAGATTCAGGCAGGTGTAGTCCAGTGAAGGACAAATCAGTCAAATGCGATTCAGCCATTGGCCTTGTATACTTCTGTAGTCTGGGTAGGTTCAGGATAGATGACCGTGGTCATCGGCTATTTTCGTCACTCAATTTGTCCATTCTGTGCTCTGTTTGGCGTAACGGGCTTGCAAAATACAAAATCGCAAGCTTTAATACCACCCAACGAAGCGGATCGCCACTTGGATTCTCAAGTCAGCATCAATCCGCAATCCCTGCAAACAATCACTCAATATCTGATCTGCACCACACAAACCCTTATACGGGCTACGTTCACAGCACCGAGCAAGAGTACGCGCGTTTCCTCAGGCGCCCAAGCGGTAATTCTGCCTGAGATCCGAACTGATCGTCACCTTATTCTCGCTCCTACGCTTGTTTCTTTGTAGAACGGACCCGACTAATTCTTGTTATTTCAACAAAACATCCCAATTTTCATGTCCTCATCTCAACATTTGGCCCCCGTCAATAGAGGTAACCCCGGTGAGTAGCGATCTAATCGTCCATGTTACGGACGCTAGTTTTGAAACTGATGTATTACAAGCCAGTCAGCCCGTGCTACTGG
>CANGJP010000012.1 GCA_947454465.1 Pseudomonadota bacterium
AGCAACTCAGCTTCATTTTGGTGATGGGGAAGCCGAGAAAACTCACTTGCAGCACTCAGATGGACTAAAGACTGAAAATAATCTTCCTGATAAAAATAAAATAATGCATCGCCATAGTACAAATCGCGTACGGTTTGTGGACGAGCAATTGATGAATCTGCCTCAACCTTTGCGGCACAAAATGTCAATGACGCCACACAAGCAATCCAAGACATCAGTACGCGAGTTTGAGAATGTTTTACAAAAATGTGATTCATGGTTGAGCAGAATCGCAACAAAAATCGGCCACGCTTACTGCCAATCCTTCACAATAAACTCTGGCTGCTCCTTGACCTGACTGTCGCTAATTTTAAGTTCCAAGTATTTGGAAGTCACACCCTTAGTGAAGGTCAAAGTAGTGCCGCGCTTATAATCTCTCTGGTTAGGCCCCTTGCCCGTAAAAAACGCCACCAACTCATGCTCACCTACTTTTAGGTTGCCGATAAAAATACGCTGCACCCCACCCTTTAACAGCGCCTGAGTCTCACGACTCGTATACAAATAATTTGCAACAGTTTTATCGTCTAATTTTAAAGTAACCGTATCCAAACCGAAAAAAGCGCCCACATCCATTGAAACAAAGACGGCCACCTGGGTATCTGCCGGATAAAACAATTCCTCCTCCAACATCAACAAGTCTCGATTTAGATCGATAATTTCTTTTTTTAAGGTTTGTACATCACGATCAATGGCAGTGAACTCAGTCTGGGTCAGATCAATCGAATTCACATCCTGAGCATGCGCAGGAATTCCAATTGAAACAATCACATACACCAGTGTAATGAAAAATAATTTCATATGGGACTTCATTGAAGGTATCAATCTCATTCAACAAACTGGATTGCTTGGCAGAACACTCCACAGTAGACCAGCGACCCAGCTTAATCCTGAAGATTAAAAATAAAGGCGCCCATGGTACTACCAAAAAATGTATTTTTTGGACTTCAAGTGGATTTTTTACAACAAGCGACGATTAAAAATGGAAATCTGAATACTGATCTCCTATCTCAATACTCAACCTAACACTTAAAAATAGTAGCTCACCCCTCCGCGGGTAGTTGAAGAGACAATCTTTTACTCATGGAAGTTAGGTTAATTAAGTAAACCGGCCGGAAATAAACCAGCGGGGAATCAATTTATAGCTCAGTGACCACCTAAAAGCACACGAAATAAAAAAGGGTGAAGACCGTTAAGCCCTCACCCTCAAGTTCACGCAATAAACCGACTTATCGCTTCGAAACAATCACGAGCACTCTGCAATCATAAAAGTCAAAGCAAGGTCAAAAGCCTAAAGCTTTTAGACGGAATAGATGTCAGCATGGGGAATACGGCCACCGGCTAACTTAACGTCAGCATGCGGAATACGGCCACCGGCTAACTTAACGTCAGCATGCGGAATACGGCCACCAGCTAACTTAACGTCAGCATGCGGAATACGGCCACCAGCTAACTTAACGTCAGCATGCGGAATACGGCCACCGGCAAAAACCGGAGCAGCAGCTAAAACAATCGATGCAAATAAAAACAATGACTTACGCATGATTTTGTCATCCATATTTATGGAAAGTAAACTGAAGTAGCTCAAATTCGAGTTTCCATAATAACAGGCTTTTTTTCATAAGTGTTATTTATTTGTGACTTATGTCACAAATAAAATACTAAGCACCTTAGAGCTTTAGGAGGTCATGATGTTTTTTTATTTTTTTCATAATTATTTAACTCAATTCCATAATCTAAGATTTTTTGTGGGCTAGTTCCATGTTTTATTTAGCTGCCTCAGCCTAACTCAAGCACATACCCCCATGAAGCTATACCAATAAGTCCAATTAATTCATAAATTTATATGATTAATTTAAATATTTTTTACCATCCATTCTAACAACCGCATCGATCAATTTTTTTAGCCACCCCACCACCTCCAATCAAATTCACCGCAAAGCCCTGCTCTACGATCAGAATGAAATCCAAGGGATGTCTTAAAAACCTGACCTGACACACAGATTCATTCCAACCAATGCAGCGAAAATAGACTGCAAGATGATGTTTCTAATCGGGCTTCTTCAATTGGATTAGTTAATACACACCGTTTGCATACCCTGAAACCGAATCATTCCAGAGCTCACAAACACAATTCTCCACACCGCGCCCATCTAAGCAGCATGAAAACCGTTACTCGCCGATGGGCACGAATCCAAGATTTATTTGGCCAAGTCGCCAACTTGCCCGAGAATGAACGTCGTAATTTTTTGCATGCTGAATGTGCCGACGACCCTGATTTAAGACAAGAAATGGAGAACCTGCTCACCGCAGAATCTCTCCTACCCAAAATTACTCCCCAAGCCACCGAAACCCGCCTGCTGACTCGATCAAGTCGGGTGGAAAGAAATAAGGACAAACGGGCCAGACGCAGCAATGAGCTTATAGGCCATGTAATTGGCGCCTACCGCCTCAGCTCGATCCTAGGACAAGGCGGTGCCGGTACTGTGTACCTCGGTGAACGAGCAGATCGACAATACTCGGCGCAGGTAGCAATTAAGATTGTCGAAAATTCGTTGATCGATAACGATGTTACAGATCGTTTTACCGCCGAACGGCAAATCCTAGCCAGCCTGAATCATCCTAATATAGCCCGCTTACTCGATGCCGGAGAAACGCGCACAGGACATCCTTACCTGGTGATGGAATATGTCCACGGCGAACCAATCGATCAATACTGTGACAGCAAGAGACTCGATATAACGCAACGACTGGAATTATTCCTTAAAGTTTGCTCAGCCGTTCAATACGCTCACCAAAACTTGATAGTCCACAGAGATATTAAGCCAGGAAACATTCTGGTGACGCCAGATGGCACACCAAAACTACTCGATTTCGGCATCGCCAAACTTATCGACAACGGAGCCAAAGTATCAGTTAATGGTACCAAGCCTGGGCTGACACGTCACAACGACCGGGTATTGACCCCAGAATACGCCAGTCCTGAACAAATTATTGGTGAACACATCACCACCGCCAGCGATGTTTATGCATTAGGAGTGGTGCTCTATCAGCTCTTATCTGGAAATCGCCCTTATGAAGTACACGCACTCAGCCAATTAGAACTTGAGCGCATCATCTGCATTCTCGATCCCCCTCGCCCCAGCCAGTTATTGACTCAGACCCTGAATAGACAAAATGCACCCATACCCGATTTAACCGCCATTACCTCAGCACGGCGCATCACTCCAAAGCGACTCCGGCAAGCATTGGTGGGTGATCTGGATGCGATTATTTTACGCGCCTTACGCAAAGAACCTATCCAACGCTATAGATCGGTCGAGAAATTTACAGATGATATTCATCGCTATCTTGACCATGAACCCGTTGAGGCACGTCAAGGCAACTGGATTTATTACTCGAAACGATTCGTTTTTCGTCACACCCTAGGCGTATTCAGTGCCACACTGGCTCTATTGGCGCTGATAGGGTTCAGTATTTTCGTCACCCTGCAGAACCAACGCATTACCGAACAGCGCGACCTGGCCACACAGGAAACGACGCGCGCCGAACATGTGTCTAACTTCATGCTCGAAGTATTCAGTAACGCCGATCCATTTACCAACCAAGGCAAAAACATCACCGCCAAAGAACTCTTGGACAAGGCGGGATTTCGATTAACCAACGAAAACGAATTACATCAACAACCCGAAGTGAAAGCTAAGTTGCTGGAATCAATTGGGCGCGCCTATCAACGACAAAATCAACCCGATTTAGCGATTAAATACCTGCAATTATCTCTGGGGATGCAACGGGCATTACCCAATACTCAGCACGAATCACTGGCAAACACACTTCAGTTTCTTGGTTCCGCACAAAAAGAAAAAGGACTGTATACGGAGGCCGAGGCGTCTCTTAAAGAAGCCCAATCCCTGCTTGAAAAAAATAAAAGAACCAACACTTCGACATATATCGAGGTGCTTTCTGAAATTGGTAGCCTTGAAATTTATCAAAGCAATCCAAGCCAAGCACTTCCACCATTGGAATTATCTTTGTCACTCGCCAGAAAAAAATACACGCCCAACAACCCTAAAATAGCTTCTATTCTGATCAACCTTGCTCAATGTTATGGATGGATAAGCCAACTGGATAAAGCGACAAAGATAGCAAGGGAAGCTGTAAACATTAGCCAACAGAGTCTACCTGAACATCACCCAGATCGCGCCATGGCCAATTATACAATTGGGGACTTATTGTCTCGCCAGGAAAAATACGCAGAAGCAGAGCCAACGATTGAGCAAGCACTAAAAAGTCAAGAAATATTATATGGGCCATCGAACCCGATACTAGCTAATACACTAGACGCGCTTGCGCTAATTAAATTGTCATTAAAAAAATACAATTTAGCAGAGTATTTTTCCAGAAAAGCGCTAACGATTACTCAAAATGGACTGGGTAAAGAAAACATTAATACCGTCTATTTCCACTCAACACTAGCTTACATATTAATCTCAATTAAAAAATATCCCGAAGCAGAAAATCATCTCCAACGCGCCAGATCAATACTGATAAAAAATAATGCAACAGACCATCAATACATGGCATCAGTAGAATATTTACTAGCAAAGTTACTGCATGAAACAAACCGGAATCAGCAAGCCGAATCTCTACTTATAAAAAACATCCAACACTGGCGAAAAAACAATTCTTCTGCATGGCGAACAGCTCGTTCTGAAAACTTACTTGGCGCAGTTCTGGTAAGCCTCAACAATAAATCAGAAGGATTGGCCATGCTTAAGCGTTCCTATAAAGACCTAACTGAAATAAATAGTGAAGCCCCAAAACAAGTCGTTACCGAAGCCAGAGTCCAACTGCTGCAAGCAGGATTAATCCCCTAAGCCCCCTCCTATCAGTTTTTTTAACAAAAACTTAATGGCTGTTTCTTACCACCGATACAGTTAGAATCCCCACGTTTTCCCTGAGCAGGATTCATCATGCGCCAGCTTTATATTTTTTTGTGGTCTTCCCTGAGTGTACTTTTACTCGGCTTCAGCCCCAGTCAGGCGGCTGCCCCGCGTCAAGAAGCAACTCTTTTGAACGCAACACAAGTCTTAAGTGAGTTACTGAACGCACCAGACCAGAATGTTCCCCACTGGTTACTCGACCGAGCCTATGCAGTTGCCGTCTTACCGGAAGTCATTAAAGGCGGTTTGGTATTTGGTGGGCGGTATGGCTCAGGCGTCATGAGCCTTCGCCAACCCGATGGCAGTTGGAGCAACCCTGTCTTCATCACCATCGCAGGAGGCAGCTGGGGCTTTCAATTTGGCGTGCAATCCACTGATTTGATGCTGGTCTTCACTTCTAAGGCCAGCGTGGAAGGATTGATTGGCGGCAAGGTCACTTTAGGTGCAGATGCGTCAGTCGCCGCCGGCCCGCTTGGTAGACAAGGCGCAGCAGCCACTGACATTGGCATGAATTCGCAAATCTATTCTTACTCTCGCAATAAGGGCTTGTTTTTCGGAATCGCTTTGGACGGCTCAGCCATCAGCATCGACCATAAGGCCAATGCCAGTTACTACGAAAAGCCAGGCATCCTCGCCAGTGACATCACCTCACCTACTGCCAGCCACACCCACGAATCCGGTGAGAAATTCATTGCAACACTGCTGGGTCGATCTGTACCGCTAACCACGCCAACACCTCAGCCCGTAGCAACGCCGTCAACCCCGCCAGCCGCCAAATCCGAGCCCTCACCTCAAGCCAGCGGCTTGGTCACCTACCCTATGGAAGATCAAAAGCCAGGCTCCGAGCCCCCTAAATAGGCGCAACCACACAGAGTCAGCCCGCCGGCTACTGCCTAAGCGGACAAATGATGCCTGTTCCACCCATACCACAATAACCCTCTGGATTCTTTGCTAAATACTGTTGGTGGTAGGCTTCGGCAAAGTAAAAAATAGGAGCATTTTGAATTTCAGTAGTGATAGCGCCATATCCAGCTATTAACAGCATTGGCCCATAAATTTCGCGACTTTGCTCCGCTAGGAGACGCTGCTCATCGCCATACACATAAATACCAGACCGATATTGAGTACCGCGGTCATTTCCCTGACGCATCCCTTGCGTAGGATCGTGGGACTCCCAGAATACTTTTAATAACTCAGTATAAGAAACCTCTTGAGGATCAAACGCAACCTGCACGACTTCATTGTGACCAGTCATACCTGTACAGACTTCTTCATAGTGAGGATTAGGAGTGAAGCCTCCAGCATACCCAACTGCCGTACTGAACACGCCTGACTGCTGCCAAAACCTGCGCTCCGCACCCCAAAAACACCCCAAGCCAAACAATGCGACCTGGATAGGCTCCGGGAAGGGGGGGGCTAGTGGATGCCCGTTGACGAAGTGGTAGGCGGAAGTCTGAATGGGCTCAACTCGGCCTGGCAGTGCATGCTCCCTACTTAGCATCAGTGATTTGATAACATTGAAACCCATTTGTTTTCACCTTCTTAAGTTACAATCACTAACCGTCTAGTCAATCCTCGCCACACACCATGCCTTCTATCTGTCAACCTCATAACCTCGTCACACCCATTGCCAGTCAAAAGAATTTTGGCATCCGAGTTAAGGTACGAAGTTCTGATCCATTCCGCAATCTGGTCGGAGATGACTGGCAACGAGAGCACTGGTTTACCAACGCGACAGAACGCGATGATGCGCTAAAAAAGATGAGCGGAAAATATATCTATTTCCGTCCTGGTGACAAACCCAGTCTAGATTTTGAAAAAATTGAAAAGTAACAACGCAAAACGGAATATATCCGAATTGATCAGACCTCATCACCTAGAGGATTCTGTAAACGATTAATTAAGTTTTTTAGAAATACCTTGTTAAATCGCAACTGGCAGGCTGCTGAAGCCTGCTCAATCAAGGTTGAACTTACCTTAATAACAGTAAGATTCGTCAACGCCTGGATTGTGGCCTGCCGTTTAGCACCACGAACGTAACTGGCTTCACCAAAACAATCTCCGTCTTGAATTTTAGCTATTTTTATTCCGTGCTTTAAAACTATCGCGCTACCCGAAACGATAACAAAGAAACGATCATCCATCTCTCCTTCTCGCACTATCTCCTCACCCGAATCATAATTTTGCCATTGACTGGCACGGAGAATTTCCATGATTTCGTTGTGAGAAAAATCGTGAAAAAACTTTAGTTTGCGCAGTATTGAGAACTGCTCCTGTCGATCAATGGCATTAGAAACCTCTCGCAAATGGTGGTGCACACGAGTCAGATCAGCCGCAAACTCTAGTCCATTAAGGTAACGAGCATCCGGCTCTTTTTGTAAGGCCTTAGCCACCACGCCTTCTAGTAAGTCGGGTATTTCAGGCCGTAATTCACGAATCGACTTAGGCGGGGTGAAAACAATTTGGTGCAGAAGTTTATTAAGATTATTAGCACGGAACGGACGGTGTCCAGTCAACAACTCATACATGACTGCGCCAAGCGAATAGATATCTGAGCGATTAGTAAGCTCTTCCGATTGCACCTGCTCTGGCGACATGTAGGACGGACTACCCGCGATACCATCAATGATGGAAACATCTGAATCAGCCACGAGAGCAATACCGAAATCAATGATGCGAACATCGTTATCTTGTGTCAGCATCAAATTAGATGGCTTTATATCGCGATGGATAACGCCACGACTATGCGAGTAATGCAATGCTCTTGCACATTTATAGATAATCTCGACGACATCTTCGACAGGTAACAGATTTTCTGGTTTACAGTACGCAGCGAGCGTACGAGCACCATGAATATGCTCCGTCACCACATAGCAACGCTGATCTTCTTCACCCGCATCATAAATTGGCAAAATATTAGGGTGCTGTAATTTACCTACCATCTGCGCTTCGGATAGGAACATCTTACGCGCAAGGCGAGCCTTGTCATCATCTGAGACTTCAATGTTATAAACCTTGATCGCTACATCTCGAAGGTAATATGGATCATGAGAGAGATAAACCACGCCCGTGCTACCTCTACCCACCTGATTGATTATCAGGTACTTACCGATCTTGACCAAACCATGATCATTAGTTTTAGATACCAACTTACCGCTCGTAATGCGGTATGTTTTATCATCACTTGAGTGAAGTAAAGTGGTTGCTTTCACAAAAACCCAACACAGCCATATCAAACAATTTGGATTAATCCATGCAGCAAGGCACAGGAAAAAACCCCTGCGAGGATGTCGTCAAGCATAATGCCGATCCCCCCAGACAAACTGTGATCAACCTCGCGTATCGGCCATGGTTTTACAATATCGAAAAAACGAAACATTACAAAACCCAAGAGCAGATTTAGCCATGAAAAAGGGACGGCCGTCATCGTGATTGCCATCCCGACGAATTCATCCCAAACGATACCCGGGTGATCATGAATCCCTAAGCGTCGTGCACTTTCACCACAGATATAAACCCCGAAAATTGTCAACACAACCAAACAGACCAAATACCCCCACAGGGATGAATGCATCATCATCAACACCATCGGTAGGGAAACCAATGTACCCACAGTACCCGGCGCTTTGGCACTTAAACCTGAACCAAAGCCGAATGCTAGAAAATGAACCGGGTTAGAAAAAATGACCTTAGGTGCGACTCTGAATTGCATGAAGTTTTGGTCTTGTAACGATAATCAATTAGATTCGGCAAAGTGATCAAAGCCAGCATCAGCTATCGTGATCGGCGTATTTTTTCGAAAGCACTGAACAGCACCAGAGCGAGTGATGCGTCCTATTCGTGTACACGGCACACCGGTCATCTTGATGACCTGCTCCAAGGATGGCAAACGCTCTTCAGGTACAGTAAACAACAATTCGTAATCATCACCACCTTGTAAGGCAAACTGCTCAGCCATTGCTTCGCCAAAAACATTAATAAGTGGCGGCGAAGCCGGTAGCAACTCCAGATCAATTTCTGCACCACATTGACTGGCAGCGCATAACTTGCGCAAGTCGGTTAACAAACCATCAGATATATCCATTGCAGCCGTAGCCAAGCGATTATTTAATTGCCGCCCCAACTCTACTCGGGGTATTGGCCGGTAAAAACGATGCAGCAAATGCCGAGCAAAAGATAATTCAGCTTCGATATTGGGATTGAGTATCAATTGCAAACCACCCGCGGCCTCGCCCAATACGCCGGAAACAAAAATCAGATCCCCTTGCTGAGCACCAGAACGGGTTAGCCAGTGTGCTTGATCGACCACACCCATTATTTGGATTGAAATATTGAGCGGACCTTTTACCGTATCGCCCCCGACCAGCTGTACAGCATATTCCGTGGCCAAGTCGCTTAGGGCAGAGCCAAACTCGGATAACCATTCATTTTCAGCGCTGGGCACGCATAAAGACAAAGTAAACCAACGTGGCAGAGCGCCCATCGCGGCCATGTCACTCAAGTTAACTGCTAATGCCCTGTAAGCAACATTCGCCGCCGATGTGCCAATTGGAAAATGAACACCTTCTACAATGGTATCTACTGCAGCAACCAGTCGAGACTCTTGCGGAACCGCCATTACTGCCGCGTCATCCCCCACACCCAACAACACGTCTTCTGAATAATGACCAGGAGTGAAATAACGCTTAATGAGATCAAATTCACCCATAGTGCACTACCTGATACCAGAGATAAGAGTTGCCTTCATTCAACTATGATCAGGTTCATCCAAAACAACACAGAAGCATCAAGCCCGAGAATGCCGCCTTTCAGCCGCACGGATATCTCGTGCCGCACGATCCAACAATGCATTAATGTATTTATAACCATCGGTTGCACCAAATTGCTTAGTTAACTCAACCGCTTCATTGACTACCACACGGTAGGGCACTTCAGGACAATGCATCAACTCATACATACCAATCAACAAAACAGCGCGCTCAATAGGATCCATCTGACTCCAAGGCCGATCAGCGAACTCACCCACCCGCACAGATAGAATTTGATGGTGTTCTATTGTCCCTGACAGCAGTTGATGAAAATAAGCCGACTCAGCAGTCTTGTATTCATCCCTTTCAATGAATTGCGCAAGGATTTCAGAAAAACTCTGCTCCGTCAGTTGCCACTGATACAGCGCCTGCATAACACAACGTCTTGCCTGACTACGGGCACGCACCGAGCCTACTCTTGATTTTCTTTTTTTAGGTTCAGCAGAAAGACCGTCTGAAAGATCGACCCTGGAATTAGAAACGAGGTCAGACATTATCGATCCAACTGTGGTAACAAATTCGCCATCTCAAGCGCTACCAAGGCCGCATCGCTTCCTTTGTTACCTGCCTTAGTACCCGCACGCTCAATCGCCTGTTCGATGGTATCGGTGGTCAGTACACCAAAGGACACCGGAATACCCGTTTCATGACTCACACGAGATAAGCCACTAGCACATTCGCCACAGACATAATCGAAATGGGGAGTCGCTCCTTTAATCACCGCACCTAAAGCAATGATGCCCTGATAACGCTTACTCTGTGCCAAACGTCGCACGGCCAGCGGTAACTCAAAAGCGCCAGGAACTCGAACCAGTTCGATGTTCTTATCACTGGCACCGTGGCGCTTCAGGGTATCAATAGCACCCCGCACCAAGGACTCAACGATGTAATCATTAAAACGCGCTGCCACAATCACGAACTTTAGATCGCGCGCCAGCAAATCGCCTTGAATTGTCTTAATTGCGTCCATTAGGACTCCGCAAAACTAGTTAAAGGTAGCAATACCCAATCAACAGTATTACCGAATGGAGGCAGAGTATAGCCGGCAGCAGCGCCCTTTGCCTGTCACAACTCACTATTCCACGTATCCGACCACTTCAAGGTCAAAACCAGACAATCCCTGCAATTGCCTAGGAGCAGATAACACTCGCATACGGTGAATACCTAAGTCACGCAGGATTTGTGCACCTATACCATAGGTTCTCAATACTCCCGCCGCAGGGGGTCGCGGACGCTGACCTTGTAGATTCACTACCGCTCCGATCAGATCACGAGGTTCCTCTTTAGGTTGCAGCAGCACAATCACACCCGTACCTTCTGCAGCCACACGCTGCATCGCGGCCCGCAAAGACCAACTTCGTTTCGTATCATGAACACCAACAAGATCGCGCAACGTATCCTGCAAATGAACGCGCACAAGAGGGGCATCCACTTTGGTGGGCTCGCCACAGACTAGAGCGAGATGCACCGAACGATTCACATGATCCTCGAAGCACATCATACGGAATGATCCGAAGTCAGTTTCAATCTGCTGCTCCGCTATACGCTCAACAGAACGCTCCTTATCGATGCGATAGCGAATCAGATCGGCAATCGTACCAATTTTCAAGCCATGCTGAACCGCGAATGTTTCAAGATCAGGACGACGCGCCATAGTACCGTCCTCATTGAGAATCTCAACGATGACTGACGCAGGCGACAAGCCAGCCAACCTAACCAAATCACAACCCGCTTCGGTATGACCTGCACGTGTCAACACGCCACCAGGCTGTGCCATGAGGGGGAAGATATGCCCAGGCTGACGTAAGTCCTCAGGTTTCGCATCACTTTTCACCGCAGTTAACACGGTGTGCGCGCGATCATGTGCAGAAATGCCAGTTGTCACCCCTTCAGCAGCCTCAATCGATAACGTAAAATTAGTACGGTGGTCTGAGTCGGTATCAGACACCATTAACGGCAACCGTAACTGTTTGCAGCGCTCACGAGTCAACGTCAAGCAAATCAGTCCACGTCCGTAACGAGCCATAAAATTAATGTCCTCAGGACGCACCAACTCCGCTGCCATCAATAGGTCACCTTCATTCTCACGGTCTTCATCATCCATGATCACGACCATCTTACCGGCCGCTAGATCAGCAAGAATCTCATCAACACTATTAAGCTTGCCTGAATAATTCATTTAATTATCTCTACCTGCTGCATGCGCTCGAAGTAACGCGCCACAATATCAATTTCAAGATTCACAATCGTGCCCACCACATAGCTATTGAGAATAGTCATAGACAAAGTATGTGGCACTAAATTAACTTCAAACCAGCTTAATGCCGGCTCGTCTCCCACCTGATTAACCGTCAAACTAACGCCATCCACTGCGATAGAACCCTTTTTGGCAATATATCTTGCCAATTTCCTAGATGCTGAAAATCTCATACGCACAGAACGTGCATCTTCATGGCGGTCGAGCACCTCACCCATTCCATCCACATGACCCGACACATAATGGCCACCCAATGCATCACCCACACAAAGGGCCTTTTCAAGATTTAGATATTGACCAACCTGCCAATTTTGCAAGGTTGTAACCTGTAGGGTCTCACGCGAGACATCCGCAGCAAATGCATCTGGCCATAGTTGCATGACCGTCAAACAACAGCCATTTACGGCAATGCTGTCACCTAACTTGGTGCCCTTCAAGAAACTTTCACTGACCGAAAATATCAACTGAGCATCGCCATGGATTGGATGAAAGCTTCTAACCTGCCCTACTTCTTGAATAATTCCAGTGAACAAATTTACCTCTTCAACTCATAACGCAAGCGTAAATCAGATCCTATTGGCTTAGACTCTACCAACCTCATAGCAATACGATCACTCATCTTTTCGATCAACGGCAAACGCAGCAATGGACATGCATCTTGACCGAGCAATACCGGAGCAACATACAACAGCAACTCGTCCACCAACCCTAACTCAAAGAGACGTCCGCATAATGTAGCGCCGGCCTCAACTAGAATTTCATTACAACCACGCGCTGCCAGGTCTCGCAAGATAAACGGTAAATCCACACCCGCTTTACTATCGCTACCAACCTGCACCACCTCACTGATACCCCTCGACTGAGGAATGGAGGTGGTATAAATCAGCGCGCCATCATGTTGCACAAGACGTGCTGCATGCGGAGTACGTAGTTGTGAATCACAAACAACCCTCAGCGGCTGCCGCCCATGTAAATCAATACCTGCATCACGCACTGTCAGTTGTGGGTCATCCGCCAATACGGTTCCAATCCCCGTCAAAATTGCGGAACTACGCGCCCGCCAATGCTGTACATCAGCACGCGATTCTTCACAACTGATCCACTGACTCACCCCGTTAGCCAACGCAGTACGGCCATCTAGACTCGTCGCCAACTTAACACGCACCCAAGGCAGACCCGCACTCATGCGTTTGATAAAACCCAGGTTCAATACCTTGGCTTCGGACTCCAATAGTCCCAGATTCACTGTGATACCAGCAGCGGTTAATGCCTTAATCCCTTCACCATTCACTAGTGGATTAGGATCTGCTGTAGCAATAATCACACGCGCCACACCGGCTTTAATTAAGGCCTCAGCACACGGCGGAGTACGCCCATGGTGACTGCAGGGTTCTAGCGTGACATACGCTGTCGCGCCACGGGCACGTAACCCTGCTGTTTCCAAAGCGCCGACTTCCGCATGCGACTGGCCTGCCTTGCAATGCCAGCCCTCACCCACCACCTCGCCATCACGCACCAACACACACCCAACACGAGGATTTGGTTGCGTCGTGTACAAGCCCTGCTGCGCCAACTCAAGCGCACGAGCCATGAACAAATGATCAGTCGCGTTAAACATGAAATCGGCGATCAGCGCTTAGACTTAGGCTTTATCGCACTGACCCCATCCCATAAGGCCAATTGCGACCCTTCTACATCGGTTTTCAATTGATGACGGCGCAGTTGTTCGATTTCCTCACGAAAGGCATCCACATCTTGAAAACTGTGATAGACCGAAGCGAAGCGAACATAGGCCACTTCATCTAAATGCCTTAATTCATCCATGACCAACTCACCGACCATACGAGCAGGCACTTCACGCTCTCCAAGGGCACGCAGCTTGTTACAAATATGCAGCACTGCAGCATCTACAGCCTCAATTGCCACAGGTCGTTTCTCTAAGGCCTTCAGCATACTACTCTTGAGCTTCTGTTCATCAAAGGGCTCACGTCGTGAATCACTCTTCACCACACGCGGCATGACCAGTTCAGCCGTTTCAAAAGTAGTAAAACGCTCAGCGCACTTTAGGCACTCACGACGACGACGGATCTGCTGACCCTCGCCCGCCAAACGTGAATCAATCACCTTGGTTTCTTCGTAACTGCAGAAAGGACAATACATGAATCAATATTTAAATTAAGGACTGCGGCATCGACAGTGCTGCCGCAGTCGCTTAGGCACTAGCCATATACTGGAAATTGCTTGCAAATGGCCAACACTTCAGCCTTCACGCGCGAAATAGTTGTTTCATCGTTGATGTTATCAAGCACATCAGCAATGAGTCCCGCCAAGCGAATCGCTTCCGCTTCTTTGAAGCCACGAGTCGTAATGGCCGGCGAACCAATACGCAGACCACTGGTCACAAAGGGTGAACGCGGATCATTAGGTACAGTATTTTTGTTCACAGTGATATTGGCTTTCCCTAACGCCGCATCCGCGTCTTTTCCTGAATAATCACGGCCAATCAAATCAAGCAGGAACAAGTGATTATCGGTACCCCCAGAAACCACCTTGTAACCTCGACTGACCATGGTTTTCGCCATGGCGCGAGCATTAGCCACTACCTGTTTTTGATAATCAACGAAATCAGGTTCCAAGGCCTCCTTGAAAGCGACCGCCTTTGCTGCAATGACATGCATCAATGGACCGCCTTGAGTACCCGGAAACACCAAGGTATTGAGCTTCTTGGCGATTTCTTCGTTATGCCGGGCAAGAATCAAACCGCCACGCGGACCCCGCAACGTCTTGTGGGTCGTGGTCGTCACAACATCGGCAAATGGCACAGGATTCGGATAGAGCCCTGCGGCCACCAAACCAGCCACGTGTGCCATGTCTACCACCAAGTATGCACCCACCTCATCAGCGATGGCTCTAAAACGAGCAAAATCCAGTTCACGTGAATAGGCGGAGAATCCAGCAATAATCATCCGTGGCTTATGCTCACGGGCGAGTCGCTCAAGTTGATCATAGTCAATCAATCCATTGTCAGCTCTCACGCCATATTGCACAGCATTGAAAATACGACCAGAGAAATTAATTTTGGCGCCGTGAGTCAGGTGACCGCCGTGATCCAAACTCATACCGAGAATGGTATCGCCCGGGTTGATCAGTGCCAGAAAGGTGGCGGCGTTGGCCTGAGATCCGGAATGCGGCTGAACATTGGCATAGTCAGCCCCAAACAGTTGCTTGGCTCGATCGATAGCCAATTGCTCCACCACATCCACATGCTCACAACCACCGTAATAACGCTTTCCGGGATAACCTTCGGCATACTTGTTGGTAAGCACCGTCCCCTGCGCCTGCATCACTCGAGGACTGGTATAGTTTTCAGAGGCAATCAACTCAATATGCTGCTCCTGACGCAAGCGTTCGGCATCGAGCGCTACCTGCAACTGCGGGTCAAAATCAGCTATTTTCAGTTCTGCTGCGAACATACGATCTCCCAGAAAATTTACGCTAAAAAATTGGCGCCATTCTACAGCAGCCAGGAGATAGATTCGTCGCAGAATGACCAGGAGGAGCTTCAAGACCTGGCCTGAGACTGGATTCAGGCCGAGACGATTCGGTTACGTAACTGACCGAGCCCCATAATGCGCGACTCCACCACATCACCAACCTTCAAGTAGTGGGGTGGAGACATGGCATACCCGACACCGGATGGGGTACCCGTCGAAATGATGTCTCCCGGCTCAAGGCTAAGACCGGCAGACAAATGCGCAATGATTGCTGGAATATCAAAAATCATCTGGCCCAATGTAGCGCGCTGCCTTACCTCATCGTTAACACTCAAAGATATCTCTAAGTCATTGATATTTAATATTTCATCTTTGCTAACCAGCGCAGGCCCAAAGGGAAACGTCGTGTCCAACGACTTACCCTTGAACCATTGCTCATGACGACGCTGAAGATCGCGGGCAGTAAAATCATTAGCCACACAATACCCAAACACATGTTCAAAAGCCCGCTCCCTTGGAATATCCCGCCCACCCTGACCAATCACTACCGCCAACTCCACTTCGTAATCCAACTTGGTCGTGATGCTGGCATCCAGCCTGACTTCCCCATGGGGGGCGTTCACGGCATGCGTTGCCTTGGTAAAAAACTGGGGAACCTCAGGCAATGACACCTCAGCAGGCTTGCCCGGCATCCCTTCCTTGATGTGCTCGAGATAATTGCGCCCGACACAGAAAACATTACGAACAGGGCGTGGAATGGGGGCCAACAATTGAACCTGACCCAGAGGTAGATACGCTAACTTAAACTCGTCAGCACGCAGCAACACTTCAGAGAGAGCTTCCAGACTAACTGTTGAACTTCGGACTATTGCCAGGACCGATGACACATCTATGTCCAAGCCCGCAGCCTGTACCGCATACGCCAATGGCAGTATGGATTCACCCAACAACAAACCAGTCTGCTGCTGATCCGCATGCTCGAATGTTACCAATCGCATAATAAATTCCTTAGTAACTTCAGGCCTTAGGCAGAGTGACACCCGTTTGACCTTGGTACTTACCGCCACGATCCTTGTATGACGTGTCGCATACTTCGTCGGATTCAAAGAACAACATTTGCGCCACACCTTCATTGGCATAAATTTTTGCCGGCAAGGTAGTGGTATTGGAAAACTCAAGCGTTACATGTCCTTCCCACTCAGGCTCTAATGGGGTGACATTTACAATAATTCCACAGCGAGCATACGTTGATTTACCCAGACACACTGTCAACACACTGCGCGGGATACGAAAGTACTCCACTGTTCGCGCCAGCGCGAAAGAATTCGGAGGGATAATGCACACATCGGCCGTCACGTCCACGAAGCTAGCAGGGTCAAAAGACTTCGGATCAACAATCGTGGAGTTAATATTAGTAAAGATTTTAAACTCGTTAGCACAACGAACGTCATATCCATAGCTTGAAGTGCCATAAGAAATAATCTTTTGATCATTTGCAACACGCACCTGACGCGGGGCAAAGGGTTCGATCATGCCGTGGCTTTCGGCCATGCGACGAATCCAGTGATCTGACTTTATACTCATCTTGATTTACTCTCGCTATCGAAGTTCGTGTATTCAACAACCATGCTTAAGTGGCTTCAACCGTAATACTAGGCATCGGCTTAATGCATTGCGCAGCATACCTCGCCAGACGCGAAGTGGTGCGCCGCGCAAGACCGAAATAAGCATCAGCAAGCTTACCGCATGGATCAGCCTCTACAGTTGGCCGGCCATTATCCGCCTGTTCTCTAATCTGTATATTCAGCGGCAATTCAGCCAACAAATCTACCCCATATTGAGATGCCATCCGGGCACCGCCGCCCGCACCAAAAATATGCTCTTGATGACCACATTGAGAACAAACATGGGTACTCATGTTCTCAACAATACCCAGTACCGGCACCCCCACTTTTTCGAACATCTTGAGGCCCTTACGGGCATCAAGCAAAGCAATATCCTGAGGGGTCGTGACAATCACTGCACCGCTAATCGGCACACGCTGCGACAGCGTTAATTGTATATCCCCAGTTCCAGGTGGCATATCAACAATCAAGTAGTCCAATTCACCCCACCGGCAATCGTTTAAGAGCTGAGTAAGGGCTTGAGAGACCATTGGCCCCCGCCAGACCATGGGCTGCTCATCATCAACCAATAACCCAATAGACATGACCTTCACCCCGTAGGCATCAAGGGGCGCAAACGTCTTGCCATCTAGACTGACAGGACGCTGGCCAGCCAACCCCATCATTCGTGCCTGACTAGGGCCATAGATATCGGCATCTAACAAACCGACCGCAACCCCATCGCGACTCAACGCAAGTGCGAGATTGGCCGCCGTGGTGGACTTACCCACCCCACCCTTGCCCGATGCCACTACTAGAATATTTTTAATACCCTGAACCGGCTTGAGGTTTTGCTGTACTGCAGAAGAAAAAACTTTACAGCCGACAGTGATATGGATCACACCAAACTCAGCCAGTGCGTGACTTAATTGCTCAGCCAGAACCGCCGCACCCTCACCGACTGGATAGGAAAGCGTGACGCTGAGGGAAATAGGCTGACCTAAGGCAGGCTCAGTCCAATCGAAGGTTGCAACCGTATCAGCAAGGCATATCCCTGCATTAGGATCGACGAATGACGCTGCAGCCAACTCAACGGCCCGACGGTCGATAACTGGATTTGTTGCATACATGAAAGTTCGGCCCAACGGCAATACAAGCCCCGCATTGTAACGGATACCCCGCCCTAGGATGGCGAATGATGAACGGAATAGACATGAAAATACTGAGCACTAGCCATCCTAAGATCGAGAAAATCGCACCGGCACACCACTCATCCACCCTCAAGATTTTTGCCTTTCGTCAGATAACGTCTAGAGCAGTCCAAGAAGCGGACACCGAGACGGGCCGATGAAGTTTTTTGATGATTTAAGAGCCGAACGGTTTCTAGAAGAAATCCGTAGCAGTGGCGACGTGCAGCATCCCGATGCGCAAAAAGCATTGCAAAAGCTCATCCGATTAGGCAGTGCCAGCATTCCCAAAATTCTGGAAGTATTGCCCGCAGCCAATAAACAGGAAACACAACTGTATATTGATCTCATGGCGAAGTTAGTGGATGCGAAGAGCTTTTGCCTATTTGCAAACACCTTACCGAATGCCGAAGTGCGCACTCGAAGTGCCATCCGTACCGCACTGACTATCAGCCAGAACTACCCACCGCAATTGCTACTAGAAGAACTCAATCGGGAAGAGTCCCCCAAATCGACAATCCTAGAAATCATCAGCGCCCATAAGAACCGCTTTGGTATCCGCGAACTACTTGACCAAGCTTGCAAGCAAAAGCAAGCAAATCAAGCTTTGATGTTCAAAATTATTGGTGACATCGCCACCGAGCAGTCCATTTTTGAACTACTGAGCCGCATCGATGGTAAAGACCCACTAACCCGTACATACATTATCGATATTCTGTCACGCTTCGACCGCCCTGAAGTTGCGGTTGCATTACAAACACTCCTGAAAGATCCCAATAGACAGATCCGCCAATCAGCATTGACAGGACTATTACGCAATACGGTGCCACTGGAGATTAAACCAATCTGTGAATTGCTCCTTGACACGGATATCGAAGTTCAGAACAAAGCCGTGGAACTCATCATTCGAGCGCAGCACCCAGACACCATGCGTTTTCTGATCCCTGCCCTAAAAGACGAAAACGAATACAGCAGACGCGCGGCGGTTGAAGTCATCAACGCTTTAGCCACGGCAAAAGATATCAAACAATTACTACAGATTATTCGCGACGATGATTGGTGGGTGCGTAGCCGAGCCGGTGATGCACTGGGAAAGATTGGCGGCCCGCGTGTTGTTGAAGCCGTACTACAACTCATTGGCGATGAGGATGAAGAAGTACGCCGCGCAGCGATTGAAATACTGAACCATACACGAGACGAACGAGCTATCGACTTTCTTATTAGGGCAACAGACGATGAGGACTGGTGGGTTGCCGAAAGAGCCATAGATACATTAGGCGAAATCGGCAGCCATAAAGCAGTACCCACCTTAATTAAATTGGCCAATAGCACCAACACTCAAGTATTTCCAGCCGTGGCACGCGCACTGGGAAAAATCAAAGACCCACGCGCTATTGACACACTGATAAGCCTAATGAATCAAGGTGAACGCGCCTCGAAAATCGAAAGCATCATTGCTCTGGGAAACATGACTGAAGCACATTATGCGGATACCATCATTTCACTAATTAAAAACACAGTGAAAAGCTTGGATGATGCGGCCATTATTCAGGCGGCCGAGCACGCAATAGAAGAAATCCATAACCGGAATTTTCCAGGCAGACCTAAGAAACAGGCTCAACCCAGCAACCCAGCACAACCTACGAAAACATTATTGCTAGAAAAAACCGATGTAAATGAAATAATCAATCATGCAGAAAGGATCAGTGATGCACAGAGGCTGGACATTAACAACCTAAAAACAGGTGACCTGATTGATGGACGCTACAAGTTTATCGAAAAAATAGGTAAAGGAGCATTTGGGACAGTACTATTAGTTCAAGACTCAGTAGTAGAAGAACAACTAATCTTAAAGTTCCTGAATAATAACGTAGCTCAAGATGAAGAGACTATGAAACGGTTTGTATATGAACTTCGTTATTCCAGAAAAGTCACACATAAAAACATTATCCGCATTTATGACTTTCTTCATATGCGTGGTCTTTATGCTATTTCAATGGAGTACTTTCCAT
Organism: Pseudomonadota bacterium; assembly: GCA_947454465.1. Taxonomy (GTDB): domain Bacteria; phylum Pseudomonadota; class Gammaproteobacteria; order Steroidobacterales; family Steroidobacteraceae; genus CAILZL01. Next base: position 20,342 of record CANGJP010000012.1, read on the forward strand.
CACACCCTTTGAACAAAGAAATCATTAACGAAAAGCCAATGGCTATTACTCAAGCCATACGTTACGGCTGCGAGATTGCAAACGGTATGTCATCCGCTCATTCAGCAGGCATTGTGCATAGAGACCTCAAACCCGCCAACATTCTCGTTAATGAATCAGGAGAACTTAAAGTAGTCGATTTTGGCGTGGCTGCCGCCTATAAAGAAGGTGACACGCAATTAACGAAAACAGGCTTTGTTATCGGCAGTCCAAAGTACATGGCGCCAGAACAAATAATGGGTAAAAAAGTCGATGAACGTGCTGATATCTACAGTCTGGGCATTATTCTTTACGAGATGCTAACGGGTGTCGCACCCTACTCAAAGGGCGATCATATGGCTGTGATGTTCCAGCACGTACAAGGCAAAGCCAAGCCACCGATTGAACTCAACCCTACCCTACCCAAGGCGCTATCTGACATCGTACTAAAGGCGATGCTAGTGGATAAAACAATGCGAATTCAATCCATGGATGAATTGCGTATCGCCCTGACCACTTTCCTATAACTGACCAGAAAACATGCAAGCCTGTGAGATACTTCACATGCAGAAGACGTGGAAGCAGCAAAAAACAGCTTTTACGACTATTTAAGCTAATAATTCAGTCTATGGCGCGTATTGATGCATTCTTGAAACTCGGCACTGACCAGGGCTGCTCTGATATACATTTTGCTGTCGGAGTACCGCCTATGCTCCGCATGCACGGCGACCTCATTCCCGTAAAATTTCGTGACCTCACGCAGGCTGAATTAGAAGGCTACATCGCCGAAGTCACCACCAAAAGCCAACAACATCAGTTACGACACGGCAGTGACCTCGATTTCTCTTATGTAGCCGGCAACGGGAATCGCTTCCGCACCAATATTTATCGTAAAGCAACTGGATTAGGTGCAACGTTTAGAACCATCAGCAACACCATTCCCTCACTGGAATCGTTACAGCTTCCCACCACCATCAATAATTTATGCGAATATCATCAAGGCATGATTTTAGTTACCGGGTCGACAGGAACCGGTAAATCAACCACATTGGCGGCAATGATTGAACATCTTAATAACACTCGAAATTTGAACATCATTAGCCTCGAAGATCCGATCGAATTTGTTCACAAAAGTAAAAAATGTCAGATCATCCAACGCGAACTGCACACTCATATTCCTAGCTTTTCCGAAGGCATGCGTGCAGCAATACGAGAAGATCCAGATGTTATTCTGGTTGGCGAACTGCGCGATGTAGAAACCATACGCTGGGCCATGACCGCTGCTGAAACCGGACATCTTGTTTTAGGTACTTTGCACACCACTAGCGCAGTAAAAACCATAGATCGCATCATGGATGCGCTACCCGTCGATGAACGAGAACAAACCAAGGGTTTTCTGTCACAAAACTTACTCGCCGTAATCACTCAAGTATTAGTGAAAGGCGCAGATTTACGTAGCCGCAAGGCAATCTGTGAAATCATGTTGATGAATCGAGCAATCAGCAAACTGATCATGAATGATCAGTCATACCAGATTCAATCTCAATTACAGACTGGCAAAGATCTCGGTATGAATAGCTTGGATCAGGCGCTACTTGACGGCATTCTCAGCAAACACATTGATGCCGACAGCGCCTATCTATATGCCCAGGACAAACAGGCCTTCGCACGTTACGTCATCGATACCAGCATCTTACCGACATTCACGTTGGCCACAGGTTAACCTAGAACATGAACGGCCAATCCACCTCACTTAGCTATCAGCACAAAGGGCCAAGCGGTACCAGTGCGGAAGCTGCCTCTAACCGCATTGACTCCTATCTACAAGAAACCCTCATTCAGGGCGGTTCGGACTTGCATTTCATAGCCGGCGAACCACCGCGCATTAGACTTCATGGTGAATTGTGCTCTTTAAGTCCCGAACTGCTTGAACCGACCTTTGTGGAAGAAGCGTTACGAGAAATGACACCTGCATTCGCACTTCTGGAATTAGAAGCAAAGAACGGAACTGACTTTGCTTATGTTATTCAGGGTGTATCACGTTTTCGCGTCAACATTCTGCGACACCTTAACGGCCTAGGTGCCATATTTCGCGCCATCCCACCTAGCGCCAAAACTATGGATGAGCTCAAAATTCCAGATGCCGTACGCAATCTGTGCAAATTGACTTCAGGACTGGTTCTCGTCACAGGTAAAACCGGCTCAGGCAAATCGACCACCTTGGCCGCCATGATCGATGACATTAATCGCCGCAGAAAAGGCCACATCATCACCATTGAAGACCCTATCGAATTTGTCCACAGCCGCAAGAACTGCCTAATCAGCCAACGGGAAATCGGTCTACATACCCCTACTTTCTCTGATGCATTGCATTCTGCACTTCGAGAAGATCCGGATGTCATCCTTGTTGGTGAAATGCGTGATTACGACACCATCAGTACCGCCGTCACTGCGGCAGAGATGGGCATTCTAGTCATGGGCACGCTACATACCAATGGAGCGACCGCAACCATAGATCGCATCATCAACGCCTTTCCTGCAGATAAGCAGTTACAAGTGCGCTCGATGCTCTCTACGTCACTGCGCGGAGTCATTTCGCAGCAACTGATTCCCACCAAAGCCAGACCCGGTCGGGTTGCCGCCATGGAAATCATGATCAATACGCCCGCTGTTGCCAACTTAATTCGCCAAGGAAAATTAGATCAGCTGGAAAATACCCTCCAGAGTGGTGCCGCAACAGGCATGTGTACCATGGACAACGCCATACAGGAATTACTCGATAAAAACATCATCAGCGGCAGAAATGCCTACCTGAAGGCAATTCACAAGCCAAAATTCGAAGCCTGTAAAGAACAGACCTAAACTTTCGGCGTCCGGAAATAACGGCCTTTTTCCGTAAAGCAACCGCGCCCAGAACCCGACGCCATGGCATAATTAGCACCTTATTTTTCTCTATGTATGCCTAATCAAGAATGACCGCCAAACGCCGAATCCTAGTCACCAGTGCCTTACCCTATGCCAACGGTCCCCTGCACCTGGGCCACATGGTTGAAACCATTCAAACTGATATCTGGGTTCGCTTCCAGAAATTACGTGGGCACGAATGCATGTATGTTTGTGCTGATGACACTCATGGCACGCCCATCATGCTACGCGCACAATCAGAAGGCATCACGCCTGAACAACTCATCGCACGCGTTGCTCTTGAACACAAAGCCGATTTAGATGCATTCAACATTGGCTTTGACAACTATCACAGCACGCACTCTGAAGAAAATCGCGAACTGACATACCGTGCCTATGAAGCGCTAGAACGCGGCGGACATATTGAACGTCGTATGGTGCGACAGGCCTATGATGAAAAAGCAGAAATGTTTTTACCCGATCGTTTCGTAAAAGGCACGTGCCCACGCTGCAATGCTGCAAACCAATATGGAGACAGCTGCGAAAACTGTGGAGCCACCTACTCTACAAATGAATTGATTGATCCCGTCTCAGTGGTCAGTGGCAGCACGCCAGTAGAACGCGAGTCAGAGCATTTATTTTTCAAGCTAGCTAATTTCGAAACCATGCTACGTGAATGGACACATTCGGGCACGTTACAACAAGCGGTTACCAATAAACTGGAAGAATGGTTTTCAACCGGCTTGAAAGATTGGGATATATCCCGAGATGCACCCTACTTTGGTTTTGAGATTCCAGATGCACCAGGGAAATATTTTTATGTTTGGTTAGATGCACCCATCGGCTACATGGCGAGTTTCCTCAATCTATGTCGTGAACACGGTTGGGGATTTGAAGCCTGGTGGAAGCCTGGCAGCCCCACTGAGCTCTATCACTTTATTGGCAAAGATATCCTTTATTTCCATTCATTATTCTGGCCCGCAGTATTGCATGGTGCCGGCTTCCGCACCCCTAACGCAGTGTTCGTTCATGGCTTCCTCACCATCAATGGTGAAAAGATGTCGAAATCTCGCGGCACCTTTATTACCGCCAGCAGTTGGCGCGAGCATTTACCCACCGAACCGTTACGATACTTTTTTGCATCGCGACTTGGATCGGGGCTCGACGACCTCGATTTAGGCTTACATGATTTCGTAACCAAAGTGAACTCAGATATCGTCGGCAAACTGGTTAACATCGCAAGTCGTTGCTCTGGCTTCCTGGCACGAAACTTCGATAACCGACTTGCCATCAAACTACCTGAACCGGATTTATACGAAGAATTTCTGCATAAATTACCAAGCATCGCCGAATCCTATGAACAACGCGACTATGCTGGCGCTTTGCGTGAAATCATGGCTTTAGCTGATCGAGCAAATCTTTATATCGACCAACAAAAACCATGGTTGCTGGCAAAAAATCCCGAACGTGCCAACGAAGTTCACGGTGTATGCACACAGGCCATCAACTTATTCCGCATTTTGATCATGCTACTCAAACCCGTCCTACCAGAACTTGCCGGAAAAGCGGAAGTATTCCTAGGCGGCCATGAATTAGCTTGGGAAGACGTACAACGGCCGTTACTAGGCAGCAAAGTTAATCATTATGAAGCACTCGCTACCCGTATTGACCCTGCCGCCATAAGCGCACTGATTGCCGCCAACCAACAACCACAAATAGCAAGCACTCAGCCTGCTACTGTCAATACGTCCGCCACCACCAATGCTATTGGCATGAGCGAGGCAACTATTGATGACTTCGCCAAACTGGATCTACGCATTGCTAAAATCATCAATGCCGAACACGTTGAAGGCACTGACAAATTATTAAAACTTACCGTTGATATCGGTCCAGAACTAGGCACACGCACCATTTTTGCCGGCATTCGCGCCGCCTATGAACCGCATCAACTCATTGACCGACTGACGCTGGTATTTGCCAATCTCACACCACGCAAGATGCGCTTCGGGCTCTCCGAAGGGATGGTGCTAGCTGCAGGCTCAGATGCCACCGATGGAGACAAGAAGATTTTTATTCTGTCACCAGATAGTGGTGCCATAGCCGGCATGAAAGTCAAATAAACTGATGAATAGTTTGCTCATCATTTTACTTGGTACTATGCTGATTCAAAGCTCGGCCATCGCGATGGGCAAAGCCAACCAAGAGGTAACTGCACGCGGTGTTTTTACTGCTGAATTTACTACGGCTATATTTACCACCCTAACACTCACGATCTCTTCGCTCACTGGCTACGCATTTAAACAAGTCCCAAGTGAACTGGAAGCGGGTTATTTTCGTACTCCAATATTGATTGTCGCTTTAGCACTGATTTTCTTTGTCTGCCGACTTTTACTTCGGCGCATACCCGGCGCGGTTCGCTGGCCCAACTTTATTGCACACCTTAGTAATCAATGTGCCATGCTCGGAATGGCGTTATATAGCAGTGATTATCTGGAATCAGCTTCAGAAGCACTGTGCTACGGCGCAGGAGCAGCAATCATGTTGACCACATTGAATACCAGCTTCAACACACTACGACAACGCGTAAACATGGCCAATGTCCCAGTAGTATTTCGTGGCATCCCTATCGCCCTCATCACGGCTGGCTTTATGGCGCTAGGTTTACTTGGGTTTGCAGGCATGGTGCGCAACTAGTTATTTGAGCGACCCAGACTATGAGAGTAGTGCACTATCAGGGTCTTGATATTCCGAACCATAAAGACCAGACACGGAACATCGGTATCAGCTCGATACCTGCTTCATCTCAACTGGTACTACCACTCAACCAGCATCATGATACTTTACTCATTCCCTGTGTCATACCTGGACAGCGGGTTCTGGCCGGACAAGCCATCGCCAAACCTGCACACCGCCTAGGCGCATCGCTTCATGCACCCGTTTCAGGCCTAGTCCGTGCCATTGAACCATGTGCTACCGCTACGTCGCAAAAGAACACCACACCATCTATCGTACTATCCAACGATACACTAGCGCCCTCAGTCACGCATTCATCAACCACACCACACTGGCATAGTCTTTCCAGCATAACACTATGCGAACAACTCGCTTCGGGCGGCATTGTCGGTCTAGGTGGAGCTGTGTTTCCAGTGGCGACTAAGCTCGCCGCTCACACTCAACATCCTATTAATCAATTGATTATTAACGGAGTCGAATGCGAACCTTATATCAGCTGTGATGATCATTTGATGCAAGAGCATGCTACGGAGATTCTGCAAGGCACCAAGATCATGATGCATGCCTGTCAAACATCTTCTGCCATCATTGCAATTGAAGCTGATAAACCTGAGGCGATTGCTGCGATTGGCAATCGCTTGCACGAACTCAATGATAATCGTATTCGTGTACAAGTTATCCCTAGCACCTATCCGAGTGGAGATGAAGGACAATTAATTCGACATCTAACAGGACAGGAAATTCCTCACGGTAAGCTTCCTGCACACATCGGTATCATCGTCAGCAATGTCGCCACGGTCTATGCCAGCGCTCGTTGGATACTACATGGTGAACCTCTGATAAGCCGGATCGTTACTGTGAGTGGGAATGGCATCTCCAAACCTGGGAATTATCGAGTACTTCTTGGCACTTCGATGCAGGACGTACTCCGACACTGCGGAGCAGTCTTCAAACCTGGTCAACGCCTGATTATGGGCGGTGCAATGATGGGACACGCCCTCGACCATACCGGCTATCCCGTTATCAAAGCCACCAACTCGCTGATTCTCGCTGATGATCAGGAACTGAACCCAGTCGTTGTCGAACAAGCCTGTATTCGCTGCGGCGAGTGTGCCGAAGCCTGCCCCGTGCATCTCCTCCCACAACAATTACTGTCCCATGCGCGCCATGGTCATAAAAAAGCATTGCAGCAACTAGGACTGTATGACTGCATCGAATGTGGTAATTGTGACTATGTCTGCCCAAGTCATATTCGACTGGTGACACATTTTCGTCGTGCGAAGCAGGTAACTTAATCGATCATGACTTTACTAACTACGGCATCTCCGCACCTGCATCGTGCACCCAGCGTTCGTCTCATAATGGGCTTAGTGTTGCTGGCGCTTGTACCCGGAATCTGCGTTCAAGTGATGTTTTTTGGAGTAGGACTCATCTTCCAACTCCTGCTTGCAGCATGCAGTGGCCTGCTGTGTGAAGCGGCTGCCTTAAAACTGCGCCATCAACCACTTACACCCACTATCACCGATGGCAGTGTATTGGTCACCGCAGCGCTCCTTGCTCTATCCATGCCCCCACTTGCTCCATGGTGGCTCATTATGAGTGCCGTCGCGTTTGCAGTATTGCTTGGGAAGCATGCCTATGGTGGTTTAGGTTTCAACCCATTCAACCCAGCCATGCTGGGGTATGCAGTACTGCTCGTATCATTTCCTAAACCCATGACCACTTATTTACCGGCTAACACGGTGCACCCCATCAATTTAGGTTGGATGCAAAGCGCCCAAGCAATTTTTACTGGGCGCCTACCAGAGATCCTAACGGTTGACATTGTTTCAGCAGCTTCCCCCTTAGCAGCACTGAAATCAGGGCTATCTCAACGGCAAACCATTGATGAAATTTTATCTCAACCTATCTTTGGCAGCTTAGGTGGCCAAGGCTGGCAGTGGGTTTCGACCGCCTTACTTGCAGGTGGCTTACTGTTGCTCGCACTGAAAATCATCCGCTGGCAGATCCCCGTTGGCGTGTTAGTGGGCTTAAGCCTTTGTGCGTGGTTTATGCACCAGATCGATCCCGGAAAACACGCTGATGTACTGTTCCATCTCTTTTCTGGCGCGACCATACTATGTGCTTTTTTCATCGCTACTGACCCTGTGACTGCCGCGACCAGTCCACGCGGACGATTGCTCTATGGAATCGGGATCGGCACCCTGACCTATGTGATCCGCGATTTCGGCAATTACCATGATGGCGTTGCTTTTGCGGTTTTACTGATGAATATGGCCGCACCACTGATCGATAAGTTCACTATTCCACGTAAGTATGGTGAAGCTTCATGAATAGATACCGAATCAACCTTCGACAAGCCACACTGCTTATCATCATCAGCTTGATCTGCCTGATAGCCCTATCCCTAACCAAGCAATGGACTAAAAACCAAATCGAACATAATGAACGAGCTTGGTTTGAAGCACAATTAAACGTACTCATCCCTGCAACCCTGCATAACAACACATTATTGAATGACCGGGCATTCGTGGCCGACATCAACGACTTGAGCCCTACCAATCAACTATCGGTATATCGTGCTCGACTTGATGGAGCACCCACTGCAGCAGTGATCCATGCCATCACACCTGATGGCTACAATGGCCCAATAGAACTACTCGTCGCTGTTGACTATAGCGGCATGGTGTTAGGAGTACGAATTCTCAATCATCATGAAACCCCAAATATGGGAGACGAATTTTCTCAACCTCAATCAAGATGGTTGGAAAAATTTGAGCATCGCTCTTTAACTGATCCTGACACGCGCGGATGGAATATACGTAAGGATGGTGGTGACTTTGAGCAATTTACAAGCGCCACTATTACACCGAGAGCGATCATTCACGCAATTCAGCGCACACTGGATTATTATCAGCGTCATCGCGATTTAATATTCCAAACTCCAGGCAGCCCTTAAGATGCACACTCCACCTCCATCGATGGACGTCAGCTGGCAGCATCCAACCTTTTTATTACCGCTGTTCGGCCTATGTACACTACTGGCTGCCACCGAGTCCCTGACCCTAGGGTTGAGTGTCGCCTTGATCGTTTTGCTCGTTACCCTATTAACCCATCTGCTGATGGTAACCCTGATCGGTATTGGAAATAGAGTTCCCACCACCAGCATCTGGTTAATTTCGACCAGCACTTTGACAGCACTCATCGAGATACTGCTCCATGCATGGAACTATTCGCTATATAAAAAGTTGGGGCTATTTTTACCAATGATTGCAGTCATCCCACTTCTGCTAGGACGCAAGGAACTACAGCATCACTATGCATCGCTTAATGTTTGCTTGATAAAGACGCTGCGTTTCAGCGCAGGTTACGCGATAGCAGCAATCGTATTAGGCGCAGGTCGCGAACTGGTAGGCCATGGCTCATTATTTACTGATGCCACCCAATTATGGGGCCCTTGGGCGGCGCCACTAGAACAACAGTTTTTCCCTGCAACGATGGGGTTTATGCTAGCCATACTGGCACCTGGTGCGTTTATTGCGCTGGGACTAGGTATCGCCTTGTATAACTTTCTGCAAGTGCAGCGACGCACTCGTGTCAAAGCAACTCAATCATGAACCAGGAGCAACGTCGCGATTTTTTCTCGCGTTTAAAACTCTTAAATCCAAAACCAACCACCGAGTTGGAATACCACAGCCCATTTGAACTCCTGATTGCTGTCATTCTATCAGCACAGGCAACCGACAAAAGCGTAAACCTTGCCACGCGCAAGCTATACAAAGTTGCCAACACCCCTAAAGAATTTTATGCCCTCGGCATTGCTGAACTTTCCACATTCATTAAAACCATCGGTTTATTCAATGCCAAAGCCAAAAACATCATTGCGACCTGCAAGCTATTACTAGAGCATCATGGTGGCGAAGTGCCACGTACCCGTGAAGCTCTGGAAGCATTACCAGGCGTAGGACGAAAAACCGCCAATGTCATCCTCAATACGGCCTTCGGAGAACCCACTATCGCAGTTGATACGCACATTTTTAGGGTTTCAAACCGAACGGGGTTGGCACCTGGAAGCACTGTTCTGCAAGTGGAAAAGAAATTACTCAAAGCAGTACCAAAAGAATATGCACTTGACGCTCATCACTGGTTAATTCTTCATGGTCGCTATGTGTGTAAAGCTCGAAAACCAGACTGCGCACACTGCGTGCTGATTGATCTATGTCATTACAAACGTAAACTTAAGCAAACCGAAAAGGCAGTTGCCTTGTTTCCCGCTACCAAACAAAATACAAAAAGCCACTCAACGGGAAAAACCCAAAAACACCATGGCTAATACAGTCAGCACCCGCACATTCGACTTTAATACGGTGATACAAGATCCGTCATTAAGCTTATTTCAAAAAGTACTACTTGCAACAGACGGCACTGTCACGCAATTACTTGAAATCTATACAGGACAATCGGTCAAGGTAGAAAAATTGGCGCAAATAATTGTGCATAACGAGGCATGCGACCGACTACAAACTCAAGCGAGTCATGCGTTACTGAAGCGCAGCATATTACTTTGCAATCATCAGCAGACCCTTCTATATGCTCAATCTTATTTTGTGATTGATCGGTTACCGGACAGTATGAATCAAGCACTCCTTAATAGTGACCAACCCATCGGGCTGCTGTGGCGTGCAGAACGGATGGAAACTTATCGTGAGATCGCGCACTTTTCTCGACAAGCCGATCCGGCTCTTGCCCATTATTTTAACGTTGCTGATGACGAACCGTTTCTAGCTCGCACCTATCTGATCTTTCGCCAGCATCAGCCTCTAGGCATGATTACCGAAAAATTTCCCGTCAGTTATTTCCGTTCTTAGCTCACCCAACACCATGCCCTTCTTCGATCATCAACGCCGTGACCAGCTAAGGCTCAAGTATTTTGAGGCCTGGCACAAACACTCTCATCATCTCCCCCTGCAGCCCCTCGAAGCTCAGATTGCGGACGTGATTAAAATCCACACCGAATACCATGCGCTGTTTCAAGATCCTGACACGGTACTGGATCAAGACTGGAAACCCGAAGACGGCAATACCAATCCTTTCCTGCATATGGGATTACATTTAGCGGTAAGAGACCAAGTGGCAACGGACCGCCCTACCGGCATCAAATCCGCCTATCAGTCATTAATGAAACGCATCGGAGATACACACTCAGTCGAACATAAAATGATTGAATGCCTTGCTACTGAACTGTGGAATGCACAGCGTGGAAACATTCCACCCGATGAGCAAGCCTATCTAACCAACATCAAAAAACTAGCTCAGTAGTAACATGGATAGCTGGAATCATTTTACTGATACCGCACTTATGATTGTCAGTACACCATAGATCAGCCAATAAAAAACGGTGTAAGCCAAAACCTACACCGTTCATTATTTTAATGATGCAAGCGGATCGCTCTATTTATTCGGAAAATCAATCGCAATCTTATCCGCTGCCAAAGCGGCTTCATGAACCGCTTCCGACAAGGTTGGATGAGCGTGAATGGTTCGTTGGAAATCTTCGGTACTAGCTGAATACTCCATCGCAAGTACAGCCTCAGCAATCAGCTCACCCGCCATCGGCCCGATGATATGCACACCCAGCACTTCATCCGTATCCACCGCTGAAATCATTTTGCAGAAGCCCACAGCCGCCTCCATCGCCCGGGCACGCCCACTGGCCATGAATGGGAATGAACCGACCTTGTACGCACGGCCACTTCCTTTTACTTGCTGCTCTGTTTGACCCACCCAAGCAATTTCAGGAGCGGTATAAATCACGGATGGAATAATGTTGTAGTTCACCTCTGCATGCTTACCAGCAATCAGATCAGCTACTACCACACCTTCTTCCTTACCCTTGTGTGCCAACATCGGCCCACGGACCAGATCGCCTACCGCCCAAACATTCGCCACTCCAGTGCGGCATTCGTGATCCACTTTTACAAAACCACGCTCGTCTAGCTCAATGCCTGCGCCTTCCGCAAGCAAATTACCTGTAAACGGACGACGACCAATCGCCACCACAACCTTATCAACAACGAGGCTCTGCTCACCGGCAGAATCCGCGTATTTAAGCGTAACGCCGTCTTTGCCTTTCGTGGCAGCAGATACCTTGGCACCGAGCTTCACATCTAAACCCTGCTTTTTAAAATTCTTCAATGCTTCCGCGGCAACCGCTTGATCAGCCATGGGTAAAAAGCTATCGAGCGCTTCGAGCACGGTAACCTGGGCACCCAAGCGGTTCCATACACTGCCCAACTCCAAACCAATGACACCCGCACCAATCACACCCAAACGCTTTGGCACAGCACCCAATTCCAACGCACCCCATGAATCAATGATGTCCTTACCATCAAACGGTAAGCTCTTCAATTCAGTAGGAACAGAGCCAGTAGCCAGCACCACGTGAGTGGCACTCAGCACTTGCACCTTGCCCTCTTTATCGGTGTATTCAACTTTGTTTACGCCACCTTCGGCCTTGAGTAATTTGCCATGACCTACTAACGCCGTGACGCCTGCACCTTTAAGCAAGCCAGCAATACCTTGAGTTGAAGACTTAACAATTTTGCTCTTACGTGCCTGCATGGCGGCGACATCAAACTCGACACCCTTGAGCTTAATGCCATGCAGTGCAAACTCATGTTGCGCGCGGTGATATAACTCAGAAGATTCGAGTAACGCCTTGGAAGGGATACAACCTGCATTTAAACAAGTGCCACCAAAAGCATACGTACCATCATAATTTTTCCAACCATCGATACAGGCCACTTTCAACTTATTTTGACCTGCACGAATTGCCGCAGGATAACCGGCAGGACCTGCACCGATGACGATCACATCATATTGTTCGGACATGAGAACTCCGCAAGATACAAATAAAAACGGGCAGCCAAAACACGTGTTCTAAGGCTGCCCGTACGTTAAATCACCAATAGATTACAGTTGCAGCAACAGACGCGCGGGGTCTTCCAGCGCTTCCTTAATGGCCACAAGGAACTGTACGGACTCACGACCATCGACAATACGATGATCATAAGTGAGTGCCAGATACATCATCGGACGGATGACAATCTGACCCTCCACGACCACAGGACGTTCCTGAATTTTATGCATACCTAGAATAGCCACTTGGGGCATATTCAAAATCGGCGTTGACAGCAACGAACCGAACACACCGCCATTGGTAATAGTAAACGTACCACCGGTCAAGTCTTCCAAACCGATTGACCCTTCGCGGGCTTTCTTAGCATAGTTACCCACCGCAGCTTCAAGTTCAGCCATGCTGAGATTTTCAGCATTACGAATGACCGGCACCATCAATCCGCGCTCAGTGGACACGGCCACGCCCATGTCATAGAACTCGTGATAGACAATGTCATTTCCATCTATGGAAGCATTCACCGCAGGGAATTTGCGCAGCGCTTCAATGGCGGCCTTGATAAAGAAAGAAGAGAAGCCCAACTTGACGCCATGAGCTTTTTCAAACTTATCTTTGTAGCGATTACGTAACTCGTTCACTGCCGTCATGTCTACTTCGTTAAACGTAGTCAACATTGCAGCGGTGGACTGAGCCTCCACCAAACGTTCGGCAATACGGGCACGCAAACGAGTCATGGGCACACGTTGTTCAGTACGCGCACCCTTGGCAGCCGGTAAGTTGGCAGCCGCTGGCTTAGACAGATGCTGAATTACATCACCTTTAGTGACGCGACCATCTTTACCACTGGCGGCCACTTCTGCAGGATTGATTGTGTTTTCTTCCATCATGCGACGCGCAGCAGGACCCGACTTATCAGCACCTTGTTTTGCAGCAACTGCAGGTTGCTCGATTTTAGCCGCAGCAGGCGCAGCGGCAGGAGCTGTTGTCGCTACTGCACCAGCCTCTACAATAGCAAGCACCTGACCACTGGTCACCGTTGTGCCATTCGTGACTCGAATCTCTTTAAGCACACCACTAGCAGGTGCCGGCACTTCCAGCATCACCTTATCCGTTTCCAGATCGACCAAATTTTCATCACGGGTGACGGCCTCGCCCACCTTTTTGTGCCACTTGGCCAGTAACGCATCGGCAACCGACTCAGGCAACTGGGGAACTTTTACTTCAATACTCATGAATCTGACTCTGTGAATAGAAACTGATGGTAATCGTAAATATAAATCGATTTATTTGGTCTTAGCAGAAGCGCTCTGTACCGCGCCATCTGCACTGACCTGAGAACGCAATGCCGCATCCAACAACCCTTGCAACTGCATGGTATGCAGCTTTGGGATACCGGTTGCAGGTGCTGCTGCACCGGCTCGACCCGCATAGAACAACTCGTGTTTTGCACTCAGTGGCTCTTGCAGTCGATGACGAATCTGGTACCAGCTACCTTGATTTTGCGGCTCTTCCTGACACCAGACAATCTCATTGGCGTTCTTGTACTTCTTAACCACCGCGGCATACTCGCGAGTCGGGAAAGGATACAACTGTTCAATACGTACAATGGCCACATCATTAATGGCATCGTTACGGCGTGACTCCAACAAATCAAAGTAGACCTTGCCGGAGCAGAAAACAACACGCTTCACCGTATCGGCTTTCATGTCGTCAACTTCATCAATCACATTTTTAAATGTGCCACTGGTCAGATCTTCCAACGAAGATACTGACAGCTTATGACGCAGCAAACTCTTTGGCGTCATCACTATCAGCGGCTTACGTAGCTTGCGCTTCATTTGACGACGCAGCATATGGAACATTTGCGCCGGTGTTGAAGGGACGCACACCTGAATGTTGTTCTCGGCCGCCAACTGCAAGAATCGTTCAAGGCGCGCTGAAGAGTGCTCCGGCCCCTGCCCTTCATAGCCATGCGGCAAGAACAAGGTCAAACCACACAAACGTCCCCACTTAGCCTCACCAGAAGTGATGAACTGATCGATGATCACCTGCGCACCATTGGCAAAGTCACCAAATTGACCTTCCCATATGGTCAAACAGTTAGGTTCAGTAGTCGAGAAACCATACTCGAAACCCAATACTGCCTCTTCAGACAGTAACGAATCAATCACAGTAAATCGTGGCTGAGTCGGCGATAAATGTTGCAACGGTATATGGCTGTTACCCGTGGTCTGATCGTGCCATACCGCGTGACGATGGAAGAACGTACCACGACCACTATCCTGACCGCTGATACGAATCTCATGTCCTTCACTCAACAGCGAAGCATAAGCCATGGTTTCAGCCATACCCCAATCCAAGACCAACTCACCGGCTGCCATCTTTTCGCGATCTTGCACAATACGCACGATCTGACGATGTAATGTGACACCTTCAGGCACCTTAGTCAGCTTAGTGCCGTATTCACGCAACGATTCAAGCTTCACACCGGTATCCGGCGACTCGCTCCAATCGGCATTCTGGTACTTGGTCCAATCCACCGTGTGCTTGTTGCCAATCAATCCTAATGACTGTGGCACGGGTGACTTACCTTCATCCATCTCACGGCGATAGCGTTCAACCAACGCATCGGCATCCTCAACCGCAAGGGCTTTTTCACTGGCCAACCGCTCAGCATAAATCTGACGCGTAGTCGGCTTCTGACGAATCACTTGATACATGACGGGCTGAGTGGCTGCAGGCTCGTCGGCCTCGTTATGACCTAAACGACGATAGCAGACCATGTCAATGACCACGTCTTTGTGGAAGGTATTGCGGTATTCCAACGCCAGACGAGCGACGAACACCACAGCTTCAGGATCATCACCATTAACGTGGAAAATCGGCGCCTCAATCATCTTCGCAGGATCACTGCTATACAACGTAGAGCGCGTATCGTGCGGATTGTGCGTGGTAAAGCCCACTTGGTTATTAATGATGACATGCACGGTACCGCCGGTCGCGTAGCCGCGAACCTGTGACAACTGCAGCGTTTCCATGATGACACCCTGACCTGCAAAGGCTGAATCACCATGAATCAGAATCGGCATGACCTTATTGCCCGTGGTGTCATTGCAACGTTGCTGACGCGCACGTACCGACCCTTCTACCACCGGATTAACCACTTCTAGATGCGACGGGTTAAAGGCTAACGCCACGTGAACGTTGCCACCCGGCGTTTTAATATCAGTAGAAAAGCCCTTGTGATACTTCACATCGCCCGAACCCTGCATGTGATTTACATCGTACTTGCCTTCAAATTCGGAAAACAATTGCTGAGGTGATTTACCCAACACATTAACCAATACATTGAGACGACCACGATGTGCCATACCAATGACAATTTCTTCAACACCCTGCACACCGCCCTGCTGAATGAGATCTTCCATCAATGGGATCAAGCTGTCTCCGCCTTCTAATGAGAAGCGCTTTTGTGCTGGATATTTAGTTGCCAAATATCGTTCAAGACCTTCCGCCGCGGTTAATTGCCACAGCAAATTTTTACGCTCTTCTGCGCTGAAGCCTTGATTAAGACGACCGTTTTGAAATTTTTCCTGTAACCACAGGCGTTCATTCGTATCCGAAACATGGGCAAACTCGGCTCCGATGTTGCCGCAATAAATCTGACGATAGCGCGCCAGAATGTCACGCAGCTTCATGCGCTTGGACTTCGCCGTGACATCGGTATGAGTAGAGATATGAAATTCGGAATCGAGATCCCGATCCGACAATCCAAAGTAACCCAGTTTGAGTACTTCAGGTTCAGGACGCTTCTGCAAGCCCAGGGGATCGATATCAGCGACTAAGTGACCGCGATTACAAATGACCTGTACCATGCGGGATACCGCACCCTGCTTGGCCACCAGTTCTTCAGACACAGCACCGCTGCCGGTGGCTGACACTGCTGGATTCATTCGAGCACGCTGAGCCAGCGCTTCACGCACCGGCCCGTGAGCTACTTCACCCGCAGCCCCTTTACGCACCCCTCCGAAGTAATCCCGCCAGCGAGAATCAACCGATGCAGGATCGGTCAGAAATCGCTCATAAAGGGATTCTAAATAGGCGGCTTGGTCGGCCCCAAGGGCAGAAGTTTCGAGCAGCGCTCGCAATGACTCGCTCATCAGCGCAGTAGTCCTAGATACTTTATGGAAGAAATTGTCCGGCCAAAGCCGTTAAACAAGGCCGACAAGTTTAGCCGAACCCTCATCAAAATGAAAAAGATATAGACCAATTTGTGAGAGAAGGTTGCATAAAATCTCTCCCCAACACCCATATTGGCCAGATTTAAGGCTCTAGGCAGGCCCCAACTGACCCCAATCGGCCTCACGGCAAGACTTAATCCTGGCGACACCTATCGGATCGGCCTCCATACTGCCAATAATCGAGCGGCCTCCTCCAATTGCGCGGGGGTCATCAGTTTGGCAAGAGCGTCCTTACCCTTAACAGCTACGTCACTGCCTTGAGCCGCCGCCAGACTCCACCACAGGTAGGATCGAACATAATCCTGAGATACCCCCAGGCCTTTTTCAAACATCACACCCAGCGCAGTTTGAGCCTTAAGATCGCCCTGACCTGCAGCAAGCAGATACCATTTAGCCGCCTCAGCTTCATCTTTGGTGACCCCAGTCCCCGCAGCATACATGCCCCCAAGATTGGACTGACCTTTGGCATAGCCTTGCTCGGCAGCACGTCGGTACCACTTGACGGCTTCAACGGGATCCTTGCCAATACCATTACCATTGACGTAACGCACACCAAGAAATACCTGCGCTTTGGCATGACCTTGCTCTGCTGCCAACTTCCACCATTGAGTAGCTGCAGCATCGTCATCCAGTACCCCCTCGCCGTTATCGTACATCCAACCCAGAAAGGTCTGCGCAAACGCATCCCCCTGCTTGGCATGATCAGTGAAAATGGACACCACCGTGGCGTAATCTTTTTTGTTATAGGCGACCACTGCAGCAGTGGTGCTTGCTGCCCATGATGACGAGAACAGCAGCACAGACATGAACACGAAAATCGTGATGTTAGAGCACTTCATAGAGATAAATTAAATTCTTATAGTTGTAAAAAACAAAAGGGATCAATGATTGATCCCTTTGAAAAACCAAACTCAGGCCTTGAATACCGCAGCAACTCAAGGCCTGAAGTAAGTGTTCCTTATTCTGCAGCCATGCCACCGGCACCCATGCCGCCTTCAGCACCCGCTGCCATACCACCGCCCATGCCGCCAGCACCCATGCCAGCTTCACCACCACCCATGGCATCAGCAGCAGGAGCAGGACCGGCTGCTGGAGCAGGCGCAGCGGATTTTGGCTTCCATTCGGCGGCCAAACGCTGACCTTCAGTCACTTCAGCAGGCGTCATGCGCTTAGCCAGCAAATCCACATTCTTGCCAGCCGTTACGTTGCCTTGCGCAGCACCCAAACTCAACCACATGTAGGCTTGGACATTGTTACGCTCAATGCCGTCGCCGTTGGCGTAATGCACACCCAGATTAGTCTGAGCCTGAGCCACACCTTGATCGGCAGCGGCACGGTACCACTTGACGGCTTGAGCAGCATCCTTCGATGTACCCTCACCCTTATCAAACTTCATACCCAAATTGGACTGAGCATAGTCATGCCCCTTTTCGGCAGCCTGGCTGTACCACTTCACAGCCGCAGCGTCATCTTCAGACACGCCATCACCGATGTCGTACTTTACGCCAAGGTTAAATTGAGCCGTTGTATCACCTTGACCTGCTGAAACCAACCATTTATCAGCGTTAGCCCCGTCCTGAATCACGCCCTTACGGCTATCATAAGCAAATGGAATGCTGGTTGGCTTGAGCGCAGTGGTATCCGGCGCACCTGCGGCATAAGACAGAAGCCCGATGGACGTCATCGATATAAACGTAGCAACGGCAATGACAGGTTTACTGAACTTAGTGGTCATTAAGATTTCCCCTTATACAATTTGAAGGCATCAACTTGTGCAGATTGTGAACCGCAAGTGAACTACTCGGCCATGCTCACACCCGTACTTACAATCGCCCAGCGACCTAAGGCTACAGGCACTGGCCGCATTATTGATCAGCTAGCCTAGAGCGACAAGACCAAAGATTGTAAAGGTATGTTCACTTCGGCTTGGTTTGTAAAGCGTTGCAGGCTTCGTGAGCTTAGCAATTTGGGTTGCAGCCAGCCTGAACGCAACAAAGACGCGGTTGTCAATCACGACAAAATGGCTTTAACGATAGTCAAATAAGGGCACTAGCAGGCCTAAATCTTACTTCAACCCTTTAGCCATTGGCTTATCACCACAGGAGATTTGAATCTGAAGTACAGACAACTTGAAACGAGGCTAAATCCACATCCTGTGGAAACCACTTAACTGGTAGGCTTCCAACCCACTACCAAGCGTTCTGCCTCTTCGATTTGAGCCGGACTCATTTTCTTCACAAGAGCATCCCGAAGCGTCTTGGCTTTGCCGGCACCCCGATTGGCCGCAATACTCACCCACTTATAGGCCTGAACCAGATCTGCAGTGAGGCCCTCGCCCTTGTCGTACATCGCAGCCAGACTGACCTGTGCATTAACGTCTCCCAGTTCTGCGGCTCGAGTGAACCACTTTGCTGATTCAACGAGATCTTTTTGCACTCCATTACCGCTTGCATAACGAGTAGCTAGAAAAACTTGCGCTCTGACATGACCTTGATCTGCCGCTTTTCGAAACCACTTCACCGCCTCAGCATCGTTTTCAGGCACACCCTCGCCGTTGTCATACATCCAACCAATGAAGGTCTGAGCAAACGCGTCACCCTGATTGGCCATGTCAGTGAAGATTTTAAATACAGTGGCATAGTCTTTTCGATTGTAGGCAACAACGGCATCATCGGGCGTGGATGCAGCTTTTGAGGTCGAGGCAAAAGAGATCGAGGTAGAGACCGCCCATAGCAGCGCAATCACTTGATGTGTTTTTGTTTTCATTTTTGGTTTTCCAAGCTCAAAGCATGTAGTGCACCAAGGCCAATACCTGCTACCGCAAAATCTTAAATCTAGAACTCATTTGTACCATGTATTTTGATTATTTTATATGCCCCATCAACGCTGACGACAGGAATAAGTCACCGGCTTATGCTCATCATCTGATCTCGACAGATGAAACAGTTAACGGTATTAACACGGCAAAATAAAACGGCTGACTTTTTACAGTCAGCCGTTGGATTCCTCATTGTTTAAGCGTGCCGGTACTAGTTACAGGTCACGCTGACATTGGTCACATTACTTCCGCTCGGGTAGGTAGCGATGCTGCCCGAACCGGCACTCACCGCACAAGTCTGCCCAGCAGGTTGTGCCCCCAATGTAACCGCATAACTGCCACCATTTAGAGTAGTCGGGAAGGTAAAACTCCCGTTTGCAGATAATGTCAGTGGGGTACCGCTATTCAACATCAGCGTCACGTATTTACCGGCAGCCAAACCAGATACAGAACCACTCACGGAGTAGTGGTTATACCCATACCCAATCGCCGGTGGAGCATCAGCAAAGCAATGATAAGGATTCACCGCATCATCACCCGGAGCAGAAACAGAATATGGCTGCCCAGACGTCAAAGTATAGGTAAAAGCCACCTCTCCGTTAGCATGACCGGCCAATGAATCATACAAAGTCTTATTTGCATCAAGCATCAGATCAATGGCTCGATAGGTGCGTATGTATTGCAGCTTCAGCAACTGCGGTGATACCGTCACATAAACAAACCCAGCACCAGGCTTTGTCTGACTCCAATTAGCATCATAGTTACCGTAAGCACCGGCATACTCACTCGGAAATGAAGGAATACTAGTAGGTGAATAAGCACTGCAATTGTAAGCCCAGTAACTATTGTCCGAAGGATTAGCTAAGGATTGATAGATCACGCCATCCACTTCTTCACGTGCAAAGGCGTGGTCATGTCCTTGGAAGAACACCGTGAATCCATTGGCTGCCTTGGTATCGACCAACAGTTGATGAATCGGCTTAGGCCAATTGGTTGTTACCAAGCAACCGGGCGATCCAGCGCACTGACGATTTGTTTTGAACGCACCGCTCGAATCTCCACCCCACTCCCCAACCATGACATTACTTGCGCCACCACGACCGGTACCGTTGATATGGTGTGTGAAGATGAACTTATATTTCTTAGTACTGTTCTCCAATACACTTTTCAACCAGAAATATTGAACATCACCCATCGTACGCTGCCAAGTGGTCACAGCCAAATCACTGAACAAGCCATTATCCACCGTATTGGGTGAATGCCAGTAAGGGTCAATAGTAATGAACAAGGCATCACCCCATTCAAAGGCATAGTAATCGCGCAATAAGCCATCACCATCCACACCGGGATAACCCAGTAAAGCCACATGGCCGGTCGCAAACGACTCAGTATCACCCGAATAAAAGCCGGAACCTGTTCGACTCCAGTTAGAATAAGGCACGGCTGTGGAGGCAGGCTTCGGTTGTGGATAAAACTTATTACGCGCCGACGCACCAAACACCGCATTGTTATTAAATATGGTTCCCAAATTAGCCATACTTTCCTGTTCATGATTACCATTGACCATGTACAGGTGAGTCGAATGCGACATCAAGCCCAGATACTTCTGCCGCTGCTCTAGATAGGTTCCGTAACCTGCAGCAGTGCTATCTCCCTCACCGATTTTCACCTGATTAAAGGGATTAGGTACCGATGAGGCAGCACTATAAGTACTAAAAGCAGATAAAGAACCACCTTTACCATACAATGCCAAGGTGTAACCCGTAGTAGCCGCATTCGCAAATACTGCACCAGTGGCTTTGTTATTAGTTTCAAAATTAGTTATAAATTTCTCGGTACTAAAATCATCACCCAACATGAAATATAAGTCTGGCTGACGCTTAGCAATTTCAGCCATGGTCAACTGATACAGCTCTGAATGGAACATTTTGTCGCCAAAGCGTTCTGGATGGGAGTCACCCTGAACTCCAAAGCTAAACGTACTGCCAGCTGCACGCTGCGTATAGAACGAATGCTCATTACCACCAACGAATGAGCCGGTTGGCGTTTTGTAATACACTCGATAGTAGTACTTGGTATTTGGGGTTAAGCCCGTCAACGGTACCTCAATCACTGGCTGAGTACTGCCCAATGGGTACGCTGTAGTTGGCGCAGTCACTGTGCTTGAAGAAGTATACAATCCACCCGAGGAAGTACTGTAATCCACATAAGCACTACCACCCCATGCACTGGTAGGAGCCAACACACTGATGGTCACTGAGTTTTCGGTGGCCTGACCCAAAACAACGTTATAGTCCGTTGCTCCTGAAGCAACACACGTCACCACCACGCTAGTAATATTATTACTGCCCATCAAACCAGAGCCATTGGTAACGGTACAGGTCTGTCCAACCGGTTGAGTATTGATAAACACCGAGTACAGGCCATTGGTCGCCAAGGCAGAACTGAAAGCAAAACTGCCGTTACCACTCACACTTAGGGTCTGCTTATCGGATTGCAGTACCAAACCTGCACCGGTTAAACCAGAAACGTTACCCCCAACTTGGTAAGTGTTAGTACTGCAGGCCACACTAATCGAAGTGACATTAGCAGCGAGATTAGTTCCAGAATTATTAAACAGGAAACAAGTTTGACTGGATGGCTGCGTGGCGATCGTCACTGTATAACTTGTACCCACGTTCAGTGGGTTGGCAAACGTGAACGAACCGTTAGTAGAAATTGACTTAGTATCCGTGCCGTTATTTAGCAATGTCACCGATTGCGTTAGGCCTGACACCGTACCGCCAATGGTAAACGTACGGTTATCCACCACACACACCACACTGACATTGGAAATATTAGTACCACCACCGGGACTGGTTCCAGTGCCATTCGTCACTGTACACAGTTGCCCCAAAGGCTGTGATGATACAGTTACATTGTAAGCAGAACCCATGATCACATTGGTACCAAAGGTGAAACCGCCATTGGTAAGCATGACATTATTATCGCCACCGTTATTCAGCAACGTTAATGACTGTCCAGTAGATAGACCTAATAAAGAACCAGAAATTGAACTAGTTTGCTGAACCGTATTCACGCAGGTCACGTTAATATTGGTGATTGAGCTATTGGCAACGGTATTGGTAATGATGCCACTGCCGTTGTATACCGCACAGGTTTGACCCGTAGGCTGACTGGCTACCGTCACGCTATACACCCCCCCCGCAACAATCGCACCTGATAATGGATCTGTAGATTGAGTATAGAAAGCAGGATTCCATGGCATAGTAAAACGAGTGGTACCAGCCTTTAGCGTCACTGAATCACCTCCGCTGTCGGTCAGCACCAAGTTGCCAGCCAAGCCTGAAATACTTCCACCAATCGACACCGCATTAGGCACATTTTTGGGCGTCACGCATTGAATTTCATACGTCATGTTCGCCGTGGTGATCACGCCCGACGGATTAGTTATCGCACACTGACCTTTATTGGTGGTGCTTAATGTCAACGCAATCGAATACGCTGTGCCTATCGGCTTAGCAACTGAAAATGCAGTAATCGCAGTGGGGCCCGTGTCCGCCAGCACCACATTAGATTTCGTTTCGGAGCTGCTATCACCATAGGTCACCGTTATAGTGGCGCATGTCGCAGTGCCCGTGCAGGCGGTGCCTGTACCGAAGTGGCCGCCATTCATCGTGATTGAACCACTGATGGTATAGGTAGGTGAACCAGCCGCACATGAAACCACCACACCCCATACGTTGGCAGTGATAGATGCACCCGAACCATTCGATACGACACACGTTTGTCCCGTCGGTTGCGTCCCTACCGTCACCGTATATGGTGAGCCTGCCGACACCGGCGTGGTGAACACAAAACTACCATTGCTCGAAACAGGCAGTGCGTTTCCTGCATTATTGAGCAAGGTCACCGTTTGACCCACAGTCAATCCAAACACATTGCCTGCAACTGTATAAGATGAAGAAGAACAACTCACCGTCACACCAGTGACGTTACCCGTAATGGGGCTCGGTATTGTCGTACCGGCCACCGTACAGGGGGAACTACTCTTTGATGCCGAAACAGACACGCCTGTATTGCCATAAGTGGTATTGAATGTGATGCCAGTGGCCGTGGATGGCGCATTGGTTTGGGTCGTACCAGTGATGGATACGGTTGCACCATCAGGGTTAGAGACACCCAGCGTGTAGACATTAGGCGTACAAGTGATACTAAGATTAGACACGTTAGCCACAATCGGATTGGTGATCGTACCGACCACAGAGCAAGCGTTACCGACCTTAGTCGCGGCTACGGTAACGCTTTCACCGTGTTTAGCAGTAAAACCAAACGTTGCCGCTGTCGTGGCGCTGTTGGACACACTGCTGCCGCCAATCGAAACGCTGGCGCCGGTAGAGTTGGTGCCGGTAATCGTATAGGTGGTATCAGTACAATTGACTCCAACGTTTGTAACATTTGCAGTTGAAGCGGTACCCGATGGATTTATCAACGAACAGGTCTTGCCTGTAGGCTGCGTGGCTACCGTCACACTATAAGACGTTCCGGCATTAATCGCGGTAGGGAAAGTAAAAGTACCATCGGCCGTAATCGTTTTGGCATCACCGCTATTGTTGTTAAGCACCAGGGTGCCCGTACCCAAGCCAGAGACAGTGCCGCCAATAGTGTAGGTCGTGGGACTGGTACTGCAGGTCACCAACACCGACGAGACATTGGTACTACCCACAGTGCCACTACCCGTACCGATATTAACAACGCAGTTTTGACCCGTAGGTTGAGCCGCTACGGTAACGCTATACGCCGAACCTGAAGCCAGTGATGTTGAAAAAGTGAAGGTTGACGCTCCACTAGCCACTGTTTTCGTTGCGCCACCATTCAAATTCAAAATCAAGCCCGCTGCGGTCAGACCGGACACCGTCCCGCCAATGGTGTAACTCCTTACGCAAGACACGGCCACATTCGTGATATTGGCATTGGCCATGGTGCCCGATCCGGTTCCACTACCACCGCCTGTCACCGTACACAGATAGCCCGTGGGTTGAATACCAACTTTGACTTCATACGCAGAACCTGAGATCACGCCAGTAGCAAATTTGAACGACGTGGCGCCACTAGGAATAACAAGGTTGGCGGAATTATTGAGCTTAAGCACTAGGCCTGCTACCGACAACCCCGAAACCGTACCACTAACCATATACGCCGAAACACAGCTCACACCGACATTGGTGACATTAGCCGTAATGCTGCTGCCGGAAGCATTGCTCACTGCACACTGCAATCCCGCAGGTTGAATCGCTACCGTCACATTCCATGGTGTGGACGCAGCCTGAGCCGGAAATACAAAACCACCGATAGCGGTCACATTCAACGTGCTTGAATTATTTTTAAGGACTACCGATTTACCTGCAGGTAAACCAGAAATATTCCCCGCCACTGTGTACGTGGCGGCTTGCGCCTGGGTACCACTCATCACACCCAATACCATTAGCGCGACGCATACCAGCCACTTATTAAGCCCCAACTTCATTAATGATAGCCCTTGTTAATTCGAGATGATCAGGTACTAAGGTAAACACGCATTCACGGCAGGAAAACAGCCTGAGTGAATGAAGCAAATCCGCACAAAACTGGAATCATGCTTCCATGACTCACACCGAGATCCATAATTCCTTAAGTTTTCATCAAAGGTTGTTTTGATTAGATCGGCAATCTCATTGAGCGATCATAATGCAGACCCATCACAATGTAATTTCTACACCCAGACCAATCCCATGAAATGCGAACCAGTTCTACAAATAAACACACATGCCTAGCTTGTATGAACATACGTGTACTGAAGATGAACACGCGCGGGCAGTTGTCTTGTTTTAATTGAAATTGAAGCTTAGTGCCGATTCACGTCACCAAGGAATGTCATAGGGTTGCTTAAGTGACGCGCAAAAAAAACGGCGACCCGAAGGTCGCCGTAGATTCACCTAAAAAGGTGGGTATCAGTTATCGATACGCAGCAACTAGGGCACCCGAGATACTCATCGGCGTCCCGGCAGAGCCAATGCCAGAACTTGAATAACCGTACGTGGCTATTCCAGTTGGGGTGGCAAGATATAACTGCGTTCTTGAAGAACCCAGCGTGATACTGGTTACACCTGGTCCTACTGACAC
>CANGJP010000013.1 GCA_947454465.1 Pseudomonadota bacterium
CATGCGCGACGGACATACTATTGTCTCTGAATAGACAGGCTACTACGGTAGTTCCCATGCCTTCGAGGTGTGGCTGGGTTTTGGCGGTTTGATAAATGATTTTGTTTGCACGATTGATTGCATCGCGTAGGATGATGCTGGGCCTTGAAAGGCCAGTTTCTTCATCGGGTAAAGTCAGATTTTGGTGCTCGTAGGCCTCTTTCACCAAACTCATGATGGTTTTTACGGCAAGGCCGCTGGCCACTTCACCTGCGTTATAACCACCCATTCCATCTGCGAGCACTAACAATCCGATGTCGTTGTCGATACCAATGGTGTCTTCATTATGTTCGCGCACCTTACCGACATCGCTTAAGCCGAATGATTTAATTTTTCCTCTCAGCATTAAGAAGTCCTTATCAACTTAGCGTGGGTCTATGGTTTGGTGAGAAGTTGTGCGTTTGGTCGGTGCCGGAGCAATCAATGTGGGTGTTCAAGTCGCTTCTTAATCAGATACCCGTCTGTACCCGAGAGTAGGTCAGAAAACAAATCTTATAGAATCATGGTTGACATTATAGTGAGGGTTTTAGAATTGTGGCGTGTTTCTTCTGATGTTGCCGCCTTGTTGCTGGTCAGCGCGCATCTTTAATCTTGGTAGGTCGTGTCGTGGCCAGCACTAAAGTCGGACAAACGAGTATGTTTGCAATCGCTAAGGCTAAATTGTCTGGCTCTTTTCATCACTTGGTTTGTAAACTTCGCACATGTCGAAAGCGCGTGAAATCTATCTGTGTGATCAGTGTGGCGCAGAGTCCCTGAAATGGCAGGGACAATGCCCAGTCTGTGCGGCCTGGAATTCATTGGTTAAGTTTAATCCGGGTAAGACAACGAAGTCAGCAAGGTTGCCTTTGGCGGTTGGGAGTGCCGGAAGTAAACGTATCCACGAGATTAATGAGCGAGATGAGCCGCGTATATCTACCGGTTCTGATGAGTTTGATAGGGTGCTGGGCGGTGGTCTGGTCGCCGGTTCGGTGGTGCTGCTGGGTGGAGATCCGGGCATTGGTAAATCGACACTGTTGCTGCAAGCTGCTGACCAAT
Source organism: Pseudomonadota bacterium (assembly GCA_947454465.1). Lineage (GTDB taxonomy): Bacteria > Pseudomonadota > Gammaproteobacteria > Steroidobacterales > Steroidobacteraceae > CAILZL01. Next base: position 1,075 of record CANGJP010000013.1, read on the forward strand.
TAAGCCGATCTGTTGGGACCCTTTATGCCACGGGCGAGGAATCTCTCCATCAGGTCAGTCTTCGTGCTAGGCGTTTGGAAGCGGCAGGGAAAGAGCTGAATTTGATCGCAGAAACCAATGTTGAAGCGGTGCTGGAAGAAGCCGAGAGATTGCAATGTAAGGTTCTGGTGATCGATTCCATTCAGACGATGTTTTTAGATTCGGTGGAATCGTCACCGGGTTCGGCATCACAGGTGCGTGAGTCAGCGGCGCAACTGGTTCGTCATGCAAAAGATCAGGGCATGTCAGTGCTTATAATCGGCCACGTGACTAAAGAAGGTACCCTCGCTGGACCTAGGATTCTTGAGCATATGGTGGACACGGTGCTCTATTTCGAAAGTGATGCGGGGAGTCGCTATCGATTAATCCGGGCTGTGAAGAATCGCTTCGGTGCCGCCAATGAAGTGGGTGTGTTTGCCATGGCCGAGCATGGTCTGAAAGAGGTGAAGAACCCTTCGGCGATTTTTCTTTCCCAACACCCTCAGCCTATTGCAGGTAGTGCAGTTTTAGTGGCGCGTGAAGGTAGTCGGCCCATGCTCATCGAGGTTCAGGCGCTCGTCGATCAAGGGCAGGGCATGAATCCACGTCGGTTGGCATTAGGGCTTGAGCAAAATCGCTTGGCGATGTTATTGGCTATTTTGCATCGACATGGTGGTATCGCCAGTCAAGGCCAAGATGTGTTTGTGAATGTGGTTGGTGGGGTACGCATTGCCGAAACGGCGGCGGATCTGGCGGTGATGTTAGCAACGGCGTCGAGTCTACGTGATCGGCCGTTGTTACCAGGTTTGGTTTGTTTCGGTGAGTTGGGATTGGCCGGTGAAGTACGTCCGGTCCCATTTGGTGAGGAACGATTGCGTGAGGCGGCCAAGCACGGGTTTCGCAAAGCCATTGTTCCTACTGCTAACGCACCGAGGCGGCCGATTGATAATCTCGACATTATTGCCGTAGACAGATTGCCGGAGGCGCTCGCGAAAGCGTTCTAAGCACCTTTTGGTCTGGCACTATACCAGCGCTTTCAGGCGCGCCATTTTCACAACGTTATCCACGATCTGAATAATTTCTATAGCGTAATTACCCAATTTTAAACTGGTACCGGGTTCCGGTATCGATTCAAGATGCTCAAATATCAAACCATTTAGAGTGCGAGGTCCATCAGTGGGTAGCGTCCAACCCAGTCTACGATTGAGCGTGCGGAGGTTGATGCTGCCACTGACCACAAAACTGCCATTTGCTTCCTGGTGAATATCTCGGTGTAGGGTGGCAGTGTCAGTGGTGAATTCCCCCACGATCTCTTCTAGCAGGTCTTCTAGAGTAATCAATCCTTGAATATCGCCATATTCATTAACGATTAGGGCGATGCGACGTCGATTGATTTGGAAATTATGCAGTTGGGTATTGAGTGAAGTGCCTGCGGGTACGTAAAAAGCTTCACGTGACTTGGCTAAGCTGATCAGCGTGTCCTTATCTAGATCGCCATGCGCCAGATTTTGTGCAACGGTCTTTAAATGCAGGATACCGATGATGTTGTCGAGCGTGTCTTGGTAGACGGGCAGGCGGGTATGAGTGCTGGATCGCAGTTGTTCGAGTATGTCATCCCACTCATCGGCCGCATTGATTGCAGCAATGTTATTACGCGGAATCATGATGTCTTCGACCGTGGTTTTTTCAAGGTCAAGAATGCTGACTAACATGCGCTGATGGTTTTTGGAGATCAGATTGCTAGCTTCGGCAACGATGGTTCGTATTTCATCTGTGCTTAATGAATGATTGCCCGCTTGTTGGCTGGTGACGCCAAATAATCTTAATAGGTTATTGGCTGCGAAGTTTGCACACCAAATAACTGGGTAGAGTAATTTGTCCAGTACGATATATATCCATGATGAGGCGAGTGCCAAACGTTGTGGGTGAAGTGCGCCGAAAGTTTTGGGCGCTAATTCACCGAAGATGAACATCAGAATGGATGCAGCGCCACTGGCGACCAGAAGGCCCGATTCGTCGTAAAGTTGTAGCGTTAATAGTGTGGTTAATGTGGCAATCCCTACGTTGGCGAAGGTGCTACCGAGAAGGATGACTCCAATCAATCGGTCAGGTTTGGTCAGTAATCGCTCGGTGAGTTTGGCGCTGCGATTGCCCAATTGTGCTTGATGACGTAGACGATACCGGTTGATGCTCATCAAGGCCGTTTCGGTACTGGCAAAGAATGCGCAAATCACTATCAACAGGAGCACTGCCAATAGCAGTAAACCTACGGGGATATCGTTCAACGGGGCTGAGCCTCAAAAGTTGCTAGGTGCCTATCCTCGCATTACCTGCTGATGACTAGCAAGGAAGGCGCTTGTGGCGTTTAAGTTATGGGGGTATTCAGCCCCAATGTCTACCTAGGATGACTTCCAGTACCAATTTCGCACCAAAGTAAGATAGGCCGAGTAGCGCAAACCCTGACAAAGCCCAGCGTGCAGCTATGCGGCCGCGCCAGCCTAATTGCCAGCGTCCCCATAATAGGGTGCCTAATATTAGCCATGCCAGACAAGACAGGGCTACCTTGTGCATGAGATGCTGAGCCACAAGATCGCGGACAAAAATAAAACCGCTAAATAGCGTCAGTGTAAGTAGAGTAAAACCGATGGTGATGGCTTGAAACATGCAGGTTTCAAGCGCTTCAATGGAGGGTAGGGTTTTCATCCAGCCTAACGGCCGGTGATGGCGCAGACGATAATCGAGGGTATGCAGCGCTAGGCCAAGGCTGGCACCAACGGCTACGAGTGCGTACGCTGCTGCAGCGATCAAGATGTGCGCAGTCAGTTCCCAGCCGGACTGGCTGGTTGAGAAGGTTCGTGCTCCTTCATCAGTTAACGCTGCCGCAATGCCAGCGCAAAGTAGAAGCGCGCCGGCTAGCCCTGCAAAACCGGGGCGATTCCAGCTCCTGATTAGGGTGACGGCAGTGATTATCCAAGCAATGAGTGATGCGACATCGGTGGTGTTCATGGCCAACGATGGCCCCTGAAACAAAGCTAGGCAAAGGCTATAACCATGCACTAACCAGCCAAAGCAAGCCATGATCATGCCAGCCATGAGTTGACCATGAGCGTTGGATTCGCTCAGTCCTTGGCGAGCGCCGGCAAGTAACCATAAGCAGGCGCATAGGTAAATGATCAATACGATAATGGCTAACATGGTTGAGGCATTGCAGGATAAATTTGCACTGAGAATAGCTGCATCATGTCACATTCTCTAGGATTGCTTAAATCAGCGAAGATGTGACGCAGCAGTGGCATGTCGCTACCATTGGCGTTTTACCGACTACCGAGACTATCGTTGTGTTTGACAAATTAACCGAACGACTTCAGGGCGTGGTGGATGGGCTCCGTGGCAAGGGCCGTCTGACCGATGAAAACATTGCTGACACTCTCAGGCAGGTACGTATGGCCCTGCTGGAGGCAGACGTTGCCCTGCCGGTCGTCAAGTCCCTGATCGAGTCTATTAAGGTCAACCTAGTTGGTACCGAGTTCGACAAGGCCTTCACCCCCGGTCAAATTTTGGTACGCAGCATTCACCAGGAGTTGATCAAGGTTTTGGGTGAGGGGGTTCGCCCGATTAATCTGCGAGCGCAGCCACCGGTGGTGATTTTGTTGGCAGGTTTGCAAGGTGCGGGTAAAACCACTACCGCAGGAAAGCTTGCTAAATTATTGAAAGAAAAAGAAAAGAAGAGGGTTATTCTGGCCAGTACTGACGTCTATAGACCGGCTGCTATTTTGCAGCTTGAGCGTTTGGCTGGGCAATTGGAGGTGGGTTTCAAGTCCTCTGATCCAAAGGAATCGCCACTTAAGTTGGCGCAGGATGCGCTCGCAGAAGCGCGGAGTTCCTTGTATGACGTGTTGATTATTGACACGGCAGGACGCTTGCACGTTGATGCGGACATGATGAAAGAGGTCCAGCAGATTGCTGCGGCAGTATCGCCTCTAGAAACCTTATTTGTGGTGGATAGCATGGCCGGTCAGGATGCTGTGAATGCAGCCAAGGCATTTGGTGAAGCATTGGAATTGACTGGCGTCATTCTCACCAAGGCGGATGGCGATGCTCGCGGTGGGGCGGCCTTATCGGTCCGTCAGGTCACCGGCAAACCCATCTTGTTCATCGGTGTGGGTGAAAAGACCGATGCCCTGGAAGTCTTTCACCCAGAGCGTATTGCCTCTCGTATTCTCGGTATGGGCGATGTGCTCTCCTTGGTTGAAGATGTCACGCGTCAAGTCGATATGCGCCAGGCTGAGAAGTTGGCGACTAAATTAAAACAGGGTAAGGAATTTGATTTCAATGACTTACATGAGCAATTGCAACAACTAGAAAAAATGGGTGGGTTGTCGGCGATGATGGATAAGCTGCCGGCGAATCTGGCTAATAAGGCTAAAGCTGCACAGGGGCAGATGCCGGACGATCGTGAGATTAAGCGCCAGATGGCGATTATTCGTTCTATGACGCCTAAAGAACGGCGTTTCCCAAAGTTATTGGATGCATCGCGTAAGCGACGTATTGCTGCTGGATCGGGAGTTCATGTTTCTGAAATTAATAAACTGCTAAAAAGTTTTGTGGAAATGCAAAAGATGATGAAGCTCATGTCTAATGGCGGGATGAGTAAGTTAATGCGTGCCTTTGGCGGTCGCATGCCTAAGTTGTTTTAGTTGAGATTTTTCAGTTGTGTATGGAGATGCCTGGCGGCATTCAGGGGTGACCCTATCTGAATTTGCCAGCGTCCTGAGGATGAAAGGTTGAGTGCGCGCTAGTGGCGCACCCTGCTATGCCAATATGCTGAAGTTAATTTTTCAGTAGTTCGGGATGCGCCAGTAAATGCTGTTCCCACGCCAGTTGTGATTTGGCAATAACCTCGAGATTGTCATAGCGGGGCTGCCAACCGAGTACCTGACGTACTTGCTCTGCGCGCGCCACCAGACTAGACGGATCACCAGCCCTGCGTCCTTCTTCAACGATATTGAGTTCTTTGCCGCTGATTCTTGCAACAGTTGCCAACACTTCCCTGACGCTGAAACCACGACCATAGCCCACATTTAAAGTAGTTGAGGCGCCGTCATTGCGCAGGTAACGCAACGCATCTAGATGCGCTGATGCTAAATCTTCAACATGAATGTAATCACGAATGCCGGTGCCATCGGGTGTCGGATAGTCTGTACCGAATACCGTGACCTTGGGACGTACCCCCACGGCATGTTGGCAGGCTACTTTCGTCAATAAGGTTGCATGCGGAGCGGAGTGACCGATCCGACCTCCAGGATCGCTGCCGCCCACATTGAAGTAGCGCAGGATGACATGTCGCATCGGTGTCACGGCGCATAAGTCGCGCAACATGGTTTCCGTCATCAGCTTTGATGAGCCATAAGGATTGATGGGAGCTTTGGGCGATTCTTCGCTGGCCACGCCGCTTTCAGGGAGGCCATATACGGCAGCGGTAGAAGAGAACACGAAGTGTTTGACACCTGCATCACGACAACATTGCAATAAATTGCGGGTTGCGGAGGTGTTGTTTCCGTAATACTTCAGTGGGTCGGCCACCGACTCAGGCACAATCGTATGGGCAGCAAAATGCATGACGGTTTCGATACCGTGTTCTTTGAGTAGACTGGATACCAGTTGCGTGTCAGAAGTATCGCCGATCACTAACTTACCGTGCAGTACGGCACTGCGATAACCGGTGCTGAGATTGTCAAGAACGACAACCGATTCGCCGCGCTCGCCGAGTTGACGGACTACGTGACTGCCGATATATCCGGCGCCACCAGTAACAAGAATACTCATTCGATTTTTCCTTCAACGAACGTTGATATCAATTATGCTCAGCGATTGACTCAATGATAATTTCCCTATTGTGCCTGATTGCATGCTGAACGGGTTCCCAATCCATTACATATTGTATCTAGCTTTGCTGATTGAGGTTTGAATGGCCCGTCCTGATACTCATCCATTTGAGCGGTTGACTCCCGATTTTATCCTCAGTGCGATGGATGAAGTCGGGCTGTGCAGTGATGGGCGGTTGTTGCCGCTGAATAGCTATGAAAACCGTGTCTATCAGGTAGGGATGGAGCAGGCTGATCCGCTGATCGTCAAGTTCTATCGTCCTGGTCGCTGGACGCTGGCTGCGCTACAAGAAGAGCAGCAATTTGTTGCAGAGTTGGCCGCCGCTGAGTTACCCGTCATTGCGCCATTGAATATTGAAGGGATTTCCCTTTTTAATCACGGTGGATTTCATTTTGCTATTTATCCACGTCAGGGTGGTCACTGGCCAGAGTTAAATCAGGTTGCTGATCGCGAGCAAGTCGGGCGTTTGTTGGGACGTATGCATTTGATCGGACAGCGTCACCCTTTTGAATTTCGCCAGTGTTTATCCGTTCAGGGTTGGGCTGGTGAGGCGCGACGTTATTTATTGGATCAGGACTGGATTCCTCAGCATCTGTTAGCGGTTTATCGCTCGGTGAGTCGTGATTTGATTCAGTTGATGCACGATCAGTGGGATGCGGTTCATCCTTTGCGCCTATTGCGTCTTCATGGCGATTGTCATCTGGGAAATTTGTTGTGGCAGGATACTTCGGGTCTCCACTTTGTTGATTTTGATGATTGCCTAACCGGGCCGGCTATACAGGATTTATGGATGTTGCTCTCTGGTACCTCTGTTGAGCGCGCGCAACAGTTGCGCGAGTTACTGTCTGGCTATACGCAGTTTGCGGATTTTGATTACAGCGAGTTGATACTGATTGAAACGCTACGTGCATTGCGCCTGATGCATTATGCCGCTTGGCTAGCGCGTCGATGGGATGATCCGGCATTTCCCCGTGCCTTCCCATGGTTTGCCGAGCCAAAATTTTGGGAGCAGCATGTGTTGGATTTGCGTGAACAAATGTCGGCCATTCAGGAACCGGCGCTCGAATTATAGGTCTCGGGCTCCTGTACCTTAAAAATGTCTTGGAGCCCGCAGGCACCTGCAGGGGTGCTCAAATGCGCAGACAGCGGCAATTCTGGGGTGTTGAATACTAACAAAAACCGATTCGACCCAATTCAGCGCCATTTACAAGAAGAATAAGGCTGGCACGGGCGCCGAAGGCCCGTATAATCCGCGGCCTTTTCCCGTTCCGAGCAATATCTGTGAGCACTGCTAAGTTACGCAACATCGCCATCATCGCCCACGTTGATCATGGCAAAACCACTTTGGTTGATCAGTTGTTAAGGCAGTCCGGTACGCTGGATGCACGCAAGGCTCCGGCTGAGCGGGTCATGGACTCTAACGATCTCGAAAAAGAACGTGGTATTACCATTCTTGCCAAAAATACCGCCATCACGTGGGGTGAGTACCGTATCAATATCGTTGATACTCCAGGGCATGCTGATTTCGGTGGTGAAGTGGAGCGTGTCTTGTCGATGGTGGACTGCGTGTTACTCCTAGTAGATGCCGTTGACGGGCCGATGCCTCAAACTCGATTTGTGACCCAGAAGGCTTTCTCGCATGGCCTACGCCCCATCGTAGTAGTTAATAAGATTGATCGTGATGAGGCGCGCCCAGATTGGGTGTTAGGTCAAACATTCGATTTGTTCGATAGCTTAGGTGCCACTGAAGAACAGTTGGATTTTCCTGTTGTCTATGCTTCTGCTTTGCGGGGTATCGCCGGTACTGATCCGAAGAATCTGCAAGAAAACATGGAGCCTCTATTCAAAGCCATTGTTGAGCATTGCCCACCGCCGGATGTGGATACTGATGGGCCGTTGCAATTGCAGATCAGTCAGCTGGATTACTCCAACTATGTCGGTGCCATTGCCATCGGTCGTATCAAGCGTGGTCAATTACGCCGTGGTGGTGCAGTAACGGTCGTAGGCGCCGATGGTAAAACCCGTAATGAACGTATCATTCAAGTTCTTGGGTTCATGGGGTTGGATCGTGTTGAAGTCAATGAAGCGAGTGCAGGCGATATCGTCGCGTTTGCAGGTATTGAGCACCCTAAGATTTCAGACACCATTTGCGACCCAACTGCGCCTGAGGCCTTGCCTGCTTTGGTGGTAGACGAGCCAACCATTAGCATGACTTTTGAGGTCAATACGTCACCATTCTGCGGTCGTGAAGGTAAGTTTGTCACCAGCCGTCAAATTCGTGAGCGCCTGTTGCGTGAAACGATGCATAACGTGGCATTGCGCGTCGAAGATACACCAAACCCTGATAAATTTATCGTATACGGTCGTGGTGAATTGCACTTAGGTGTGCTGCTGGAAAACATGCGCCGCGAAGGTTATGAGTTAGCGGTATCTCGTCCGCGCGCTGTGGTGAAGGAAATAGATGGCGTGATGTCTGAACCTTACGAATCAGTCGCTATCGATTTGGATGAAAATAATCAGGGTGCCGTTATGCAGGCGCTAGGTGAACGAGGTGGTCAGTTGACCAATATGCAGACCGATGGTAAAGGTCGCGTCCGTCTTGAATATATGATGCCCTCTCGCGGTCTGATCGGTTTCCAAACAGAATTCCGAACCCTGACTTCAGGAACAGGATTGTTACATCATATTTTCGATCACTTCGATCCGGTGCTCGATAAGGAGATAGGCCAGCGTCAGAATGGTGTGATGATTTCCAATGGACAGGGTAAGGCGCTGACTTATGCGCTGTTTAGTTTGCAAGAGCGCGGGCGCTTAATGGTTGGCCATGGTGATGAAGTCTATGAAGGCCAAATTGTGGGTATTCATAGCCGCGACAATGATTTGGTGGTTAATCCACTTAAAGCTAAGAAGCTGACTAACATGCGCGCTGCTGGTAAAGATGAGAATCAGGTGCTAAGTAATCCGATTCGTTACTCCTTGGAGCAGGCGATGGAATTCATTGATGATGATGAGTTGGTTGAGGTTACGCCAGGTGAGATTCGTCTTCGCAAGCGTTTCCTTAAGGAGCACGAGCGTAAGCGTCCGGGTCGTGCCGAAGAAAGTGCGGATTGATGATTCAGTGCTTATTTGAATTGGTGTGTCATCCGTAATAGAAAATTCATCTGACGCAACACTCGATCGTCGTGTCTGTGTTGCGCCGATGATGGATTACACCGATCGGCATTGTCGCTATCTGATGCGACTGCTTTCGCCCAGTGCCTTGTTGTATACCGAGATGGTCACGGATAAGGCATTGCTTCATGGCGATCCGTCACGTCTTTTGGGCTTTGATCCTGCTGAGCAGCCCGTTGCATTGCAGCTTGGTGGAAGCAATCCCCAAGAGTTGGCACTAGCAGCAAAGCTTGGTGAGCAGTTTGGCTATCGTGAAATCAATCTTAATTGTGGTTGTCCTAGTGACAGAGTGAAAAGCGGTCGTTTTGGTGCGTCTTTAATGGCCGAGCCTGAGCGTGTGGCGGAGTGTGTCAGTGCGATGCGTGCCGTGGTAAGTCTGCCCGTGACAGTGAAGTGTCGGATTGGTATTGAGCCAGGTATGCAAGATCAGGAGGATGCTGATTTTTTACTGCACTTTATTCATACGGTGGCGCAAGCGGGATGCGTTGTTTTTATCGTGCATGCTAGACGTGCCGTGTTGAATGGCTTAAGTCCAAAAGAAAATCGTGAAATTCCGCCGCTTCGCTATGATGTTGTGCAGCAGGTGCGGCGTGCATTACCGGCGCTGACTTTTATCTTGAATGGCGGTATTCGCACCGTGGCTGAAGTGGATCAGCATCTGCTGAATGTAGATGGGGTCATGATAGGACGTGAGGCGTATCAGAATCCGTATCTGCTGGCGGATTTGCATCGCGCTCAGGTAGATGCTCAGTGGTTACCGGATCGTGCGGACGTCCTTCGTTCCTATAGCGAGTATGTCATCAGGCAACATCAGTCAGGTGAGCGTCTTAATGTGATGATCAGGCATGTACTCGGGTTGTATCACGGATTGCCCCGTGCGCGTACATGGCGGCGATTCCTCAGTGAGGGGGTTGTGCGTAGTCCGGATTCGCCAAATTTGTTGCGTGAATCTTTGCGCATTGTGTCTTAAACCATTGGTCAGTTAATTAATTCGGTATGGCAATAAAAAACGGCCGACTGATCAACAGCCGGCCGTTTGACCATGCCCTGTAACGGTTGACTTACGCTAGACGTTTTTGAACATCGTCAAGTTGTGCTTTGAGTTTTGCGGGTGTATGGGCGCCGAACTCATTGAGATACTCACCGATCTGCTCGACCTCTGTACGCCAAGCGTCCTTGTTGATGGATAGCAGTTCTTTGAGTGTGTCGGGTTTAATATCGAGCCCCGAGGTATTCAAATCTGCAGCATTAGGCAGGTTGCCAATGGCTGTTTCTTGAGCGCCTACTGTGCCTTCGCAGCGATCAAAGATCCAACTAAGTACTCGCAGGTTGTCACCAAATCCTGGCCACATGAAGTTGTTGTCCTTGTCCTGACGGAACCAGTTTACGTGATAAATTTTAGGTAGCTTGTCGCTGCGTTCAGCAAAGGACAACCAATGTTGCCAATAGTCACCAAAGTTGTAGCCACAGAAGGGTTTCATAGCCATGGAATCGCGACGAACTATCCCGACTGCGCCAGTTGCTGCCGCGGTGGTTTCAGAGGCCATTCCGGCTCCTACCAGCACGCCGTGAGTCCAGTCACGCGCTTCGTAGACCAGAGGGGCCAATTCGCGACGACGTCCACCAAACAAGATGGCCGAGATGGCTACGCCATCGGCATCTTCAGCATGAGTGGAGTAGGCAGGGTTCTGTTTAGCTGTGACCGTGAAGCGTGAGTTCGGATGGGCTGCAGGGCCGTTTTTTGGATCGTAGGGATTGCCGCGCCAATCAGTCACTGGTGTGCCTTCCTTCATGCCTTCCCACCACGGTTGGTTATCTGCTGTCAGCGCAACATTAGTGAAAATGGTGTTGTGTTGTATGGTTTTGTAGGCATTGGGGTTGGTTTTGAGATTGGTTCCTGGTGCCACGCCGAAATAACCGGCTTCAGGATTGATCGCCCGCAACTGACCATCACTACCGACGTTTAACCAGCAGATGTCGTCACCTACAGTCCAAATCTTCCAGCCTGGGATCGTTTCTGGTGGGATGAGCATGGCAAGGTTGGTTTTGCCACAGGCAGAGGGGAAGGCCGCAGCAATGTAGCGGGTCTTACCGGCAGGATTCTGGATGCCCATGATCAGCATGTGTTCAGCAAGCCAGCCTTCGCTACGAGCTTGATAGCTGGCGATGCGAAGAGCGTGACATTTTTTTCCAAGTAGCGCATTGCCACCATAACCAGAACCAATGCTCTTAATGGTTAGGTTCTCTGGAAAGTGCATGATGAAGCGTTTGTTTGGATCAAGGTCGCCGATCGAATGCAGGCCCTTAACAAAAACGCCATCGCGTTCAATGCGCTTGAGGGCAGCGTCGCCCATGTTAGCCATGATACGCATGTTGACCACCACATAGGGGCTATCAGTGATTTCTACGCCACAGCGTGCGAAAGGAGAATTGATGGGGCCCATGCAATAGGGGATGACGTACAGGGTGCGGCCCTTCATGGCGCCAGCAAACAGACCGTCCATTTTGGCATTGGCTTCAGCAGGATCCATCCAATTATTATTTGGGCCTGCTTCGTCCTTACTCTTGGTGCAAATGAACGTCAGGTGTTCAACGCGTGCCACATCGGTTGGATTCGAGCGGTGCAGGTAGCAGTTTGGATGAGTATTTTCATTTAGTTTGATCAGGTCGCCGGTAACGAGCATCTGGTCGATCAGTGCTTTGTTTTCGGCATCACTGCCGTTGCACCAATGAATTTTGTCTGGTTGAGTGAGTTGTGCAACTTCTTCAACCCATTGCTTCAGCGCTGCGTTAGTCGTAGTCATTTCGGCTGTCTACCCCACGGATGATAAAAACGAACTGTCGCGAATTCAGGGACTGCTCCCAGATTACTGTCTCAATCCAAGTCGCTGCAGCTGGATGAGGGGTTTATGGAAACCGCTCCGCTGCGCGTCTTAAGGAAGTAAGTACACCACGACTAATGAACCAATAAGGCCGACAATTATAGCGTTTGGATCGATTTTGTGTGTAATTTGATGAATAAGCTTATGCTGCATCCTTGCTGCCCCATTCTGGCCATAACAAGGTAAAGTCGGGCTTGTATTCGGTAAAAATGTATGTGTGTTCTGGGAGTGCGGGTGGCAAAGTTAAAGCCAAGGTATGAAGTGAGGCTGGAATGTGGGTACCGTCAAGATGGCGCGGCGTCGGTACATTTGTGGACGTTCATTGGCGTGCTGATCGGAGCGGTCCTGGGTCTGTGTCAGGTTGTCCATGCTGCATCGCCTGAGGTGGACGTGCTGGCCGAACTGCGTGTTCCGATCGCGGAACATGGTCCGTCATTTCAATATGTTCCTGCTGACAAATTCGTTCAGGGGCAGGAGATTTTCTACACCGTGCGCATTCAAAATTCCACTGAAAAATCCATGTCAGGAGTGCAGGTGATACAAGTAGTGCCGGCCAATACCCGTTATGTTCAACGTTCAGCCACGGGGGCTGGGGCCCAGATATCTTGTTCTTATGATGGTGGCAAGACATTTATCACGGAGACCCCGTCCCCGATAAATCAGAATGGGGTATGTACCCATTTACGCTGGGACTTGCCCTATCCGTTAGCCTCTAAAGCGGTACTGCTGGCGCGCTTTCGCGTGGTATTTCAGTGATGGCGCTGGACTCGACTGCAAACTCAAGATTCGATTTGCGCGATTTACTGGGCGAGTCGGGACTTTTGGCTGAGCAGTTGCCTGGTTTTACGGCACGAGATGAGCAGATTCAGATGGCGGGCTGGGTCGCTCGTGCGATTGCCGAAAAACGGGGTCTCGTGGTTGAGGCCGGCACAGGGGTAGGTAAGACGTTTGCTTATCTGGTGCCGGCCTTGCTGGCAGGTAAACGGGTCATTATCTCAACAGGCACTCGCAGTCTTCAGGATCAGCTTTTTTATCGCGATCTGCCCACGATCACTTCGATTTTAGGCCGCCCTCGGCGAGTGGCTTTGTTGAAAGGTCGGGCTAATTATCTGTGTGAGTACCGGTTAAGTCTTGTTATGGGGCAGGCAGAGGCGCGGGGTCTAGGGCGTGAATTATCGATGAGTTTGCGCAAGGTCAAGCTTTGGTCAATGCAAACTCGCAAAGGGGATGTCAGTGAGTTGGCTGCACTGCATGAAGGCGATCCTATTTGGCCATGGGTGACATCCACTCGTGATAATTGTCTTGGTGCCGAATGCAGTGCATTTGATCGTTGTCACGTGATGGCGGCAAGACGAGAGGCATTGGCCGCAGATATTGTGGTGGTGAATCATCATTTGTTGATGGCAGACTTACTACTCAAAGAGCGTGGTTTTGGTGATCTGCTTCCTGGTACGGATGCGGTGATCGTTGATGAGGCGCATCAATTGCCGGAGGTGGCGACACAGGCGTTTGGTAGTACCTTGAGTGCCCGTCAATTACGTGATTTGGCGCGCGATGTATCCCAGGGCTTTGCGTCAGCGAAGATAAATGGTTTGGGTAATCTTCATGTCGAGCTGATGCAAGAATTAGAAGCTCAAACGCAGTTAGGTACCCAGGCGTTAAGTGGGCTGCCCGAAACGCTTGATGCTAATCGCTGGCCTGATCTTTTATTCGATGTGCTTAATGAAGTGCAACGGTTGTTGCGGGCATTTGGTTCAGTCACTGAGTGCCAACAAGATCAGAACGAATTGCGCAATTTGCATGAGCGTGCTGAAGAATTAGCCGCGCGCTGTGGGTTATTTATTGAGGCTTTAGGGAGTGACGAACAGGTGACCGCTGCCGTTCATTGGTCGAGTTTCAATAAAGCCGGGTTTGTGCTGCATCATGCACCGGTCGAGGTTGCGCCATTATTATCTGCAGCGATAAAAAAACAGGGAGGTGCCTGGATTTTTACGTCTGCAACCTTAGCGGTCGGGCATGATCTACAGCATTATTCGCGCCGGATTGGTATGCCAGAGATAGAGGCGCAGTTGCTCGGCAGTCCATTCGATTATCATCGACAGGCTTTGCTGTTCATCCCTGATAAATTGGACATGCCCTCCAGTCCAAATCATACACGTCAGGTGCTGGAGGTATCGTTACCCATTATTGCGGTCAGTGGAGGGCGTGCTTTCCTATTGTTTACTAGTTACCGTGCGCTGCGCGAAGCGGCTGAGCGTTTGCGTGTTGTGTGGGGCGTGTCACCACCCTATCCCTTGCTGGTGCAAGGAGAAGCTCCGCGTGATGAATTATTGAAGCGATTTCGCGAATTGGGTAATGCGGTCCTGTTAGGTACGGGTAGTTTTTGGGAAGGTGTGGACGTAAAAGGTAATGCACTGTGTGTGGTGGTCATTGATAAATTACCCTTTGCCGTTCCTGATGATCCGCTACTTAAAGCGCGCCTGGCAAATATAGAACGTCGCGGTGGTAATGCTTTTATGGAAGAGCAGGTGCCACAGGCTGTGGTCGCCTTGAAGCAAGGGGTTGGACGTTTAATTCGTGATCGGAAAGATTTCGGAGTGATTGTCCTATGTGATCGTCGTTTGACTACTCGCAGTTACGGTGCCGTATTCCTCAATAGTCTGCCAGCAATGCCGCGAACTACCGATCCAGTGAAGGTGTCGGCGTTCCTGCGCGGTCACTTGCATGATGATAGATTGTTTGCTGAGTCATCCTCTGGTGGGGTGTTATCTTGAAGTTATTGGCGATTGATACTGCCACCGAGCAATGCTCTGTGGCTCTGATCCAAGGAATGGCCTGTCTTGAGCGATGTGTGCCCACCCCCCGTGGACATACCGACTTGGTTTTGCCGATGATTCAGGAGCTCATGGCGGAGTCTGGTGTCGCTCTAACGCAGCTTGATGCGATCGCTTTTGGTCGTGGTCCAGGTGCTTTTACGGGTGTGCGCATTGCTATCGGCATCGCACAAGGATTGGGTTATGCATTGGGATTGCCGTTGGTGCCAGTGTCAGATCTAGCGGCAGTGGCCCAGCAGTCAGTTGATCGGTTGAAAGAAGGAGAGCATGTATTGGTGTGTATGGATGCACGCATGGCCGAGATTTATAGTGGCTTATTTGAACGTGGAAAGGCCGGTTTGGTTGTTCCTGTCAGGGATGAGGAACTGTTACTGCCAGAGAATATAAGCCTTGCTGGCAGTAATCCGCGTATGGGATTAGGTACGGGATTTCGCGCTTATCCTGTGTTGCGTGAGTTGTGTCAGGGCATGGACATTGATGAGCATGCCTTACCGCGTGCACGGGACATTGCTCGTCTGGCCGTAGCGGATTATGTGGCAGGGTTGGGTATGGCACCGGATCAGGTAGCGCCTGTCTATTTGCGGGATCAAGTTGTTCATGTTAAAGCCGGATGACAGTGGAATCGCAAAAATGTTCGTTTGTCATGAATGTGTCATAAATAACTGATTTCATGTTTGTCATCTAAGTGTAAGAGTGGCAACAGTTAAGTAACCCTATGTCAGCTCATATCCTCGTAGTAGAAGACGAAAAACCAATTCGTGAAATGATTGCTTTTGGCTTGCGCCGTGGTGGGTATGAAGTATCTGAAGCGGCTGATACGAGCCGAGCCCGTTCTTGTATTGCCGATAGAAGGCCTGACTTGATTCTGGTGGACTGGATGCTACCGGATATGAGTGGCTTGGAGCTCACTCGGTTGTTAAAGCGTGACAAGGAAACTAAGGATGTGCCGGTGATCATGTTGACTGCCCGTGCAGATGAGCATGACAAGGTCACCGGTTTGGATAGTGGTGCCGATGACTACATTACCAAACCGTTCTCACCGCGGGAGTTGCTAGCTCGTATTGCAGCTGTGTTGAGGCGTGCTGCTCCTGCGCATGCTGAAGAGGTCATTGAACTGGATACCTTGAAACTCGATGGTAGCAGTCATCGAGTTACCGTAGCGGATCGGGTGGTCACATTAGGTCCGACAGAATATCGCTTACTGTCATTTTTTATGACCCATACGGAACGCGTGTATACCCGTAGTCAGTTGCTCGATCGTGTATGGGGCGGCAATGTGTATGTTGAGGAGCGTACGGTTGATGTGCATATTCGCCGTCTTCGTAAGGCCCTCGAAGAATTTGGTGTTGATCAATATATACAGACCGTACGGGGTTCAGGTTACCGTTTTTCTACCAAGCCCGAATAGCTAGGCAGGAGTGAGTCTAAGCAGAATACAATAGCGGCCTCCGCACTATTGATGGGTACATGAGTCGTAAACAGTCATTTCAGGTTCAACGGTTAAGTCGTTCAGGAGTCGCTTGGCAGCTTTTCATGCAGGTGGCTGGGCTGGCGGCCGTGTTTCTTCTATTGGGATGGGTGTTCGGCAATATGGGCTGGTGGCTTACCCTAGGGCTGTCACTGTACCTTTTTTTGCAACTACGAAATCTCTGGGAGCTGGATCGCTGGGTGAGATTTCGTAGCGTGTTGCATCCTCCTGACTTGAGTGGTCATTGGGGTGAGTTAACCGCGCTGATCGCGCGTATCTATCGACGCAAACAGTTTCATAAGCAGCGGGTTGCCAATCTGTTGCGTGAATTCAGGCGGTTGACGGCGGGGATGCCTGATGGCGCTGCTTTGTTGGGCCCAGATAATGAGTTGCTCTGGTTTAACCAGAAAGTTGAGCGCTGGCTGTCGCTGAAGCGCAAGCGTGATGTGGGTTTGCGGATTGAAAATCTGGTGCGTTACCCAGCCTTTGTTCAGTATCTGGAGAGAGGGGATTTTTCGCATTCCGTGACAGTGCTGCAATCCGATGCGCAGCAGCGCTGGTTGTCTATGCATCTCGTACAGGCAGAAGGATCGAAGCAGAAATTATTGATTGTGCGCGATGTGACGCATGAAATTCGTATTGAGACGATGCGCCGGGATTTTGTTGCTAATGCCTCGCATGAATTGCGTTCTCCTTTGACCGTGATATCAGGCTATCTCGATGCACTGGCTGAGGATACCGAACTTGAAAAGACGTGGCAGGAGCCCGTGCGTGAGATGCGTCGCCAATCTGAGCGGATGCGGGCATTGATTGAAGAGCTTTTGCAGTTGTCGCGGCTGGAAAACAGCGGCGATATGAGTGATAGCCAGGTTGTGGATGTGTGCGGTTTGTTAACGTTCTTGCGCAAAGATGTACTCAGCTTGCCTGTTCGGCCTGCTGAGATAAACCTACAGTTGGATTCAGATGTGTGTCTTTTGGGTGCTGAAACGGAATTGCAATCGGTGTTTGCTAATCTGATCTCCAATGCCGTCAAGTACACCCCTAATGAGGGTAAGGTGATGATTCGCTGGTGGCAAGATCCCGATGGAGGACATTTGTCTGTATCTGACACGGGCATCGGTATTGCCGCAGAAGACTTACCGCGGTTAACAGAGCGATTTTACCGTGTCGATGCGGGTCGTTCACGTGATCTCGGTGGCTTTGGACTGGGCTTGGCTATCGTTAAGCATGCTCTACAGCGGCACGATGCCACCCTGACTATTGAAAGTGAGTTAGGTAAAGGTAGTACCTTCATTTGCCACTTCCCTAAAGAAAGGCTCGCTGCCCGAGACGTCCCGATTGTTGTTACTTAATGAGTGATATTGATAAACAGAGTTGCAGTTCGACCGACGACTCGGTATATCTGCTTTATTACCGGAGTGAATAAAAATGGAAAAAGCTGATCTTTCGCATCATATTCTTAGTCGCTTCAATGCCGATCTTGAGCGCCTGCGTACAAGTGTGCTCCAAATGGGTGGTTTGGTAGAAGAGCAATTAACCAATGCCGTTCAAGCCTTGGTGAACGGTGACACTGCGGCTGCAGAGCGTGTCGTGGGCAATGATCACCGTGTCAATGGCATGGAGGTTTCTATTGACGAAGACTGTAATCGTATTCTTGCTACACGCTCTCCGGCAGCCTCTGATCTGCGTCTAATTGTGGCCGTGATTAAAACCATCACTGATCTTGAGCGCATCGGTGATGAGGCAGAAAAGATTGGCTATATTGGCTCGCGCTTGGCAACGATGGAGCGTCCTGCTGATCGCTATCGTGAAATTAAACATCTTGGTCACGCCGTTGAACAGATGCTGCACCATGCATTGGACGCGTTCGCTCGTCTGGATGCGGATGCGGCGCTAGCAACGGCCAAGCGCGACCGCATGGTCGATGAAGAGTACGAAGCCATTCAGCGTCAGTGCATCACGTTCATGATGGAAGACCCGCGGTCGATTCGTCGTGCAATTGATGTCTTATGGGTAGCGCGTGCCATCGAGCGTATTGGCGATCATGCCAAGAATATCTGTGAATATGTGGTTTACATGGTGCATGGTAAGGATGTACGCCATATCCGTATTGAAGATGTCGAAGAAGAATTGAAGTCTCGCAGTAGAAGTTCTGCGTCCTAAATGGTTGTTGTTTTTCACCGATGAGTGCGCTGTTAAAACAATTCTTTATAGATCGGCGAATTGGTAATGCCGTGGGTGTGGTGAGTTGCGTGGGGTTAATCGCTTACGCGCTCTATTCTCAATACGCACTTGGTTTTGAGCCTTGCCCCTTGTGTATTTTTCAGCGTGTGGCTGTGATGGTCATGGGGCTGATTTTTTTGCTTGCAGTCATTCATCATCCTCGTGGTAGGGGTGCTCATTTATATGGTTTTTTAGGGTTGCTTGCGGCTATGGCGGGTGCGTTGATCGCCGGACGTCATGTGTGGATTCAGGCTCAACCACCAGGGACGGTAGCGGCATGTGGCGCTACGTTGGATTACATGCTGGATATTTTGCCGGTCACGGACGTGATCACTAAGGTCTTGTCCGGATCTGGTGAGTGCGCCGAGATTAACTGGACCTTGTTCGGGTTGTCGATGCCATGGTGGGTGCTGTTTGCCTGTATAGGTCTGGGGCTATGGACGATCTGGGTTAATATCATTGCGCCTGCATTGTTGATTGACCACCGCACGGTTTTTCTTAAAGACCGATAAAACCAGTGGTTGTGCTCTCTGGTGTTGGGTTTGATGCTGTGGTGACGTTCATTTCAATGGGTTCGGGTTTTCTTAATTCTTCTTAATTCTTCTTAATTCTTTATCTCGTTTTATGATCACGGTGTGCGTTAAGATCATCAATAACAACAATGTTGCACCGCATGATCACGACTAAGTCCACTGTACTCCAGTTAAATATATTGATCTGCTTGGTGCTGGGCATAAGTGGATGCGCACGCTATCAGGTCAAACCATTGAGTTTGACCGATAGTGTGCAGCGCTTTAATTCAAGGGCGCTCAACGATACTCAAATCCAGCAACGTCTTGAGCGGCTGCATCTATTGGGTTCAGTGAACAATAACCGATGGGATCGTGCTCAGCTATTGGTTGCGGCAAGTGAGCTTAATCCTAAATTGATGGTTTATATGGCTAAGTTACAAGTGGCTGATGCAGCCAAAAAAACCGCCAGTGCGATTCCCAACCCAACGCTGAATTTAGGTGCTGATTACAGTTTATCTCAAACAAATGAGTCCCCATGGTTATGGTCGGTCTCAACCGATTGGCTGTTGGATGCCGGCTTACGGCGTCAATTGCGTATGCAGAGCGCAGACATCAGCGTTCAATCGGCCAGGCTCGATTATGCCGAGGCGCTGTGGACGCTGCGTGCTGATTTACGTGCTGCATTACTGAGTTATTTGGTGAGTGTTCAACGGGGTCAGGTGCTGAATGGAATGCAGACTTACCAAATGCAATGGCTCGAGATGCAACGTCAGCGGATTGCACAAGGCGAAGGGATGGCCAGTGATCTGGTGCAGGTGGAGCTGGAATTGGCGCGTACTCACAGCGCACTGGCTGAACTTGGTCATGTCACTATGCAGGCTCAGGCGCGGATTGCAGACGCATTAGGAGTGCCTGTGATGGCATTGCAGTCGCAGTCATTTGTTTGGGAGGATCTGTTGCAGGTAACTATACTTAATGATGAACAGCTCAGGCAGCTTAGTGATAAAGCCTTGTTATCTAGAGGGGATCTAGAGCGCGCTGTCTTTGAATATCAGCGCTGTGAGTTGACTCTCCAGCAGGCTGTACGGGAGCAGTATCCTCAGTTTTCTATTGGGCCTGGATATAGCTGGGACCATGGTGTGAAAAAAATCAGCGTAGGGTTATCGCTGGGGTTACCAGTATTTAATCAGAATCAAGGGCCCATTGCAGAAGCGCAGGCCGCCCGTGAGGTGGCAGGCCAGCAGGCTTTATTGATTCAGTCACAAATTCTGAACGAGATTGATGTCTCGCGCCGTGTCTATCATTCTTCCGTTGAAATGGTTGAGGCCGTGACCGAGCAACATGATGCCGCTGAGAAATTACTCCGACAGGTTCAGCAGGCGGTGGCTGTAGGTGCGGCGGAACGCATTGAGGTGATCGTGGCGCAATTAAATCTCAGTACGCAGAAACTTGCTGTATTGGATGCCGTTGAGCGTATGCAACAATCTTTAGGTGAACTTGAAAACACATTGCGCACGCCGTTGACTGGTCCTGAAGTTGAATTAAGTAAACAGTCCTTGCTGCACGTATCACGTGCCCACTAGTGATCTTCTTTCGAAGGATACTAATTTCATGTTCCCTAAAATAATAATGACTTCATTGTTACTGTTGTTGCAGTGTCCTGTTTATGCAGCTGTCAAGCTGACTGAGCAGGTGAGAACAAATTTCGGTATTACTACAGTGGTTGCGGTGAGTGTGCAGTCCGCACGTCAATGGCAGGCCGCTGCGCAAGTGTTGGACGCTTCAATGTTAGTGAATGTCTTGGCTGACTTGAATGCTGCTCAGGCGTCTGCGAGTGCATCCAGTAGTGAGCTTAAGCGGTTAGAATCGCTGTATCAGTCTGGTAACAATGCGGCATTAAAAACTGTCGAGTCGGCGCGAGCCCAATCTATTGCTGACTCTGCTCGTGTTCAATCTTTACAGGCGCAGCTATTAAGTACATGGGGAAATGGGATTGGCCAGATGGCTGTGCAGGCACAAGATCAGTTGCTTCGGTCGTTATTGAGTGGCAAAACAGTACTTGCGCGCGCCGAGTTGCTGAATCCGGCGCCTGCTGGGTTATCTGCCAGTACCATGCGTTTAAGGTTGTTATCCGATAACAGTCTCATTAATGCCAAGTTGCTCGGCCCGTTGCCACACACGCATAGTCAGTCATTAGGTAACGCTTATTTGTTAAGCGTGGCGAATAGTTCGCAGTTTCAATTGCAGCCTGGACAGATCTTGTCAGCAGAGTTGCAAGATGTAACTCATGCTGTTTCGGGAATTAAAGTGCCAAAATCATGTGTGGTGCGCTGGCAGGGTCGGCATTGGGTTTATGTCGAGCATGAGCAGGGTCATTATCAACGTGTCGCGGTGTCCATCGGGCAATGGTTGGATGAGGCGGTGTTGATCACTAATGGCATTAAAGTTGGTGATAAAGTAGTAGCCGTGGGTGCTGGTTTAATTTTAGGTGCTGAATTGTCACCGCAAGACACCGAAGAAGAAAAAGAAGAATAGCTGATGTTAGGAACCTTAATTCGAAGCTCATTACGTCATCCGTTTTTAGTGGTGGTGCTTGCCACTGTGCTGATGTTTTACGGTGGCTTGACTGTATTACATGCTAAATATGATGTGTTTCCAGAGTTCGTTCCAGCGCAGGCGACGCTGCAGACTGAAGTGCCGGGCTTATTGGCCGAAGATGTTGAGCGTCTTGTTACACAACCGCTCGAAAATGCCATTAATGGTGGTGCCAATATAGCTGAAGTGCGATCTGACTCGATACAAGGTCTCTCCGTGATCACGGTGGTCTTTGAAGAAGGAACTGATATTTATCGTGATAGGCAGTTGTTGGCTGAGCGGATTAATGAAGCTGCGGCCTTGTTACCTAAGGGTATAGGCACACCGGTGCTAGGTCCGATGACCTCGTCTACCATGGACTTGCTCAAGGTGGGTTTTACCAGTGATCGGCTCAGTGCTATTGAATTGCGTAGCTTGATAGAGTGGACAGTGCGACCGCGTCTGTTGTCTGTACCCGGCGTGGCGCGTGCTATTTTGTTTGGAGGCGGTCGTCGTGAGATTCAGATTGCTGTAAAGCAAGAGCGGTTGACTGCGCTGAATTTAGGAATTAATGAAGTGTTGTCAGCGGCAAGTGATGCCATCGCATTACGGGGCTCAGGCTTTGTTGATACGCCCTCTCAACGAATTTTGATTCGGGCGGTTGCAGATAACAGCACGCCTGAAGGTATTGCCAGAACGGTTGTGACTCAACGTGAGGGCAGTAACATTACCATTGGTGATGTGGCCGAAGTGAGTTATGCAGCAGAACCAGTGTTTGGTGATGCCCATGTGCAAGGCAAGCCCGAAGTGCTGTTATCCATGGGCAGTCAGTATCTTTCAAATACGCTGGATGTCACGGAGCGGTTAGAAGCCGCTTTGACTGAGTTGCAGCCCATGCTTCAGTCTCGTGGGGTTACCGTTTACCCCGCGCTGCACCGTCCTGCAACATTCATTGAAGTGGCGTTGAAAAGTATGCGTGATGCATTGGCTTTGGGTGCATTACTGGTTGCCGTGGTATTGATCTTATTTTTACGTAGCTGGCGTACTGCACTGATTTCGTTTGTCACTATACCGTTGTCGCTACTGTTTGCGGTATTAGTCATGGATCGTATTGGCTGGACGATCAATACCATGACTTTGAGTGGTCTGGCGGTGGCATTGGGCGTCGTGGTCGATGATGCCATCATTGATGTAGAAAATATTCTGC
This sequence comes from Pseudomonadota bacterium, assembly GCA_947454465.1. GTDB lineage: Bacteria > Pseudomonadota > Gammaproteobacteria > Steroidobacterales > Steroidobacteraceae > CAILZL01. Next base: position 23,850 of record CANGJP010000013.1, read on the forward strand.
GTCGTCTTCGTCAAGCGGTGAAGTTACGTAGTATGACGCCGATCGATGCGGTGATCTTCAATGCTTCAATTGAAGTTCGTCGGCCTATTGTGTTGGCTACTTTGATTGTGGGCTTGGTCTTCGTGCCCATTCTCATGCTACCCGGTTTACAGGGTAGTTTTTTTGCGCCGATGGCAACGGCATTTTTGCTGGCCACCTTTGGATCGTTACTGGTCGCCCTCACGGTGACTCCTGTGCTGTGTTTGTTGTTATTGCGTGTGCGAGTTGATGAGCGTGAGCCGCGTTGGTTGCGACGCATGAAGTTAATGCAGCGTGCATCCTTGAAGCGTATGGGGCATGTCGGTCTAGGATTATTGGTAGCTTCGTTGTTATTCGGTGTTCTGGCATTGGGGTATGCCAGTCGCTTTGGTAAAGAATTGATGCCCATGTTCCGTGAAGGGCATCTGGTGGTGCAGTTGTTCGGGCCGACGGGGACCTCGTTGGCTGAGGTCACTCGTGTTGGCGATCAAATTACCGATCAAGCTCTGAAAATTCCAGGCGTGTCGACGGTATCGCAACAGGCGGGGCGTGCCGAAGCGGGAGAAGATACTTGGGAGCCAAGCCGTTCGGAATTTCATATCGAATTGAAACCGGGTTTAACCGCAAAAGAGGAAGTACAAATACAAGAATCCATGCACCAGGTGCTGGCTGGGTTTCCTGGATTTGAATCTGAAGTACTGACTTTTTTGGGTGATCGCATCAGTGAATCGATTTCCGGTGAAACCGCGGCGGTGACTGTTAACGTATTTGGTGCTGATCTGGATCAACTAGATGCGACTGCCGAACAGATTAAAGCCGTGCTGGAGACTTTGCCTGATGCTGGTGATGTGCAATTGGATACCGCATCTGAATTGCCGACCTTGCAAGTGAAATCGATTCCTGATCGCTTGGCGGCATTCGGCTTGCGTGATGTGGATGTGCTCGACGCGGTTCAGGTTTCCTACGCCGGTGATACCGTGGGTCAAGTTTATGAGGGTAATCAGGCTTTGACAGTACGAGTGAATTTAGCCGCGCAGCAACAGCGTGATCCTGAAACGCTGTCTAACTTGGTATTGAAAAATGCTAGTGGGCGTTCAATACCGGTTTCGGCGGTGGCAGAGACTGATCTGGTGTCAAGTCGTGGAGCCATCTCGCACGAGAGTGGTCAGCGCCGTCAGGTGGTGAATCTAAATCCAGAAACTACTGACGTTGTTGGATTTGTTGAAACTGCAAAAAAAATACTCAGTGATAATGTACATCTACCTGATGGTGTGTATTACCAGTTTGGTGGTGTTGCTGAGGAAGCACAGGCAGCCAGTAGTCAATTGATGTTGAACAGCGGTTTGGCTTTCTTGGGTATTGTGTTGTTGTTGCTTGCAACGTTCCGCTCATGGCGCAGTGTAGTGCTCATACTGATCAATGTTCCATTTGCGTTAGTTGGTGGTGTGCTGGCTGTTGCGGTGACGAATAACACGCTGTCGATTGGTTCTTTAGTTGGCTTTGTCACCTTATTTGGTATTTCCGCACGCAATGCCATCATGCTGGTGGCCCATTATGATCATTTGGTTGAGCAGGAAGGGAAGCATTGGTCATTACAGTTAGCGTTGCGCGGTGCACGTGAGCGCTTCACTCCTATCTTGATGACGGCTCTGGTGACCGCCTTAGGTGTCATGCCCTTGGCCATGGGCAGTGGTGAGGCGGGTCGTGAAATTGAGGGGCCGATGGCGGTGGTGATATTAGGCGGATTAATGTCTTCCACGCTTCTCAATTTGTGGGTGATGCCTATTATCGCTGCTCGTTATCTCCGAATTGGCAAGCAGCCTGAGTGTAAAGATGAACGCTGTTAAACCTTATTTAGGTTTAATCTGTGTGACGTATTGATCAGGTTTGAATCCCACGAGTATTTTCTGGCCGTGGACCAGTACAGGACGTTTAATCATCGAGGGTTGCGCGAGCATCAAGTCTATCGCCTTTTTTTCGTTAAGGTTTTCTTTGTTGGTATCTGGCAATTTTCGAAAGGTGGTTCCTGCGCGATTCAGTAGTACTTCCCAGCCAATGCTGTTGCTCCAGAGTTCTAAGGTTTCACGATCAATTCCGGCAGTTTTGTAGTCATGAAAGCGGTAAGCCACGCCATGATCATCTAGCCACTGCCGGGCTTTCTTCATGGTGTCGCATTGTTTGATGCCGAATAATTGGTACATGAATCTTGTGTCGCAATGAATTACGACCTACAAAAAGTATTAAGTAGATTTTTTAAGATGAACGAAACATATTGAGGTGGGTGATACAAGTTCCACCATGAAAACTCGTTGGTTAGGCCAGTAGCAATTCCATCATTCGCTCATACATCAGTGACAGCGTGTCCACATCAGCAATTCGAACGCATTCATTCACTTTATGAATAGTGGCATTCAGTGCCCCGAGTTCGACCACGCTTGCTCCCGTTGGGGCAATAAAGCGACCATCAGAAGTGCCGCCGGTGGTGGACAAGACGGGCGTTAAGCCGGTGAATTCCTTAACGGCTTGCTGCGTTGCTTCAGAGAGGGGGCCGGGCTCGGTAAAAAAGGGCAGACCCGAGACAAACCATTCCAGTGTGTAGTTCACTTTGTGTCTATCAAGAATTTCAGTAATGGTGCCTTGTATCTTTTCGACCGACTGTTCGGTCGAGAAGCGAATGTTGAAGCGTGCCTTCAGTTCACCGGGGATGACGTTCGGTGCGCCGGTGCCAGCGCTTAAGTTGGAAATTTGGAACGTTGTGGGTTGGAAATACGCATTGCCCTTGTCCCATTCTCGCGAGGCCAGTTCTGCGAGCGCTGGTGCTATCAAATGCACTGGATTTTCAGCGAGGTGAGGGTAGGCAACGTGCCCTTGCACGCCATGAACAGTGAGTTTCCCAGATAACGAACCGCGCCGGCCAATCTTGACGGTATCACCTAGTTTGTCGCCGCTGGACGGTTCGCCCACCACGCACCAGTCAATTTTCTCGGGGCGCGATTCAAGTACTTGCATGACGCGGCGAGTACCGTCTACCGAGGGGCCTTCCTCGTCGCTGGTCAACAGAAAGGCAAGCGTGCCTCTGTGATTAGGGTGTTTGGCAATAAAGCGCTCGGCGGCTACGGTCATTGCTGCCAGGCCGCTTTTCATGTCAGCTGCGCCACGGCCATACATCGTACCGTCGCGGATGACCGGTTCAAAGGGATCAGTGTGCCATTCTTCGCGGGGGCCGGAGGGCACGACGTCGGTATGGCCGGCAAAGCACAGCACGGGGTGACCATTGCCATGTTTTGCCCACAAATTAGCTACCGGCGCAAAATCAATGCGCTCGTTGTTGAATTTCACCTTAGCTAGGCGTTCACCGATGATATCTAGACAGCCTTTGTCCTCGGGGCTGACCGAGGGGCGACGAATCAGTTCGGCGGTCAGAGCGATGGCGGGGGAGAGGTCTAAGGTGTTAGGGGTGGCGGCCATGGGTGTAAACGGGCAGTACGGAGATGGGCGGCACTTATAACGGAGAGGTTCGGCTACAGCAAGGGTTTATCTGTCTTCGGGCGGTCAAGGCTGTTATTTTCCTTGGGCTGCCCTAGGCGAATAGCGGTTCTTCATAAAAATGTCATCATCCGATAGGACAATAAGGGCTGGTGGCACTTACAATAGCGTGTCTATTGCTATTGATCCGTGACTGTTTGCATTGAGGTGTCTCTTGGCAACTGAATCCGATTCCCTGACCCAATCGCCGTCGGCTGCGAAACACGCCGCTCCTTTGGTCAGCGTCCCCAAAAATGACACCCGTACAGTGCGTGCCTTGCAAATTAAGGCTCTCGTTGAGAACCTCAATTTCTATTACGGCGAAAAAGCGGCGCTTAAAAACATCAATATGCCTATTGCTGACAAGCAAGTGACTGCGCTGATTGGTCCATCAGGCTGTGGCAAGAGCACTTTTTTGCGTTGTTTTAATCGCATGCACGACTTACAGGCCGATACTCGTTATGAAGGCTCGATTACTTTACAGCCCGATAATATCAACCTGATCGGTAAGGGGGTTGATCCAATCGAAGTGCGTATGCGCATTGGTATGGTGTTTCAAAAACCGAATCCTTTTCCGAAGTCTATTTTTGAAAACGTGGCTTACGGATTGCGCTTGCACGGGTTAAATAATCGTATCCAACTGGCTGAGCAGGTGGAGCAGGCGCTGCGTGGCGCGGCGTTATGGGATGAGGTTAAAGATCGTCTGCAAGAATCCGCCTTGGCATTATCGGGCGGTCAAATGCAACGTTTGTGCATCGCCAGGGCGTTGGCTACCAAGCCTGAAATTTTGCTGTTCGACGAACCCACTTCGGCGCTGGATCCGATTGCCACCGCCAAGATTGAGGAGCTGATTTCCACGTTACGTGACCAAGTCACGGTGCTCATCGTGACGCATAACATGCAGCAGGCCGCGCGCGTATCCGATTACACTGCTTTTATGTATCTCGGTGAACTGGTGGAGTTTGATGAGGCCACCAAGATCTTTACCAACCCCAGTAAAAAGGCCACGGAAGACTACATCACGGGTCGCTACGGTTAATTCACCCTAGGTGGGCCCCGTCGTCTTGATTGACGGTGGGGGTGCGGCCAATCAGTTTAATATCTCAGTGATTTGGTCTGTTTGCAGACCTTGCTCTTATGGCTGCGCGGCTCTGTGCGTGTGTATTAATGTCATACGGACGTATTTCACAAAACAGACAACTGTCTGCAATATTTCTGTCACATGGCGGTTTTATAAAGTCTCCCAGCTTAAACACTCCACTAGGGGAGACAATTGTGAAGAAGACTGTAATTGCGGGAACGATTGCTGCGCTCATGACCGTTCCGGCCATGGCTCAGAATGTTGGCGGAAATGCCGAACTGCTCCAGAAGGTCGAACGTCTGGAAGCCGAAGTTGATTATTTGAAGGAAAATGCCAAGGCTGATCGTAAAGACGGTGCTGCCAAGTCAGTCGTGCTCGAAGGCTTAAGCACAACTGCTGCTAAGTTTGTCTGGAGCGGTGACTTCCGTTATCGCCATGAAGACATCCAGACGGAAGGTAATGTGGGTGGTCGTGAGCGTGATCGTATCCGTGTTCGCTTCGGTGCCTTGATTAAGGTTGCCGACAACATCAACACCAAGATTCAGTTATCAACCACTAACAGCGGTGCGGATAATGCACGTTCCACAAACCAGACAATGGGTAATGGTACTGCAGGTAATGCCAGCTGGGATCGCAAGCCGCTGAGCTTGGACCAAGCCTATGCCGAGTGGAAGCCAGACATGTTCACGACCGTGCAGTTGGGTAAGACCCCGATTCCTTGGGCGACCACGGTTAGTTATTTCTGGGATAAGGACCTAACGCCAGAAGGTGGAGCGGTGAAGTATGCTAATGGTCCATTGTTTGGTAGCGTAACTTACAACTGGTTAGGTGAGCAGAATTCTTCTACCAGTCTGCTAAAGAGTACTGATAGTAAGATGGTGTCTGCACAGTTGGGATGGAAGCAATTGCTAAATCCAACGACGACATTGACTGCAGCAGTGAGCTATTTCAATTTGAAGAGCGTGGGGCAGCAGCCTGTGTCTGGAACCTGTACCAATTACAGCGCAACCAATCCAGCGTTTTCTTCTGATGGTTCGTTGGGTAACACCACTGTTGCTGGTACGGGCGCCAATGCAGGTTGTACTTTATTAGCCAGTGATTTCAATCCGATTGAGGCGCAGGCCCAACTGGATTTCATTGCCGGTACCTATCCTGTCAGCATCTTCGTGGATTACATGAAGAATGACGGTGCGGTGACTAACTCTACAACCAATAGTAAGTTGGATACCGCTCTGTCTGCAGGCTTTACGTTCAATAAAGCCAGCGCCGCTAAGTCCTGGGAAGCGGGTGTGGTTTATCAAAAGGCTGAAAAGGATGCTGTCTATGGACAGTTCCATGATTCAGATTTTGGTGGCGGTATCACCGATACCAGTGGTTATGCTCTGAAGGCTGCGTATGTGCCAGTGGTGGGGTGGACGATGAATGCAACCTATTTCATCAACACGCGCTATAACGATGTGGCTACAACTAATGGCACCATCACCACGGCCAAGAAAGACCATGACTACAAGCGTCTTCAGTTAGACATGAACTACAAGTTCTAACTCTCGCTGTAACCTAAATGTAATACACAGGATTCACACTGGCAGGGATGCCATTTCCAACCGAATTTATGAGGAAAGCTCAATGAACAAGACATCTCTGGCAGCGTTGCTGTCGATGGTAACGATCGGCCTTAGCGCCGTTCCGTTTGCCGCTCAGGCTCAGACGGTCAAAATTGATGGTTCCAGTACCGTATTCCCGATCACCGAAGCCGTGGCCGAGGAATTCCAAATTCAGAAGCGTGGCAAAGTGCATGTCACAGTAGGTATTGCCGGTACGGGCGGTGGCTTCAAGAAGTTTTGTGCAGGTGCTACGGATATTTCTGATGCATCACGTCCAATTTTGGCTGCTGAAATGCAATTGTGTAAAGACGCCGGTATTAAGTACATCGAATTGCCGGTTGCTTATGATGCGTTGACTGTTGCCGTGAACCCAAAAGCCACTTGGGTGGATCAAATCACGGTCGCTGAATTGAAGAAGATGTGGGAGCCTGCCGCGCAGGGCAGCATCAAGACTTGGAATCAGGTGAACGCGAAGTGGCCAAAACAGCCATTGAATTTATTCGGACCTGGTACCGACTCAGGTACGTTTGATTATTTCACCGAAGCAGTGAATGGCAAAGCCAAGTCCAGTCGTGGTGACTTTACCGCTAGTGAAGATGACAACGTGTTGGTTCAGGGTGTGACGCAGGATCAAAATGCGTTGGCCTACTTTGGCTTTGCTTACTATGCGGCTAATGCCGGTAAGATGAAAGCACTGAAGGTTGTTAACAGTGCTGGTCAAGCCGTCGGACCTAGTGATGTTGCTGTGTTGGATGGTTCTTACAATCCTCTTTCTCGTCCGCTGTTTATCTATGTCAATGTAGATAGTTTGAAGAAACCAGAAGTGAAAGAGTTTGTAGACTTCTACTTGAGCAATGCACAGAGCTTGGTCAAAGAAGTAAAGTATGTACCCTTGGCTCCAGCGGCTTACCAGATGGCTAAGGAACACGTCAAAAATGGCAAGTTGGGTACTGTGTTTGGTGGAGTTTCGAAAGTCGGTCTGAAAGTTGAAGATCTGCTAAAGATGGAAGCCAAGCAGTAATGCGCTGATTGGATTAATTTGAGTGAGTGAGCGGGCGGGGTAAGACTGAAAAGTCATACCCCGTCTTCTTATGTCGAGTTACAATCGACAAAAATTGATAACCACGCCCGGGTAGCTAAATTATCTTTTATGGCCAGTTCAGAAACTTATATCCCTCAAAACAATCAGCGACGTTTGAAATGGCGTAAGTCGCGTGATCGAGTCATTGAGTTTGGACTCTTGTTGTCAGGATTGGTGGCGGTATTTGTCACTGTTTCAATCGCGTTGATTCTGGTGACCGAGTCGTTGCCTTTCTTTGCCAATGTGTCGTTGAAAGAATTTCTCACCGACAATTTATGGACTCCGATGTTTGACAGTCCTCACTTCGGCATTCTGCCCCTGGTGGCGGGTACTCTAGTGACGACCATGGTGGCCTTGTTGTTGGCCATTCCCTGTGGAACGATCATTGCGATTTATCTCAGCGAGTTTGCTTCTCACCGCACACGTGAAACGATTAAACCGATGCTGGAGTTATTAGGCGCTGTACCGACGGTGGTGTATGGCTATTTCGCTTTGATGATGGTGACGCCGTTCTTGCAAAAATTCATCCCGAATCTGCCTGGTTTTAATATGCTCGGGCCAGGGTTGGTTATTGGCATCATGATCATCCCTTATATTGCCTCTTTAAGTGAAGATGCGATGCGGGCGGTACCTAAATACATGCGCGAAGGCAGTTATGCCATGGGTGCGACACGTTTTCAGACGGCGACTCGCGTGGTGGTACCAGGCGCTCTTTCAGGTATAGCTGCGGCCTATATTTTGGGGATATCACGCGCGGTCGGGGAAACCATGGTGGTGGCTGTCGCGGCGGGACTTCAGCCTAATTTGACATGGGATCCGACGCAATCAGCGGCGACAATTACGGCATTCATTGTGCAGGTAAGTCTGGGAGATTTGCCTCATGACAGTATCGGTTACCAGTCCATCTTTGCAGCAGGGTTAGTGCTGATGTTGATTACGCTGGTGTTTAATATTGGTGGATTTATTCTGACCCGTCGTTTTCGTGAGGTGTACTAATGAGTGCCTCAAATGCTTCTGTTTCACATATCCCTAGCAAGCTGGTGGCCGATGCAGCCATGAAATCGCTGCAACGTCATAAGCTCATCGATCAGTTATTTGTGATCTTAGGCATGACCATCCTGTTTGCGTCGTTATTGACGCTGGCGGTGTTATTTCTAGATCTGGTGCGTGATGGCGCACCTCGTTTTGGGTGGGATTTTTTTACCAACTTTCCTTCACGTAATGCTCAGCGAGCTGGCATCTTATCCGCTTGGGTCGGTACGTGTTTAGTCATGCTGGCGACGGTCTGTGTAGCCATGCCGGTGGGTGTTGCAGCTGCCGTTTACCTGGAAGAATATGCCCCTAAAAATATTTTTACTGCGATTATCGAGATCAATGTCACTAACCTAGCGGGGGTGCCGTCGATTATTTATGGGCTGTTGGCACTCGGTTTGTTTGTTTATAAGTTAGAACTGGGGCAGAGTATTGCTTCCGCAGGTTTGACGCTTGCCTTGCTGATCCTGCCTATCGTGATTGTGGCCTCGCGCGAAGCGATTCGTGCCGTGCCGCGTAATATTCGTGAGGCCGCCTATGCCTTGGGGGCAACACGTTGGGAAGTGACGGCCCATCATGTAGTGCCGTATTCCTCCGGTGGAATTTTGACCGGTTTAATTATCGGATTGTCTCGTGCCATTGGTGAAACAGCACCGATTATTACCATTGGTGCACTGGCTTTTATTGCTTTTTTACCGACTCCCCCTATCGGTAGTGAGTTTCCTTATCTGAGCTTTACGTGGCTGAGTGATCCCTTCACTGTCATGCCCATTCAAATGTTCAATTGGGTGTCGCGTCCCGATACCGCGTTTCAGGTTAATGCCGCGGCTGCAGGTGCGGTGCTATTAGTGATGACTTTGGCCATGAACGGTATTGCGATTTATGTGCGTTACCGGTTCCGTAAAAAAATTAATTGGTAATGTTGACACTGAAATTATACGACTGAACTGCTTAATTATTTCAGTGTCTATGGTCATTAGAACGCCGTGCTAGCTATTAGCTAGCACGGCGTTTTTTTAATCGGTTGTACGTAGTAATTCGTTTAAAGAAGTCTTGGCACGTGTCTGTGCATCCACGCGCTTGACGATGACTGCGCAGTACAGGCTATGCGTTCCATCTTTAGACGGTAGATTGCCAGAGACGACCACCGAGCCTGCAGGTACGCGACCCATGATGATCTCACCCGTGGTTCGATCATAGATTTTGGTGCTTTGACCAATAAAGACGCCCATGGAAATGACAGAGCCTTCTTCAACAATGACGCCCTCAACAATTTCAGAGCGTGCGCCAATAAAGCAGTTATCTTCGATGATGGTTGGGCTGGCTTGCAGGGGCTCAAGGACGCCTCCAATGCCCACACCACCGGACAAGTGCACATTCTTACCAATTTGCGCACACGATCCAACGGTGGCCCAGGTGTCGACCATGGTACCTTCGCCCACATAAGCACCAATATTGACGTAGGAAGGCATCAGGATTGCGTTCGGCGCGATGAATGAGCCGCGTCGTGCAACCGCAGGCGGTACAACCCGCACTCCTTCAGCAGCAAAACGTGCGGCATCGTAGTGGGCGTATTTAGTCGGTACTTTGTCGTAGAACTGAGTGAAGCCACCGGCGGGCATCGGGGCGTTGTCATTTAACCGAAACGACAATAACACCGCTTTTTTAAGCCATTCATTGACCCGCCAAGTGCCATCAATTTTTTCTGCAACGCGAGCCTGACCGTTATCAAGTAAGTGAAGGGCTTGTTCTACGGCCTGTCTGATTTCTGACGGTGCGTTCTTTGAGGACAGTTGCAGGCGTTGTTCAAACGCTGCGGTTATGGTGTCAGCAAGTGAGGTGTGTTCAGGCATGATCGTTTCCAGATAGGGGTCTAGTTAGAAGGGTTTGAATGATTTGGATTCAATGTAAGTGCGAATGCGTTCTGCAGCGAGTCGACATTCATCAATGCTGGCGGTGAGGGACAAGCGAACATGACCCTTGCCGGGGTCGCCTTGGTGAGTCTGGCGCGATAAGTAACGACCGGGCAAGACCATAACGCTACTCTGTTCGTAGAGTTCACGCGTAAAGTGTTCATCATCACCAACATATGGCCAGAGATAAAAGCCAGCGTCAGGTGCGCTTATGTTTAGGACAGGTTGCAGGATTGGAATCATCGCAGCGAATTTAGCTTGATAGAGTTTTCTATTCTCACTTACATGCGACTCGTCATTCCATGCAAGTAAACTGGCCTGTTGAGTCGGAGGTGGCATGGCGCAACCGTGATAGGTTCTGTAGAGCAGAAAGGGCTTAATGAGTTTAGGGTCGCCTGCAACAAAGCCTGAGCGAAGCCCCGGTACACTCGAACGTTTTGAGAGGCTATAAAAAGCCATGCATCGTGATAAGTCAGTGCGCCCACAGGCGATGGCGGTTTGAATTAAGCCGGTAGGTGGATTTTCTTCGTTGAGATAGATATCGGAATAGCATTCATCAGAGGCAATGACAAAATCATATTGATCTGCCAGTTCGAGCGCACGTTTAAAATAGTCTAATGACATGACCGCACCGGTTGGGTTACCTGGCGAGCATAAAAATAGAATTTGGCAGCGTTTCCAAGTCTCCGCAGAGATGCTCTCTAAATCAGGAAGATATTGCGTTGCGGCGGTCGTATTTAGAAACACAGGTTCTGCACCCGCTAACAATGCGGCCCCTTCATAAATTTGGTAGAACGGATTGGGCATCAACACAGCGGCGGGTTCACTGCGATCAACCACCGCCTGTACGAACGAAAATAATGCTTCACGAGTGCCGTTGACTGGCAAGATCATCGTGTCTGCATTGATACTGTCGTTTGGTAACTTGAATCGTCGTGTCACCCATTCTGCTATAGATTGTCTCAGCTCTGGTATTCCAGCAGTCAGAGGATAATGACCTAATCCACGCATGTGCTTGATTAATGCCTGCTCAATAAAAGCAGGTGCCGGGTGTCTCGGTTCGCCAATCTGCAGGCCAATTAAGGCCAGTTGTGGATTCGGTTGGCTGTGCGCTAATAGGGCGCGCAATCTCTCGAATGGATAAGGTTTGAGAGCTGAAAGGCTAGGGTTCATTACATTACTTGGCTAGATTCTATTTGATGTGAATGTGTTAACACTCATTTGGCGGGTTTTTGATCCAGTTCGGTGATCAATCTTTGCTGCAATTGATTGCGTGTTTCTGTGCTCAGTGGTTTTCCTGCTGTATCTGTTACATAGAACACGTCTTCAGCACGTTCACCTACTGTGCTAATTTTGGCATCATGTAAATAAACATGCTCTTGCATCAGGACCCTGCCGATCTTTGATAACAGTCCAGGACGGTCGCCAGCGATTAATTCCATGATGGTGCGCTTGTTGATCGTGTCTTCGCTGAAATTCAATTGGGTGGTGGTCGTAAATAGTCTGACTTGGCGATTGGCCCGACGAGTTACGGTTAATGAGTAGCCATCGGGCCCAGCCAAAATGCAGCTGAGTTCTTTTTCAATTTCTACAATACGATTTTTATCACTTAATTCTTTGTTGTTCTCTTCCAGTACGGTGTAGGTATCTAACGAGTGGCCGTCTTGGGTCTGAATGATGCGTGCGTCCACGATATTCAGCCCCATTTGGTCGAGCAGTGCGGTGGTTTTGGCAAAGCTGTTTTGCGGGGTTGGCGTATAGGCCAGCACAGTCGTGCCACCGCGCCCAGTAATTTGTCGTATGCGTACCAGCGGTATATTGTCATCATTAGGGCGTCGTGCTAACAGTTCAGTATGCCATGCAATTTCGTTGGCGTTGAAGCGGATGAAGTAAACGTCTGGAAATCGTTCCCACAATGAAGTAATGAGTGTCGGCTCAATGCCTGCTCCAGTTAGTAACTCCTTGGTTTTTGATTTGTTTTCTTCAATGAGTTCATCTTTATCAATGAGATTTTCTGGACCGCGTCGCAGGGCTTTTTTTACAGCCTCATAGAATTCATTGAACAACGATGCTTTCCAGTTGTTCCACATTTTCGGATTGGTCCCGCGAACATCAGAGACGGTTAGTACATACAGATAATCCAAGTGAGTTTGGTCACCAACCAGTTCTGCAAATTCATGAATCACTTGCGGGTCGCTGATGTCTTTCTTTTGTGCTGTCATCGAAAAGACAAGATGATTACGTACCAGCCATGAAACAAGCCTTGCATCGTAGCGGGACATGCCTTGTTCCAAGCAAAAGGTCTCAGAATCGACGGAGCCAAGTTCACTGTGATCGCCGCCGCGTCCTTTAGCGATGTCGTGGAACAGCGCGCCCAGGTAGGCCACTTCCGGTTTGGGTAAGGCCTGCATGACTTGCGAAATGGCAGGTAATTCATGATCAAATTTAGGCATAGCCAGACGACGCAAGTTACTCAGTACGAACAGGGTATGCGCATCGACGGTATATACATGGAATAAATCGTATTGCATGCGACCGACAACCCGGCCGAACGCAGGGATGTAACGACCCAAGACACCATAAGTATTCATGCGTCGTAATTCATGCGTGACACCTACGGGAGCCAGCAAAATTTCCATAAACAGTCGGTGGTTCCGTGGTTGTTGACGAAACTCATCGTCGATCAGCCATAAGTCACGAGTGACTTGTCGAATTGTCGGTGCACTGACGCCGCGTAATTCTGGGTGCTGCTGCAGTACGACAAATATTTCTAGCAGAGACGATGGATTGCGTTCGAATACATCTTCGTTAGTTGTTTCCAGATAGCCGTTGCGGATTTGGAAGCGAGGGTTGACGGGTATGGGTGCAACGTTTGGATTGGAGAGGATGGCTTCACTAAAGAGTTGCAAGAGCATTTCATTGAGCAAGCTGATTTCCATCGCATTGCGGTAGTAGCGTTGCATGAATTGTTCAACAGCCAGCGTATAAGTGGCGTCTTCGTAGCCGAACATCTGGGCGAGTTTGATTTGGTAATCAAATAGGATGCGGTCTTCACGGCGGCCGGTCAGGACATGCAGTGCGAAGCGCACTCGCCATAAAAAGGCTTGCGCTGCTTTCAGTTTGCGTAGTTCGCTGCGAGTTAAGAAATTGTGTTTGACCAACTCATCAAGTGAGTCTGCGCCGAAGTGACGCTTAGCTACCCAGCCAATGGTCTGAATGTCTCGCAGGCCGCCAGGACTGGATTTTACATTGGGTTCAAGGTTGTAGGCGGTGTCATGGAATCGATGATGGCGAGCAACCTGTTCAGCTACTTTGGCTTCAAAGAAAGCTTTGGTAGGCCAGACATTTTCTGGAGCGAGTGCGCGGCGCATCGCATCCAGTAGGGTGTCGGGGCCGACTAGCAGTCGCGACTCAATCAAGGTGGTGGCGATGCTCACGTCTCCCTCGCTTTCGCGTTGGCAGTCATCAATGGTGCGCACGCTATGTCCCACTTCCAGACCAATGTCCCACATAAATGCGAGAAATTTTTCCAGTTTAGACTGCCAAGTACTGTCCTCGCTTTTAGGCAGGAGGATCATGACATCAATATCAGAGCATAGATTGAGTTCACCGCGCCCATAGCCGCCGACGGCGATGAGGGCTAATTCTTTATGGTATTTACCGACCTGCATATTCCATGCAGTACGCAGCAGCGCGTCGACTAGTCGGGCGCGGTCCCGCACGATAACTTCAACGGAATCTTCGTCTTGAAAGCGTTGCTTAAGTCGGTTGTCTCCTTCACTCAACACCGACCGAAAGGCAGTCACTGAAAAGCCATTCGCATTCAGTTCAGGTTCTACTGAGTTCAGGTAGTCCCATGCCGGATCATGGGCATAGGGCGTCGAATCGTCTGAAGAGGCGGGTTTCAAGTTTTGCATACAAAAAAATGGACTGACTTGTAAAGTGAACCTGCCTGTACAGGCGCACGCATGATGCCACAGACGGGCTTATAGGTTTGCTATCTAGGTCATGGTGTTGGCCCGATCAAATCGGTGGGCCTTGTTCGCGTTCTTTAGTACCTAAGGTGAGCACTTCATAGCCGGTTTCAGTAATCAATACGGTGTGCTCCCATTGGGCGGATAAGGAATGATCCTTGGTGATGACTGTCCAGCCATCTGGTAGTAGTCGTACATGGCGCTTGCCAACATTGACCATGGGTTCGACCGTAATGGTCATGCCTGCTTGTAATTGCATTCCGGACCCTGGGTTGCCGTAATGGAGAACCTGTGGGTCTTCATGGAAGGTCTGGCCGATGCCGTGTCCGCAGTATTCGCGCACCACGGAGTAATGCTCGGCTTCAACGTATTTCTGAATGGCCGCGCCAATATCACCTAAATGAGCGCCATGTCGTAATTGCTTGATACCTAGCCACATGGCCCGGTAGGTCACATCGATAAGGCGTTCGGTTGATGGGGCGACGGTGCCCACGGCAAAGGTGCGGCTTGCATCACCGTGCCAGCCATCGGTAATGGGGGTGACATCAACATTGATGATGTCACCTGACTTGAGTTTTTTGTCGCTGGGAATGCCATGACACACCACGTGATTGACTGAGGTGCAGATCGAACGGGGGAATCCTCGGTAGTTCAGGGGGGCAGGCACAGTCTTTTGCACCTCCAGCATGTGTTGGTGGCACAGGTGGTTGAGCTCGTCGGTGGTGATGCCGGGTTGGACAAAGGGTTCAATAAAATCAAGGAGATCGGCGGCCATGCGGCCTGCGCGGCGCATCGCCTCCTGTTCAGCGGGGTTTTTGATGGTGAATTTCATGGTCGTCAGGATGGGGCGCCGAGCTGCGGCCTGGCCCGCTTGCTGAATCTGCGCACGCTCTCGTGCATAAATAGTTGGTTGATAAGGGAACTCATGGTATAAAGCGCGCGTTTTTTTATCAATCAAAACCACACACGTACCGACACTTGCGGCTGGGTGCTTGGGAATTGAGCGACGAATCCATATATCCAAAGGATTCGGGTGAAAGTTCTCGGGTTGTCGTAAGGGGTGCGTGGCGGCCTAACCCCACAATTTGGAGTAGTTTAAGTATGTCCAGCGTGTCTATGCGACAGATGTTGGAAGCGGGTGTTCATTTCGGACATCAAACCCGTTTCTGGAACCCGAAGATGGCTCCCTATATTTTTGGTGAGCGCAATCGAATTCATATCGTCAATCTCGAAAAATCACTGCCATTATTCAATACTGCGGCAGGGTTTATTCGTCAGATCGTCGCCAATGGCGGCAAAGTTCTCTTTGTCGGTACTAAGCGTTCTGCCCGTGAAGCTGTGAAGCAGGAAGCCGAGCGCTGTGGTATGCCGCACGTGAGTCATCGATGGTTAGGCGGCATGCTCACCAATTTCAAAACAGTTCGTCAGTCCGTTAAGCGATTGAAAGATTTAGAGGAAATGGTAGCCAATGGCACCTTGAGTCATCACAATAAGCGCGAAGGCATTCAGTTGCGTCGTGAGTTGGAGAAATTGCAACGCAGTCTCGGTGGCATCAAGAATATGGATTCATTGCCGGACGTGTTGTTTGTCATCGATGTCGGCCATGAGCACATCGCTATTCATGAAGCTAAAAAGCTAGGTATTCCGGTAGTCGCCGTGGTGGACACCAATTGCTCACCCGATGGCGTGGATTATTTGATTCCAGGTAACGATGATGCCATGCGTGCTATTCAACTGTATGTCACGGGTGTTGCTGATTCCGTACTAGATGGTCGTTCTGCGGCACCAGTCGTGACAGTCAGTGAAGATGAGTTTGTGGAGTTGGATGAGGAAGGCAAGCCCAAAGGGCGTCCTGCTGCGGCTCCACGTCGTAAGCCTGCTGCCGCTGCGGTTCGAAAGAAAGCTGCTCCCCGCGTTGCAGTAGCTGATGCCGATGATGAGGCAGCTGACGAAGCGTGATTGGAATAATAAAGGGTCGGATACAGGCCCTTTGTTGAGTACTTCTTGTTTAAAACTGTGGGTGCCGTTGGGTCTGATTAACACGACGGTCATCACCTTGGAGATGTAAGAAATGTCTGTAACCGCTGAAGCTGTCAAGATTCTGCGTGAGCGCACCGGCGCTGGCATGATGGAATGTAAAAAAGCATTGGTTGAAACGGCGGGTGATCTGGATGCCGCTGCGGAATTGATGCGTAAATCAGGTTTGACCAAGGCTGATAAAAAAGCCGGTCGTATTGCCGCCGAGGGTGTGGTGGTCATCGAGCGCAGTGCCGATGGCAAGACTGCTGTACTAGTGGAAGTTAATTGCGAAACGGACTTCGTTGCTCGTGAGCAAGATTTTCAGGTTTTTGCTGCCAATGCGGGTAAGTTGGCATTGGCTACTCGTGCGACTGACGTGACAACGTTGCTTGAAACCAAGTTGGCGGATGGCAGTACGCTTGAAGAGATGCGTCGCGCACTGATTGCCAAAATTGGTGAAAATATCAGCGTGCGTCGCATCGGGTTGCTGGATGCACCTGCCGTGCTGGGTGCTTATCTCCATGGTTCCCGTATCGGTGCACTGGTTGCGCTGAAGTCGGGCGAGGAAGCGGTCGCCAAGGATGTCGCCATGCATGTTGCCGCGATCAATCCAGCTCACCTATCTATTAGCGATGTGCCTAACGAAGTTGTAGATAAAGAAAAGGCCATTCAGCTTGAAATGATCAAGTCCGATCCGAAGAATGCTGGTAAGCCTGAAGACATGCTGGTCAAGATCATTGACGGTAAGTTGCGCAAGTGGGTGGGTGAAATCACCCTTCTAGGCCAGCCCTTCGTAAAAGATGATAAGCAGACCGTTGAGCAGTTCCTCAAGCAATCCAAAGCCGAAATTCAGTCGTTCCTTCGATTTGAAGTTGGCGCTGGTATTGAAAAGAAGCAGGAAGACTTTGCTGCTGAAGTCATGAAGCAGGCTTTTGGCGGTTAAAGCGGCGGCCTGACCTGACGAGTACTGATTCAGAACCCCGCCTAGAGCGGGGTTCTTTTTAATAAATTACAGGAAGTTAAGCCCAATGCCTTTGTCACAGGATAAACTCTGGCCATTATGAGTAACAGTAATTTAAGTACTAGCATGGATCACCCAATCGTTTCCGGCACGAGCAAGAATGGCAACGGAAAATTGTCGCGCATTTTGCTTAAATTATCGGGCGAGGCGCTGATGGGTGAAGGTGACTATGGGATTGATCCGGTGATGCTAAAACGGATTGCCAAGGAGATTTGCGAGGTCAGTAATCTAGGCGTACAGGTTGCCGTGGTCATTGGTGGGGGCAATATTTTTCGCGGAGCGGGCTTGGCCCGTGCTGGAATGGATCGCGTCACGGGTGATCACATGGGTATGCTGGCGACGGTGATTAATTCTTTGGCGATGCAGGATGCGCTGGAGTCTTTAGGCAGTCATGTGCGTGTCATGTCCGCTGTTCGTATTAACGAAGTTTGTGAGGAATATATCCGTCGGCGTGCCGTACGGCATCTCGAAAAAAACCGAGTCACTATTTTTGCAGCAGGAACTGGAAATCCTTTCTTCACCACGGATTCGGCGGCGAGTCTACGTGCTATTGAAATTAATGCTGATCTGTTGCTTAAAGCGACCAAAGTGGACGGTATTTATACTGCTGATCCTAAAAAGGATCCTGATGCAAAGAAATATGACCATCTTAAATTCGAGAAAGTTTTGGCGGATGGCTTGGGTGTCATGGATGCCACTGCAATCGTGATGTGCCGAGAAAATAATTTGCCCTTGCGGGTATTTGATTTGACTGTGCCGGGTGAATTACTGCGTATTGTGCGTGGTGAGGATGTCGGTACTCTGGTTACTAACTAATTCATCCTTATCCCTACTGAACCTGGTTTCAAGACGGAGTCACCATGATTGAAGATGTCAAGAAAGATGCGAATGAGCGTATGCAGAAATGCGTGTTGGCATTGCGCAATGAACTAAAAAAACTGCGCACGGGGCGTGCTCATCCTAGTCTCGTCGATCATCTAAAAGTTGACTATTACGGAACTAATACGCCCTTGTCGCAGGTGGCGCGTATCAATGTAGAAGATGCGCGAACACTGGTGGTCACGCCGTTTGATAAGGGGATGGTTCAGGTGATTGAAAAAGCCATCATGAAATCTGATCTGGGATTGATGCCGAATACTGCCGGTATGATTATTCGTATTCCGATGCCGCCTCTGACTGAAGAGCGTAGACGTGATATGACCAAGGTGGTGCGTAACGAAGCTGAAGGAGCGCGTGTGGCTGTGCGTAATGTACGCCGTGACGTACTGAACGATGTTAAAGAATTGCTTAAGGAAAAGTTAGTGACACAAGATGAAGAGCATCGTGCGCAGGATGAAATTCAAAAATTGACTGATAAGTATGTTGCGGAAATTGAGCAGGTGTTAGTTGAAAAAGAAAAAGAAGTGATGCAGGTTTGAGTCGTGTCTAAAAGCGCAATCACTGGTAAGCAGCCTCGTCATGTTGCTGTCATTATGGATGGCAACGGTCGTTGGGCAAAAAAACGCTTTATGCCTAG